>NZ_CAMSEL010000073.1:0-986 GCF_947057495.1 Citrobacter sp. Marseille-Q5395 | reverse complement strand
CTGCGTTTGCTGCCGGGTTACGCGCCCGCATCGACTTTGAAAAAGGCTGGTGGTGGAGCAAGTCGAACCAGGACATCAACAACATCCTCGGTGTTGAGCAGATCGATGAATTTATCCTCGGGGATGAAAACTGCGACGCAAACCTGCTCAACATGCAGAACGTGTCCACTATTATCCGCCGGGCGGGTTTTAAACACTGGGGGAACCGTCTGTGTGCTACCAATCCACAGTGGCGTTTTGAATCTGTCCGCCGTACTGCTGATGTTATTGAGGACAGCATTCAGGAAACCATGCTCGAGTATGTTGACCGCCCACTGGATCGGGAAAATGCAGACGACATTATCGGCACCATCAATGCCTATATGCGGCAACTGGTCGGTCTTGGCGCCATATTCGGTGGGCGGGCCTGGCTGGATGAAGAACTGAACACAGCGGAAACCATGGCGTCGGGTGTCCTGTACATCAACTATGACTTTGGTCCGAAATCGCCGACTGAACTTATCAGCCTGCGCGTCCGGGTGAACAATAACTATGCGCTTGAGGAGATGCTTGCAGCATGAGCGATAAAAACACACTACGCGTCTGGACCTTCTTTCGGCAGGGGATCCGTATTCAGGGGGCGCATGAATTTACGCCGCCGTCTCTGGCTATTGTTAAAACGGATTTGCGTACCGGCGCACAGGATGCGCCCACCCCGGTTGATGACGGCATGGAAGCACTGACCTGTCAGGTTAAATTTTATGGGATAGATACGGATATGCTGGCCAGCTTCGGTTTTGTCAGCGGCAGCCGTTCACGCTTTACGGCTTATCAGGGCTATCTCGGTAACGGCACTGCGCGCGGTACGGTTGAGGAAATTGAGGGGTTTGTACAGACCGTCACGCCGGATGCGCGCAGTAAGGACACGCTTTCCGAAAATGCCGTGACGGTTGATATTGCCGTCAGCTACTACCGTCAGTCACTGGACGGGCGCGAACTGTTCGCCA
>NZ_CAMSEL010000072.1:0-986 GCF_947057495.1 Citrobacter sp. Marseille-Q5395 | reverse complement strand
TGGCGAACAGTTCGCGCCCGTCCAGTGACTGACGGTAGTAGCTGACGGCAATATCAACCGTCACGGCATTTTCGGAAAGCGTGTCCTTACTGCGCGCATCCGGCGTGACGGTCTGTACAAACCCCTCGATTTCCTCAACCGTACCGCGCGCAGTGCCGTTACCGAGATAGCCCTGATAAGCCGTAAAGCGTGAACGGCTGCCGCTGACAAAACCAAAGCTGGCCAGCATATCCGTATCTATCCCATAAAATTTAACCTGACAGGTCAGTGCTTCCATGCCGTCATCAACCGGAGTTGGCGCATCCTGTGCGCCGGTACGCAAATCCGTTTTAACAATAGCCAGAGACGGCGGCGTAAATTCATGCGCCCCCTGAATACGGATCCCCTGCCGGAAGAAGGTCCAGACGCGTAGTGTGTTTTTATCGCTCATGCTGCAAGCATCTCCTCAAGCGCATAGTTATTGTTCACCCGGACGCGCAGGCTGATAAGTTCAGTCGGCGATTTCGGACCAAAGTCATAATTGATGTACAGGACACCCGACGCCATGGTTTCCGCGGTGTTCAGTTCTTCATCCAGCCAGGCCCGCCCACCGAATATGGCGCCAAGACCGACCAGGTGCCGCATATAGGCATTGATGGTACCGATAATGTCATCCGCATTTTCCCGGTCCAGTGGGCGGTCAACATACTCCAGCATGGTTTCCTGAATGCTGTCCTCAATAACATCAGCAGTACGACGGACAGATTCAAAACGCCACTGTGGATTGGTAGCACACAGGCGGTTACCCCAGTGTTTAAAACCCGCCCGGCGGATAATGGTGGACACGTTCTGCATGTTGAGCAGGTTTGCATCGCAGTTCTCATCCCCGAGGATAAATTCATCGATCTGCTCAACACCGAGGATGTTGTTGATGTCCTGGTTCGACTTGCTCCACCACCAGCCTTTTTCAAAGTCGATGCGGGCGCGTAACCCGGCAGCAAACGCAG
>NZ_CAMSEL010000071.1:0-998 GCF_947057495.1 Citrobacter sp. Marseille-Q5395 | reverse complement strand
CCTCTATCCTTTAAAATAGCTGTTGTTGAGCAGGTTGAAAAAGGCGAGATGACCTATAAACAGGCCCAGCAGCGGTATGGTATTCAGGGGCGCTCCACCGTTCTTGTCTGGTTGCGTAAGTATGGCCGACTTGACTGGAGTCCCGGACTTCCTGACCTGGTGAAGAGGAAACTGCCTGTGGCTCAGACGATTATCCCGCTTACACCCGAGCAAAGAATCAGGGAACTTGAAGAACAGCTTGAGCTGGCGAACCAGAAAGCTGAGTTTTTTGAGTCGGTTATCAACGTCCTGAAAAATGATTACGGGGTGAGCGTTGTAAAAAAGCGGCCCGGCAAGTCCTCGCGCAAAGTCCGGCCCCAAAAATAACTGTTACGCGTGCATGCCAGTTCCTGGGGCACAGCAGACAGGCGTGGTATCAGGACAACACAAGACGCATAAAAAGACAGGAACATCATGCTCAGGTTCTTGAGTTTGTTGCCCGAGTCAGGTGTCGTCAGCCGCGAATCGGTACGCGTAAACTGCACTATCTGCTGAACACTCAGTCCGATAAAATGCTGAATATCGGACGAGACCGTCTGTTTAACCTGCTGGATGAATACCGGCTCCTGGTGCCAGTGAAACGGGCATATCACAAAACCACTAACAGCCATCATCGCTTTTACCGGCATCCTAATCTGCTGAAACCCGGCCCTGAGCAGGTTACCCCCCTTGAGCCAGAGCAGGTCTGGGTCGCTGATATAACTTACCTTCCGCTGCGCAGCGGCACGGCTTATCTGAGTCTGGTCACCGATGCCTGCTCCAGAAAAATCGTGGGTTACCATGTCGGGGAAAACCTGCAGACAGAAAACGTGGTAAAGGCGTTCAGACAGGCTCTGAGGCGGAGAAAAACGACAGGTCCGCTGGTACATCACTCTGACAGAGGACTGCAATACTGTTCGGTACTTTATCAGTCAGTTCATGAGCGAAACGGAATAACCTGTTCAATGACCGATGGTTAC
>NZ_CAMSEL010000070.1:0-1070 GCF_947057495.1 Citrobacter sp. Marseille-Q5395 | reverse complement strand
ACCGTTCTGGCTAAAACCTACGGCGGTGCTGCTCGTGCTTTCGACCAGATCGATAACGCTCCGGAAGAAAAAGCTCGTGGTATCACCATCAACACTTCTCACGTTGAATATGACACCCCGACTCGCCACTACGCGCACGTAGACTGCCCGGGCCACGCCGACTATGTTAAAAACATGATCACCGGTGCTGCGCAGATGGACGGCGCGATCCTGGTTGTTGCTGCGACTGACGGCCCGATGCCGCAGACTCGTGAGCACATCCTGCTGGGTCGTCAGGTAGGCGTTCCGTACATCATCGTGTTCCTGAACAAATGCGACATGGTTGATGACGAAGAGCTGCTGGAACTGGTAGAAATGGAAGTTCGTGAACTTCTGTCTCAGTACGATTTCCCGGGCGACGACACTCCGATCGTTCGTGGTTCTGCTCTGAAAGCGCTGGAAGGCGATGCAGAGTGGGAAGCAAAGATCATCGAACTGGCTGGCTTCCTGGATTCTTACATCCCGGAACCAGAGCGTGCGATTGACAAGCCGTTCCTGCTGCCTATCGAAGACGTATTCTCCATCTCCGGTCGTGGTACCGTTGTTACCGGTCGTGTAGAGCGCGGTATCATCAAAGTTGGTGAAGAAGTTGAAATCGTTGGTATCAAAGAGACTGCTAAGTCTACCTGTACTGGCGTTGAAATGTTCCGCAAACTGCTGGACGAAGGCCGTGCTGGTGAGAACGTTGGTGTTCTGCTGCGTGGTATCAAACGTGAAGAAATCGAACGTGGTCAGGTACTGGCTAAGCCGGGTTCAATCAAGCCGCACACCAAGTTCGAATCTGAAGTGTACATTCTGTCCAAAGACGAAGGCGGCCGTCATACTCCGTTCTTCAAAGGCTACCGTCCGCAGTTCTACTTCCGTACTACTGACGTGACTGGTACCATCGAACTGCCAGAAGGCGTAGAGATGGTAATGCCGGGCGACAACATCAAAATGGTTGTTACCCTGATCCACCCGATCGCGATGGACGACGGTCTGCGTTTCGCAATCCGTGAAGGCGGCCGTACCGTTGGCGCGGGCGTTGTTGC
>NZ_CAMSEL010000069.1:0-1081 GCF_947057495.1 Citrobacter sp. Marseille-Q5395 | reverse complement strand
AACTGGCCCGCGCCTCGCTGGTGGATCGTGGTATCGGTATTTCTGGTGTCGGTACCGCACAGGCGATGGTTGGGCTGGCGTTCACCCACAGCAGCAGCGATTTCGGCAATATCCTGATGGATGTGGCACATAAGGCGGCATTGCTTGGCTGGGATGAGGCCAGCGAAACATTCGAACAGTGGACCCGTAAAGGCACACTGACCGATTTCAAAACCGCGCACCGCGTTGGCCTGGAATCACTGGCATCGCTGCGTAAGGTTCGCGCCGGGGCGGAATATAAATATGTCACCATTAAAGATCGTGGTGAGCCTATTGCACTGGCCACCTATGGTGAGCTTTTCAGCATTGACCGCCAGACTATTATCAACGACGACCTGGATATGCTGACGCGTATCCCTCAGGCAATGGGGCTTGCTGCGCGAGCCACTGTCGGCGATCTGGTCTGGGCGGTATTGACCAGCAACCCGAAAATGTCGGACGATAAGCCGTTGTTCCACGCCGATCACGGGAACCTTGTTACAGCCGATCTGACTATTGAAGGGCTGGATACTGCGCGTAAGGCAATGCTGCTGCAAAAATCCGGCGATCGCCGTCTGAATATTCGTCCGGCCTACATGCTGACGCCAGTGGCAATTGAGTCACGGGCAAATCAGCTGATTAAATCCGCCAGTGTACCGGGTGCAGACGCGAACAGCGGGATCGTTAACCCGATCCAGAACTTTGTGACCGTGGCTTCTGAGGCCCGCCTGGATGACAGCAGCCCGACCGATTATTACCTGACTGCTGCGCAGGGGCGCGACACCATTGAAGTGGCGTATCTCGACGGTATCGACACGCCATATCTGGAACAGCAGCAGGGCTTCACTGTGGACGGCGCCGCATTCAAGGTGCGCATTGATGCGGGGGTGGCTCCGCTCGACTGGCGCGGGCTGGTTAAAGTCACCAAAAAATAATGACCGCCGCCTGGCGGTTTTTTTATCCCTGAAGGCGGCGCTGGTCGCCTTTTCCTTTTATGGAGAAAAAACATGGCGAATAACTATCAGCAGGACGGTACCACACTGGATTATCACAATGCGGGTGT
>NZ_CAMSEL010000068.1:0-1104 GCF_947057495.1 Citrobacter sp. Marseille-Q5395 | reverse complement strand
TCAATCGAAAAGGCGAAATTCCCCAGCATCATCATCACGCGGGCTTCCTGCCCACCCCGTAATGCGCCTGCACCGCGCTGGCCGGAATCTTCAAATATCGGGATAATTTCACTCACCAGACAAGTCCCCCATCCAGAAGGCTGTTATCACCATTAAAGGCAGAATTGTTTTTCGTCACCGTGGTCACTTCATCGGCAATGGCTTTCTCATACTGTCCCGGCGCGGCATTAATTTCGAAGTGGTACTCAAATTTGCGGTTATCGGTTATCTGCCGTGATGGCGGCTGCTTATCCAGTACATCCATTTTCTGAAGCAGACTTTCCCAGTAGCCGCCCGTGCTCTCGTCTTTCAGAATCACCGGCTCAGCAGGTGAACTGTCTGTTGCAGTAACATTCCTGTCCTGCTGCCCGGCGGGAAAAAGGGGAGCATTCGGATACTTTTCCCCTGCGCGGGCGCTTTCTCCTTCCCCCTGGCTGTACGTCAGCCCTGATGGTTCTCTTTCCCACTGGCTGGCAGATGTTACCGGCTCATGCGCGTAATTATCCCAGGCTCCGGCACTGCTTTCCGGTTCCTCTTTAACGGTTTGCGCGACATGGTCCTTATTTTGCTGTAGCGCCGCATTCCAGTTTAAAAGCGAATCGCCGCCTTCCGGTGACAGGTATTTATCAAGCGATTTGTTAAACGCCTCATCGTCGCTGTCAGGACCGAACCATCCACGGGTATCGTTCCATGACTCTTTTACTTTTTCTGGCAAGTCAGGATGAGTTGCCAGTTGCTGCGAAAACCATTCTCCCTGGCCTGTCTGCTCAGCTCTGAGGCGAGCCATATTCATTCCGTTACCAGCCAGCGTTTTCAATACATCGCGCTGGTCATTTCGTTCATCCGGAAGCAACCAGGACAGTTTTTTAGCCAGCGCGTAAATAATTTTGCCGACAAAAACCACCCCCTGCCCGAACGACAGAACGCCGGGATAAAGCTCATTTCGCAGGAAAGTCACAATGCGCTTGATCCCGCCACCTTTGAACCAGTCGGCAAGATCATTCGTCAGGTTACGGATATCTGGCGCTAGTTCATTTCCCAGTTGCCCGGAAATTTCTGCGACCG
>NZ_CAMSEL010000067.1:0-1104 GCF_947057495.1 Citrobacter sp. Marseille-Q5395 | reverse complement strand
TCAATCGAAAAGGCGAAATTCCCCAGCATCATCATCACGCGGGCTTCCTGCCCACCCCGTAATGCGCCTGCACCGCGCTGGCCGGAATCTTCAAATATCGGGATAATTTCACTCACCAGACAAGTCCTCCATCCAGAAGGCTGTTATCACCATTAAAGGCAGAATTGTTTTTCGTCACCGTGGTCACTTCATCGGCAATGGCTTTCTCATCCTGTCCCGGCGCGGCATTAATTTCGAAGTGGTACTCAAATTTGCGGTTATCGGTTATCTGCCGTGATGGCGGCTGCTTATCCAGTACATCCATTTTCTGAAGCAGACTTTCCCAGTAACCGCCCGTGCTCTCGTCTTTCAGAATCACCGGCTCAGCAGGTGAACTGTCTGTTGCAGTAACATTCCTGTCCTGCTGCCCGGCGGGAAAAAGGGGAACATTCGGATACTTATCCCCTGCGCGGGCGCTTTCTCCTTCCCCCTGGCTGTACGTCAGTACTGATGGTTCTCTTTCCCACTGACTGGCAGATGTTACCGGCTCATGCGCGTAATTATCCCAGGCTCCGGCACTGCTTTCAGGTTCCTCTTTAACGGTTTGCGCGACATGGTCCTTGTTTTGCTGTAGCGCCGCATTCCAGTTTAAAAGCGAGTCGCCGCCTTCCGGTGACAGATATTTATCAAGCGATTTGTTAAATGTTTCATCATCAGAATCAAAGCCAAACAATCCCCGGGTGGATTCCCAGGAGTGCTTAACTTTTTGCGGCAGGTCCGGGCGCTCTTTCAGTTGCTGGTCAAACCATTCCCCCTGTCCATTCTGGCTGGCCCTGAAACGCGCTCTTTCTACCCCATTTGCCGCAAGCGTTTTGAGGACGTCACGCTGGTCATTCCGGTCATCCGGCAGCAACCAGGACATTTTTTTTGCCAACGCATAAATAATTTTGCCGACAAAAACCACCCCCTGCCCGAACGACAGAACGCCGGGATAAAGGTCATTTCGCAGGAAAGTCACAATGCGCTTGATCCCGCCACCTTTGAACCAGTCGGCAAGATCATTCGTCAGGTTACGGATATCTGGCGCTAGTTCATTTCCCAGTTGCCCGGAAATTTCTGCGACCG
>NZ_CAMSEL010000066.1:0-1222 GCF_947057495.1 Citrobacter sp. Marseille-Q5395 | reverse complement strand
CGCCGCTGTCGCCGCGGTGATCGTGGTTGTTAAAGACTTCACGTATCTTGCTCATGCTGCCGGATTTATCCGTTATCTCCTTTGACGCCCCGATATTCCCTGCAACCGACGTGTCAGCATTAATCTGAGTTTTGCCCTGAACTGTCAGGGTATCGGTAATTTCAACCGGACCATCCAGCGTGCCTTTACCGACAATTTTGTAAGTTCCACCATCAGCCAGCGTAATCGTCAGGGCATGCGCGTTCCTGTCATAACGGATCTCGGTCCCGTCGCTGTAACGGGTAATGTGCTCGCTGTCACTTCCTTCCGGCACAGGCAGCTTTCCCGTGTTCCAGCCAGGAAACACCCGTCCGTTGTTGAGCTCTCCGGCTTCGGACAGGACCGTAACCGCATCCCCCACGGCATAAGGATTTGAATCCGCCCGGTTGGTTCCTGAAAACCCCTGGCACAACGGCAGCCAGGTCGTGATGATATCCCCCAAATCCACCCGGCATTTTGGGATGCGATCGTGCCTGACGGAATGGATAACGCCGCGCCGGACAAGGTTCGCCAGTCTGCGCTGCAGGTCGCCTGCGATATCACTCATCGGGCTGAGCCTCCTGGATAAGCTGATAGTCATCCACATGATTACGGCCCGTATCAGGTGCAGCACCCAGCCAGGCCTGCTGCAGAGGCATGCCATTGTTTGCAAAGGGGTCAGTACCAAATGCAGCCGCCTGGGTGAATGAAATACGCCAGACCAGATAATCATCCATTCGCGGATCAAACTCATCACGTTCAGCCGTGGTGAAAACCGCAGGCTCAATATGGCCCAGACCAAACTGCTGCCCGTCAATCCATTGGGTAATATCGGCCGCAGCGGTTCTGACAAAAATCTCAGGCTGACTCACACCCGATCCGGCAGCATCCACCACCACGAAGAGATCACAGGTTAAATTAACGCCCAGTTGCCCCTCATTACCTCCGCCCTGTTCCCAGCTGTTAATCGAGAAATACACCGCGGGCGTGGTCAGGCCCGAAAAGCGGGGAACATTTCGTTCCGGATACGCACCGGCATCACGCACCCATCCGATTTTTTTTAATGCGTCAGTCACGGCATCGTGATACCGCCCCAGCAACAGTGGCTCGGCCATCGTTCGTTACCTCAGACAGAAATACGGGCTTTTACGCGCCCGCGAATGTCGGTTTCAAAGTGATGCATAAAAATCTCCATCGCTTCCGC
>NZ_CAMSEL010000065.1:0-1230 GCF_947057495.1 Citrobacter sp. Marseille-Q5395 | reverse complement strand
TGAATCGCCACGGATAATCTAGACACTTCCGAGCCGTTGATAATACTGGTTTTCATATTCTGTCGGTGACATCTGTTCGCTAGAACCATGCCGACGCTTACTGTTATAAAACATTTCGATGTAATCAAAAATATCACTGCGGGCTTCTTCCCGCGTTCCGTAGATCTTTTTCTTTATCCGTTCACGTTTCAACAACTGGAAAAAACTTTCTGCAACCGCATTATCATGGCAGTTACCGCGACGGCTCATGCTACCCTCCAGGCCGTGTGATTTCAGGAACGACTGCCACTCATGGCTTGTGTACTGACTGCCCTGATCCGAATGAACCAGCACCTGTTTTTCGGGATTACGCCGCCATACAGCCATCAGCAGTGCGTTCAGGACAATGTCCTTTGTCATCCGGGATTGCATGGACCAGCCGATAATTTTGCGTGAGAACAGATCAACAACAACGGCAAGATACAGCCAGCCTTCGTGGGTCCTGATGTAGGTTATGTCCGTTACCCAACGCTCATCAGGAGCATCCGGATTGAACTGTCGCTGGAGCCTGTTGGGTGACACGATACTGGCCTCGCCTTTACGTGCCCGCGGGCTTCGGTATCCGACCTGAGCCTTTATTCCGACACGTTTCATCAGTCTCCAGACTCTGTTTACTCCGCACTGTTGCCCGCTGTCACGCAGATCCAGATGGATTTTGCGATAACCATAGACGCATCCCGATTCCAGCCAGAACTGTTTAATCTGTCCTGTCAGTCTCAGGTCTGCCTGATGGCGTTGTGAATGCGGCTGCTGAAGCCAGGCGTAAAAACCACTGGGATGAACATCCAGCACCCGACAGAGCAGGCGAACAGGCCAGCAACAGGAGTTGTCACGGATAAAGGCGTACCTCAGTCGGACAGCTTTGCGAAGTACGCCGCGGCTTTTTTTAATATGTCCCGTTCGTCGGTAACCCGTTTCAGCTCTTTCTGGAGACGGCGGATCTCGGCCTGAGCATCTGACTGTTCTTTATTAGTGGAAGAATCCGGACCGTACTTCTTTATCCAGGCATAAAGGCTGTGGGTGGTGATATCGAGACGTGTTGCAACGCTGGCAACAGAATAACCGCGATCAACAACCTGTTTGACTGCTTCAGTTTTAAACTCTTCAGGATAACGCTTACCGCTCATGGGCACCTCTCTTTAAGTCATCTTAAATGACTCTGAGGTGTCTGTTAAACGCGTGGCGATTCAC
>NZ_CAMSEL010000064.1:0-1311 GCF_947057495.1 Citrobacter sp. Marseille-Q5395 | reverse complement strand
CGCGGCCCAAAAAGGTTGTTAATCTGTTCTGGCATATTCTGGTAATCCTTCAGTTTATTTTGATTCACACAGGCCGCGGCCTGCAGTTCTGGTTCAAGCGTGTCAGCGAAACCTTTTTCCACCGCCTCCGCGCCATTAAGCCAGGTTTCAGCTTTCAGCATCGCCTCCAGTTCTTCCTGCCCCAGCCCGGTCTTGTTCATGTAGGCACTGAGCATCAGCGCTTCATTACGATCAAGCCAGGCAGCGTAATCACGCATATCATCGGAATCCCCGGCGATCCCGCCCCACGGCTTGTGTACCATCAGCCAGGCGTTTTCCGGCATATGCACCGTGGCACCGGGCAGGCAGACAATCATTGAAGCCATACTGGCAGCCACGCCGTCCACCCAGATATCCAGCTTCGCCTTCAGACGGGACAAGGTGTTAAAGATTGCAAATCCCTGCATCACATCGCCGCCCGGGCTGTGGATATGCAGATCGACGGCGCTGGCCTCAAACACCCCGGCCTCCTTACAGTCGGAGACGAACTGCTGAGCGGTAATCCCCCAGCCGCCGATCACGTCATAGAGAAATATTTCCACGCGCCCTGCAGCCAGTGCGCGAATCTCATACCAGCACTGACCGTTTGCGGCATCGATACCAGCCACACTGGCGCGGGGGTTAATCATCGTCCCGTGACGGGGCGGGCTTATCATTTGCTGCATCAGGGAGCACTCCTTTATCGTTGGCGGCGTCTGAGTCAAACACCAGCCCGTTTTCTCGGTTGAATTGGGTTTCCCGGAGACGCTGACGTTTCACCTCCTGCGGATTCTGACCACGTGCGCGCGTCCATTCGGCTTCTGTGCCTGCCCCTCCACGGACAATTGCTTTCCAGGCAGCAGCCTCTTTTCCCGGATCAATCCATGGCATGACTGGCCCAAGATAGAGCGCGTTGTAAAGGGATTTTTTGTCGACATCTTTGGGGATGGTAACGCCGCTGAGCAACGCCATTGCCAGCCAGTTTCGGTATACAGGACGGCTTTGCTGCCCAACAAACCACTGCTGCAGAACGTTGTAACCTTCAAAACTCTCTACCAGCTCCTGCCGCTGTGAACTGTAGGTGCCGTTGTAATCCCGCGCGATGCTGGAATAACTGCCACGTGTCCCCGCCGCCACAGCGCGCATCTGACCGTTCCTGAACTCATACAGATGAACATTCGGGCGATTCGACTCCACCATGCCCAGATCCTCGCCTGGCTTTAGCTCGTCATAAATCATCCCCGGCGCAATATCGTAATGGCGCTGTCCACCCGGTGTTGAAAACTCGGTTTC
>NZ_CAMSEL010000063.1:0-1334 GCF_947057495.1 Citrobacter sp. Marseille-Q5395 | reverse complement strand
TATTTAATGAGATGGTCACTCCCTCCTTCCCGGTACTATGCTGAGGACAGGCTTTCATTCGGAGAACTATCATGGAAAACATTGCGCTCATTGGTATCGATCTGGGTAAAAACTCTTTCCATATTCATTGCCAGGATCGTCGCGGGAAGGCTGTTTACCGTAAAAAATTTACCCGGCCAAAGTTGATCGAATTTTTGGCGACATGCCCGGCAACAACCATCGCGATGGAAGCCTGTGGCGGTTCTCACTTTATGGCACGCAAGTTGGAAGAGTTGGGGCATTCCCCAAAGCTGATATCACCACAATTTGTCCGCCCGTTCGTTAAAAGCAATAAAAACGACTTTGTCGACGCCGAAGCTATTTGTGAAGCTGCATCGCGTCCGTCTATGCGTTTTGTGCAGCCCAGAACGGAATCTCAGCAGGCAATGCGGGCTCTGCATCGTGTCCGTGAATCCCTGGTTCAGGATAAGGTAAAAACAACCAATCAAATGCATGCTTTTCTGCTGGAATTTGGCATTAGCGTTCCCCGAGGAGCTGCCGTTATTAGCCGACTGAGTACCCTTCTTGAGGATAATAGTTTGCCTCTTTACCTCAGCCAGTTATTGCTGAAATTACAACAGCATTATCACTATCTTGTTGAGCAGATTAAAGATTTGGAATCCCAGTTGAAACGAAAGTTGGACGAAGATGAGGTTGGACAGCGCTTGCTGAGCATTCCCTGCGTCGGAACACTGACAGCGAGTACTATTTCAACTGAGATTGGCGACGGGAAGCAGTACGCCAGCAGCCGTGACTTTGCGGCGGCAACAGGGCTTGTACCTCGGCAGTACAGCACGGGAGGTAGGACGACATTGCTGGGAATTAGTAAGCGAGGTAATAAAAAGATCCGAACTTTGTTGGTTCAATGTGCCAGGGTATTCATACAAAAACTGGAACACCAGTCTGGCAAATTGGCCGATTGGGTCAGGGATTTACTGTGCCGGAAAAGCAACTTTGTCGTCACTTGTGCTCTGGCAAACAAGCTGGCCAGAATAGCCTGGGCCCTAACGGCACGACAGCAAACTTATGTAGCATAACGGCAGAAATACACCGGTTTAAAGAATTACTGATCTGGTTTTGCGAATACTGATATTGATGATACTAACGGCCCACCGGCCTGTTGAGGAACCTGTAAAACGGAAAGGCTCATTGAAGCCGTATATTTTCTGGAGGTTCATCAGGCGCGGAACTCATCAAGGCGCGGGAATAAAATCCCATTCAGACGCCGGATAGATTCAAGCAAGCCAACTTGTCGTCAAAATCGGTGTTGCAAAAACGGGAGTGACCATAGATTC
>NZ_CAMSEL010000062.1:0-1470 GCF_947057495.1 Citrobacter sp. Marseille-Q5395 | reverse complement strand
GCATCGTGATACCGCCCCAGCAACAGTGGCTCGGCCATCGTTCGTTACCTCAGACAGAAATACGGGCTTTTACGCGCCCGCGAATGTCGGTTTCAAAGTGATGCATAAAAATCTCCATCGCTTCCGCAAATGCGTTGTCCTCGATGTAGTTCAGCATCGGTTCGTAGATATCCATTTCTGCTTCGCGTGTCCGGCGGGTCAGGGGATCGCGAATAACCACCGTCCGGCGATTATCCCGTTTTGAACGGGACACCTCCCCGTTTTCAAACGACCGTTCGCTCAGCAGATTACCTTTCGGGGAAAATCCGGCGTTTTCTGCCTGGCGCCGCGCTTTAATAAAACGCCCCGTGTTGCGGTCACGCCGGGTATGGTGCGGTCGCATCCGCCCGTTGATTCGTCCTTTAAGGTCTTTCACCTTAATGGCATTCAGCCCGAACCAGAGCCGGAAGTTATCCAGTTGCGATCCCCTGTCCAGACGAAAAGACAGCAGACGGCGCCGGACCAGATCCATACTGCGTGGGGCCAGCCCGTCTTTCAGATCCGCCATCGCTTTCTTTCGCAGCGTGGCGGCAGTACGCCTGAGCGCGCGCGAGTATGCTGCACGGAACTGTTTTTGCGTCGCACCGATACTGTCCGCAATTCGCCAGATAACATCCACATCAATATCGACGGGTAAATCCCGCCGCAGTCGAGACTCCCGCGCCATATCAGCTCCATTTATCGATCTGAGGCTGTGTTTTGCCGGGTTCCCCATATGCCAGCGTGACGCGGGTCCGCCCTTCTTCATCCGCGCCGATATGTGTCACCCGGTAAGGGATGGTATTGATCACCACACCGTCATGTTTTTCGAGACCGGAAATATCCGCAGTCATTGCACTGAACGCCGGGGAATGGTTCTGAATTTCCCCGCCGCCCGGTACACCCGACAGTGCATCCGGTGATTCAAAAATCACGGTCACCAGACGCGGGCCTTCACCCGTTTGCAGGCATGCAGGGACTTCTTCGGCAAACGCCCGGTTAATCCGGGCATCTGCTTTAGCCAAACGCTCCCGGAACCGGCTCATCAGAACCCCAGGCGGACGGCAACATCAGCATCATCCGCCTCAGTTGCTCCCCAGGCGGAACCAACAACCGGGTTTGGCGTTGCATCATCGCCTTTTGCCACCGTCAGCTTGCCGCCAGCCAGATACAGTTTCTGGCCAGCCGCAATTTCTTCTGCCGCTTTAGGCAGCACAAAAACACCGGCCATATGCAGTGTTCCCCACTCGCCAGCAGGAATATCGCTGTGTGCCACCCCGGCAATTCCGCCGACCGCCACCAGCGCACCGGATGAAACGGCATCAACACCCGCATTGTGATAATCCAGTGTGGTACCGTCCTGCTGATAGTTATTCGCCATGTTTTTTCTCCATAAAAGGAAAAGGCGACCAGCGCCGCCTTCAGGGATAAAAAAACCGCCAGGCGGCGGTC
>NZ_CAMSEL010000061.1:0-1654 GCF_947057495.1 Citrobacter sp. Marseille-Q5395 | reverse complement strand
ACACCCGCATTGTGATAATCCAGTGTGGTACCGTCCTGCTGATAGTTATTCGCCATGTTTTTTCTCCATAAAAGGAAAAGGCGACCAGCGCCGCCTTCAGGGATAAAAAAACCGCCAGGCGGCGGTCGTTATTTTTTGGTGACTTTAACCAGCCCGCGCCAGTCAAGCGGGGCCACACCCGCATCAATGCGCACCTTGAATGCGGCACCGTCCACAGTAAAGCCCTGCTGCTGTTCCAGATATGGCGTGTCGATACCGTCCAGATAGGCCACTTCAATGGTGTCGCGCCCCTGCGCAGCAGTCAGGTAAAAATCCGTCGGGCTGCTGTCATCCAGGCGGGCCTCAGAAGCCACTGTCACAAAGTTCTGGATCGGGTTAACGATCCCGCTGTTCGCGTCTGCGCCCGGTACGCTGGCGGACTTAATCAGCTGGTTTGCCCGTGACTCAATTGCCACTGGCGTCAGCATGTAGGCCGGACGAATATTCAGACGACGATCGCCGGATTTTTGCAGCAGCATTGCCTTACGTGCAGTATCCAGCCCTTCAATACTCAGATCGGCTGCAACAAGGTTGCCATGGTCGGCGTGGAACAACGGCTTACCGTCCGACATTTTCGGGTTGCTGGTCAGTACAGCCCAGACCAGATCGCCTACAGTAGCTCGCGCAGCAAGCCCCATTGCCTGCGGGATACGCGTCAGCATATCCAGGTCGTCGTTGATGATAGTCTGGCGGTCAATGCTGAAAAGCTCACCATAGGTGGCCAGTGCAATCGGCTCACCGCGATCTTTAATGGTGACATATTTATATTCCGCCCCGGCGCGAACCTTACGCAGCGATGCCAGTGATTCCAGGCCAACGCGGTGTGCGGTTTTGAAATCGGTCAGTGTGCCTTTACGGGTCCACTGTTCGAATGTTTCGCTGGCCTCATCCCAGCCAAGCAATGCCGCCTTATGCGCCACATCCATCAGGATATTGCCGAAATCGCTGCTGCTGTGGGTGAACGCCAGCCCAACCATCGCCTGTGCGGTACCGACACCAGAAATACCGATACCACGATCCACCAGCGAGGCGCGGGCCAGTTCGCGCAGGGTATACCCGTTGTAGGCGTTATCTTTTTCCGCCTGCGCATAACCCGCACGCTTCATCACCGCCGCACGAATGGAATCACCAACAATATTCCCGTTACCCGCATGGATGTGAACTGCACCCGGACCGGCACTCGGAGTAGTCCCTGCCGCCAGCGCATTGAGCAATTTGGTGCGGGCCTGTTCCGCTGAGCAGGAAATATCCGTGATGCATTCTGCTTTCAGCGAGCCGAAAGCAGGAAACGCATCAAACACAGCGGAAACTGCGCTTACTCGTTCAGTATTCGCCGCCTGCATCTGCTGCTGGAGCTGGGCGGCCAGCGCGGTAATGTCGATATTTCCTGCCAGCGGTTGCTGGGCTGGTTGTGGTGCAGGTGAGTTATTTACGGCCTGCGGAGCCGGGTTTTGTGCGGGCTGCGGCTGACTTACAGGGGCTTCGGCGCGCGGCCCAAAAAGGTTGTTAATCTGTTCTGGCATATTCTGGTAATCCTTCAGTTTATTTTGATTCACACAGGCCGCGGCCTGCAGTTCTGGTTCAAGCGTGTCAGCGAAACCTTTTTCCACCGCCT
>NZ_CAMSEL010000060.1:0-1833 GCF_947057495.1 Citrobacter sp. Marseille-Q5395 | reverse complement strand
GATAGCGCTGATGTCCGGCGGTGCTTTTGCCGTTACGCACCACCCCGTCAGTAGCTGAACAGGAGGGACAGCTGATAGAAACAGAAGCCACTGGAGCACCTCAAAAACACCATCATACACTAAATCAGTAAGTTGGCAGCATCACCTGGCAGCTGAAAGTATGAATAATAACGCCCTGACAGGATATTTTATTGCACCCTGTCAAAAGTCATACATTCTTTCCCGGTTTTTGCTTTCTCATACCGGATAACTCTATTTAAGGCTTAAGGATAACCTTCGTCCATCCTTCATCCCGCTCATCGAAGTGCTTATATCCGGCAGGAGCCTCTTCAAGCGAAAGACGATGAGAAATTATTTTGCCCGGACTGGCTTTATCGTGATGGATGAGGCGAGACAGCTGACGGTTATAGGCCTTAACGTTCGCCTGGCCGGTACGGATTGCCTGTCCTTTAAACCAGAAACTCCCAAAATCAAATGGCATCTTACCCTCTCTGGCAAGCTCCGATTCAGCCCCCGGATCCTGAGGAATAAAGACGCCAACCACACCAATTCCCCCGGTTGCTTTCGTCGACGCAACAAGACTGTTCATGGTGACAGAGTTATCTTCATGGCCATGTTTGTTACAGCACTGATAGCCAACACATTCGCAGCCACAATCCGTACCGCGTCCATCCGTCAGGTCGAGAATTTTTTGTACAGCTTCATCGCCAGTAGCATTGATGCCCGTCGCCCCCATTTTTTCAGCCAGAGCCAACCGGTCTGTGTGCGTATCAACCACAAACACCTGTGAAGCACCTTTAATGATCGCCGAATGAGCTGCCATCAAACCGACCGGCCCCGCGCCATAAATGGCCACGCTTTCACCAGGCTTCAATCCGGCAAGTTCTGTTGCATGCCAGCCGGTAGGAAAAATGTCAGAGAGCATCACATAATCATCTTCTTTTTCTGCCGCATCAGGGGGAAGAACAAGGCAGTTAAAGTCGGCAAATGGCACCCGAAGCAGTTCCGCCTGCCCCCCCTCCCAGGGACCCATTTCAGCAAAACCATAAGCTGCGCCTGCCGAACCCGGATTGGTAGTGAGACAAAAGCCGGTCAGACCTTTTTCACAGTTTTCGCAAAAACCACATCCCACGTTAAACGGCAGACAAACATAGTCGCCCACCTTAATACGTTCAACGCCTGAGCCAATTTCGACCACTTCACCCAGGTTTTCGTGACCCAGAATCCGTCCCTGTTCAAAGCTGGTCCGGCCCTCATACATGTGCAAGTCCGACCCACAAATGTTGGTGGTGGTGATGCGGACGAGTACATCCGTGGGGCGGACAATTTTCGCATCCGGTACGTCTTTTACTTTTACATCATAAGGACCGTTGTAAATTACTGCTTTCATGATCTTCTCCTTCTTGCGTGCGGAAAGGAAATGCTGCCCGGCGGATTGGGGTATCAATCGAGTTTAGCTGCCATAACAGATCTCGCGATCGGCGAAAGGACGATTAGGATGTTTCTTAACTAAGTGCATTGAAGTCTGTAAGACAGGTACTTACCGATGAAGGCTGCCTGGAAAACGTAAAAACATCACACGTTAATCCGGTTTTTTTAAGCAGGCAGGGGATTACGGACAGCTTTGAGCGAGAAGCGGATAAAGTAAATCTATCTCATTTCTGCATTGTGCCAGAAGTAGACATAGGTGAATTAGGTAACCCTAGTGAATCGCCACGGATAATCTAGACACTTCCGAGCCGTTGATAATACTGGTTTTCATATTCTGTCGGTGACATCTGTTCGCTAGAACCATGCCGACGCTTACTGTTATAAAACATTTCGATGTAATCA
>NZ_CAMSEL010000059.1:0-2614 GCF_947057495.1 Citrobacter sp. Marseille-Q5395 | reverse complement strand
GTGCGGCAAGCACTGCGCCATTTGGTGGGGTAGGCGCATCCGGGAACCATCGCGCCAGTGCCTGGTATGCCGCAGATTATTGCGCCTGGCCGATGGCGAGTCTGGAGTCACCACTATTAACGCTGCCTGCGGCCCTTAGTCCGGGACTGGATTTTTCACGCGAGGGTAAAATATGAAAGCGCGTGAGGTCAATTTCGACGGGCTGGTAGGGCTGACGCATCACTATGCTGGGTTGTCATTTGGCAATGAGGCTTCGACGCAACACCGTTTTCAGGTGTCGAATCCCCGTCTGGCGGCAAAGCAGGGTCTGTTAAAGATGAAAGCGCTGGCGGATGCGGGATTTCCTCAGGCGGTGATCCCTCCCCATGAACGTCCGTTTATTCCGGCGCTGCGCCAGCTTGGATTCAGCGGCAGCGACGAGCAGGTGCTGGAAAAGGTGGCGCGCCAGGCGCCTCACTGGCTCTCCAGCGTCAGCTCCGCATCGCCAATGTGGGTGGCGAATGCGGCAACGGTTTGTCCTTCTGCTGATTCGCTGGATGGGAAAGTGCATCTGACGGTTGCCAACCTGAATAATAAATTCCACCGTTCGCTGGAAGCACCGACCACTGAATCGCTGTTGCGGGCGATTTTCCGCGATGAGAAAACCTTTTCGGTTCACGGTGTGCTGCCGCAGGTCGCGTTGCTGGGCGATGAAGGGGCGGCGAACCATAACCGTCTCGGTGGTGACTACGGCGGGCCTGGTGTACAGCTGTTTGTTTATGGCCGCGAAGAGGGAAATGCAACGCAACCGAAGCGCTATCCGGCGCGGCAATCCCGCGAGGCCAGCGAAGCCGTGGCGCGGTTGAATCAGGTTAACCCGCATCAGCTAATTTTTGCCCAACAAAACCCGGATGTCATCGATCTCGGAGTCTTCCATAACGATGTTATTGCGGTGTCGAATCGTCAGGTGTTGTTTTGCCATGAGCTGGCGTTTGCCAGACAGCAAGCGTTGTTGAGTCAGCTACGTACACAGGTGGCTGGATTTACTGCGCTTGAAGTGCCCTCAGCGGAAGTTTCAGTGCAGGATGCGGTAGCGACATACCTGTTTAACAGCCAGTTGTTGAGTTGTGATGATGGCTCGATGATGCTGATTTTACCGCAGGAGTGCCGGGAACATGCTGGCGTATGGCGTTATCTGCACCATGTGCTGGAAGGTGATAACCCGATCAACGATCTGCGGGTATTTGATCTGCGGGAAAGTATGTCTAACGGCGGTGGTCCTGCTTGTCTGCGCCTACGGGTAGTATTAACCCCACAAGAGCTACAAGCTGTTAATCCGGCGGTTATCATGAATGATACGTTATTCAATACGCTGAATAACTGGGTCGACCGTTACTACCGGGATCGTCTGACCGCCGCTGATCTCGCCGACCCGCAACTGCTGCGTGAAGGCCGCGAAGCGCTGGATTCGCTGACACAATTACTGAACCTCGGTTCTGTTTACCCCTTCCAGCAGGAGCTGTGAGCTATGGAAAATTTTCTTGCCCTGACGCTCGCGGGTACTGCGCCGGATACTATCCAGGGTAAAGCACATGGTTTTAACTGGCAGTGGCGCGGACATGGCATTCTGGAACTTACGCCTCTTGCTCCGGTTGAACGTTCGCTGGTGCTTTCCGCTGGTATACATGGCAATGAAACTGCACCGGTAGAAATGCTTGATGTGTTGTTGTCAGGATTGTTTAGCGGCAAGCTGACTTTAACCTGGCGAATGTTGGTGATACTGGGTAATCCGCAGGCGCTGACTGCGGGTAAGCGCTATTGTCATAGCGATCTGAATCGCATGTTTGGCGGTCGATGGCAGATATTTGCCGCAAGTGGTGAAACGCTGCGAGCCCGTGAGCTGGAGCTGTGTCTGGAGGATTTTTATTCACGTGCAACAGAGACGGTGCGTTGGCATCTGGATCTCCATACCGCTATTCGTGGTTCACATCATCTGCGCTTCGGTGTATTGCCGCAGCGCAACGTGCCGTGGGACGAAGGGTTTCTGTCCTGGTTGGGGGATGCGGGGCTGGAGGCGCTGGTTTTCCATCAGGCGCCGGGCGGAACGTTCACTCACTTTAGCGGAGAGCATTTTGGTGCGCTGGCTTGTACGCTGGAACTGGGTAAAGCATTGCCGTTTGGACAAAACGATCTGACTCAATTTGCGCAGACAGCAGATGCGCTGGCCTGTTTGCTGAAGGGGGAATGTAGTGGTGCAGAGGACACATTCCCGGTGCGCTATCGCGTGGTGTCGCAAATTACACGGCGTAGCGACGATTTTATTTTGCATATGGATAACCAGACGCTGAACTTTACGCCATTCAGGGAGGGGACGTTGCTGGCACAGGATGGCGATGAGCGTTTTATTGTCACCCACGATGTTGAATATGTTCTCTTTCCAAACCCCAATGTGGCTTGTGGCTTACGTGCCGGGTTGATGCTGGAAAGGTTGTGACTGAAATATTTGCCCCAGGAACCAGATAATCAGGTAACTGGGGTAAGCCAGAGCAGCTACAAAAATATAATTTGGAAGATAAAGGATATATTACAGATTATTCCTGGTAAGTTGCTTTCTTAATAATCAGAGTTCAGGTAT
>NZ_CAMSEL010000058.1:0-2621 GCF_947057495.1 Citrobacter sp. Marseille-Q5395 | reverse complement strand
AGGTGTCGCTCATCATCACTAAGAGTCATCAGGGCTCCGGAAGAAAAACCAAACATGGCTTACCTACTGTTAACGGCAACGCAGAAGAAAGGTTTACAGGGTAGCGGGCAGGGATGAAAAAAAAAAATTGCAGTCAGGCCGGAACGGCTGCTGAACCGGTACAGGCGGGTTCCGGGCGCAGCGCCGGACCAGTCACGGAGCACTAGCGGAGTGTATACTGGCTTAAGATGTAGCATGGCAGTAACACATAGCATTAATGCCACATAAGACAGGCGCAGAAAGTGAAAGAAAACGCGTCAGGAGAAAATGTGATACAGAATATATTCCGCTTCCTCGCTCACTGACTCGCTCCGCTCGGTCGTTCGGCTGCGGCGAGCGGGACGGGCTTACGGATGGATCAGAAATTTCCTGGGGGATGCCAGGAAGATACTTAACGAAGAAAGCATAAGGCCGCGCCAAAGCCGTTTTTCCATAGGCTCCGCCCCCCTGACAAGCATCACAGAATCTGACGCTCAAATCAGTGGTGGCGAAACCCGATGCGGCTTAAAGATACCAGGCGTTTCCCCCTGGTGGCTCCCTCGTGCTCCCCCGCATTCCTGCCTTTCGGTTTACCGGTGTCACTCCGCTGTTATGGCCGCGGTTTCTCATTCCACGCCTGACACTCAGTTCCGGGAAGGCAGTTCGCTCCAGGATGGACTGTATGCACGAACCCCCCGTTCAGTCCGACCGCTGCGCCTTATCCGGTAACTATCAACTTGAGTCCAACCCGGAAAGACACGACTAATCGCCATTGGCAACGGCCATTGGCAAACAGGATGTGCGAGAGATGTCTCAAGAGTTCTTGAAGTGGCGGCCTTAGTGAGGCTACACTGAAAGGACAAATTTGGTGACATGTCTCGCACAAGACTGTTACCACGGTTAGGGGATCTGCCAGGATTACCTAACCTTCGAAAAACCACCTGCCAGGGTGGTTTTTTCGTTTACAGGGCAAGAGATTACGCGCGGAAAAAAAGGATCTCAAGAAGATCCTTTATAAATTAGACATCCAACCTCACAAAGAGGAATACTTAAATCATCTTGGTATATGTATCGGCCGGATTACATCTCATATAAGCCTCCTCCCCGCCTGACACCACACTTTGACCATAGCACCTCGCGCCTAACTCGATATACAGCCCACCATCAAGCCTCTTTTCACATAAAAAATGACCTATAGTTAGATGGTTAGTGACCAAAACTGATATGGATAAAAGGAGCTGGCTTTGAAAAAGATTTTTGTTTCAGTGTTCGCAGCGGCAGTTGCGCTTTCAGCCCTCACCGGCTGCACGCGCACAAGCTATGCCATACACACCAATGACGGTCGCACTATTGTCAGCGACGGCAAACCTAAAGAATCAGACTCAGGCCTGCTTGGCTATACAGACGCGAATGGTGTCAAACAGCAGATCAATAAAACCGACGTTAAAGAAGTCTCCGAAATTCCGCACTGAGCATCTTCTCCGAAAAAGGCCGCTAATGTGGCCTTTTTCTTTACCTGTGGTTCTCCGCCAAAATCCCAGCAAATTGCATCACCAAAGCTAAAAGCTTTCAGGGTTGTCTAAAAAGCACAAGACATAAGAGGAAGTGCGGTATTTTATAATCAAGCCCCCAAGAATTTACCATAACATCCGTTGCCCGCACCGCCTGAGACGCGTTCAGCGCGTTCCTGACGAAACCATGACAAAAACCACAACAAACCACCCCGGAACCCGTCAGAAACGCGCCTGTTAAATTTTAACGGCATGCATGACTATGCACCAGAATGACGCCATGCTCTTTTCACGCAAAAATCATCACCAGACGGGGAAAATCACCAGTGACCAGACAGGAATCCGCCGCCCTCAATATGGCCAAATTTATCCGCGCACAGACACTTCTCCTCCTTGAGCGGCTCGAGCAGATGGATCTGGATGAGGCTGCCGGCTGCTGTGAGCACCTGCACGATCAGGCCGAAGCGCTTTACGCCATGCTGAACGCACAGATAGGCGAGGAAAATGCGTGAAAATCGGTGAACGGGTGCGCAATTCAGTGCGCGGCCGTGAGGCGATGGCGGGGTGTCGGGGCGCAGCCCTGACCAGGGTATTTGTGATGCCGGCGCGTGCGCGGTATTACAAATGCACATCCTGTCCCGGAACGGACACCGGGAAACAGCAAAAAAAACCGGGCGGCACGCCCGGAACTCAATCAAGTTAGATTAGATTACTCTCACTCGTCCATAACAGCATCATGGAACGACGACCACCGTCCGTGACGGCCGCCTCGTTTAAGTATGGACAGAAATACAGAAAATGCTCAGGACGAAATGTAATGAATGCGAACGGATTCAAGAAATTCGAGCATGACAGTCCTTACGGCCGGTTCGGTTTCAGACAAAATCTGCCGGTATGCATCCAGCATCATGGCTCCGGCATCCCCTCCGGCACGCCGTAGCCAGACCGAAACAACGGACACAAGCAGGTGTCGCTCATCATCACTAAGAGTCATCAGGGCTCCGGAAGAAAAACCAAACATGGCTTACCTACTGTTAACGGCAACGCAGAAGAAAGGTTTACAGGGTAGCGGGCAGGGATGAAAAAAAAAAA
>NZ_CAMSEL010000057.1:0-2710 GCF_947057495.1 Citrobacter sp. Marseille-Q5395 | reverse complement strand
GGTGTATCAATAACCCGTACGCACTGGTGCAGAAGTGGTTTTAATCGCGGGTGAAGATGACGGTCAAGCATGCGGGTGTCCTTTCAAATTGTCGCATAATCCTTGTGAGGGTATATCCAGCGCGGCATTGAAGCGCGCCGAGAGATTTTGAAAGGCAATTAGCGCAGTCATTTCGGTAATCGTGTCGTCGGTAAAATACTGCTTCATTTGCGCCTTCAGTCCATCATCAATCTGTGGCGGCGTGGCGGTAACCGCATCCGCATAGGCCAGTGCCACACGCTCTTCTTCGCTGAACAGCGTTGACGCTTGCCAGTCTGCGACCTGCAACACTTTATCCAGGGCGCCACAACGTTCGGCGAGACGTAAACTGTTGGCATCAATGCAAAAAGCGCAGTGGCACGCCTGAGAAACCCGTGTCATCAATAGCGCCCGCATCACCGGCGTTAATCGCGAGCGTTTTCGCTCCAGAAATCCGACAAACAACGCTACCAACCAGAACAGAAACGGCACCCGCCCCCACCATCGCGTGGGATGTAATACATCGCCATAGTGTTTTTTCTGTGTGGCCACAAGCGGTTTTAAACTGGAAGGGATACGCGTTAACGGCTTTACCCACGACTGAGGATCGTTCAACGGTGACTCCTGAATACTTCAGATAAAACAAAGATAGCGATAGTATGTCATCTTCTGATGTTGAATCTTGATGAATATGATGAAAACCCTCGACGTTGTCGCCGCTATTATTGAACATGATGGCAATATTTTACTCGCTCAACGCCCGGAGCATGCCGACCAATCAGGAATGTGGGAGTTTGCCGGCGGTAAGGTTGAGCCAGGAGAAAGCCAACCGCAGGCGCTGATTCGTGAACTGCGGGAGGAGCTGGGTATCGAGGCAGTCATTGGGCAATACGTTGCCAGCCATCAGCGCCAAGTATCAGGCCGGTTGATACATCTGCATGCCTGGCATGTTCCCGCTTATCAGGGCGAACTGAAGGCTCATGAGCATCAGGATTTGGTCTGGTGTACGCCAGAGGACGTGCTGCGTTATCCGCTGGCGCCTGCTGACATTCCGTTGTTGGAGGCGTTTATCCTTTTACGCGACGCCAGACAAGCGGATTCGTGCTGATGGTTTTCTCGTCGCGCTGACACTGTAACAGTACACCATCGGCTTTTATCACCGCCCCTTCTGAGTAATTCTGATCCTGATAAATACAGCACTGATTACAGGGTTGTGCACGTTGTCCGCTGGAGCTAAACACCTCTGGCGGAACATTCACTTGCACATCCGGACGATATAACTGATTTGCCAGTGTCGCGCTGGATAACATCACCAGCACTCCAGCCATAATAAGACGGCGCATACTCTTTCCTTTTAAACTGACATCAATGCTCAGTATAACGGTAGATACCGGCAGAAACTTTAGTCCCTTCCATCATCGTTTTTGGTTATGACCCACGTCGCAATATTAATTTCCTTAGCGGGGTTAATTTTTTCTTGCGTTTCGTCACATGGCTGATGGTATAGTCAAAAACTGCAAAACACTTAACACAAATATCAAAAATATAACCATATCAATACATAAGAGGTTTTTATATCTATGGATCAGACACGTTCTCTGGAGTCATTTCTCAACCATGTACAAAAGCGCGACCCGAATCAAACGGAGTTCGCGCAAGCCGTTCGTGAAGTAATGACCACGCTGTGGCCATTTCTTGAACAAAACCCGCGCTATCGTCAAATGTCATTGCTGGAACGTCTGGTTGAGCCTGAGCGCGTGATTCAGTTCCGCGTAGTCTGGCTGGACGATCGGAATCAGGTACAGGTAAACCGTGCGTGGCGCGTGCAGTTTAGTTCTGCAATTGGTCCTTACAAAGGCGGCATGCGTTTCCATCCGTCGGTAAACCTGTCGATCCTGAAATTCCTCGGCTTCGAGCAGACCTTTAAAAACGCCCTCACCACGCTGCCGATGGGCGGTGGTAAAGGCGGGAGCGATTTCGATCCAAAAGGCAAAAGTGAAGGCGAAGTGATGCGTTTTTGCCAGGCACTGATGACCGAGCTGTTCCGCCACTTAGGGCCAGATACCGACGTGCCTGCGGGCGATATAGGCGTAGGCGGTCGTGAAGTTGGCTTTATGGCCGGGATGATGAAAAAACTGTCCAACAACAGCGCCTGCGTCTTTACCGGTAAAGGTCTCTCCTTTGGCGGCAGCCTGATCCGCCCGGAAGCGACCGGTTACGGTCTGGTGTACTTTACCGAAGCCATGCTTAAACGTCATGGCCTGGGTTTTGAAGGCATGCGTGTCGCCGTCTCGGGTTCCGGTAACGTGGCGCAATTCGCCATTGAAAAAGCGATGGAGTTCGGGGCTCGAGTGGTTACAGCCTCTGACTCCAGCGGAACCGTGGTAGACGAAAGCGGCTTCACCAAAGAAAAACTGGCACGTCTGTGCGCGATCAAAGACAGTCGTGACGGACGCGTGGCGGATTACGCCCGTGAATTTGGTCTGACTTATCTGGAAGGCAAGCAGCCGTGGTCTGTGCAGGTAGATATCGCTCTGCCGTGCGCCACACAGAACGAACTTGATGTCGACGCCGCTCGCGTGCTGATCGCTAACGGTGTGAAAGCCGTCGCTGAGGGCGCAAATATGCCGACCACCATCGAAGCAACCGATCTGTTCCTCGAATCGGGCGTATTATTTGCACCGGGTAAAGC
>NZ_CAMSEL010000056.1:0-3738 GCF_947057495.1 Citrobacter sp. Marseille-Q5395 | reverse complement strand
AGTCTGTGAGCCTGAATAGCATGGTCGCGCATCATCTCTTCGAGATCGCTGGCCTGATCGATGATTTATGATGTCATGAGTGCTCCTTACTTCGAAGCCAGATGCAGACCGCACCATCATCCGTGTCGTGAATTGAACCGACAAACCAACCATCACCTTTTATTCCTGATGGCTGCCATGATGAAATGTCATAACCATCACCATGCTGCTCAATTTCATCCTCATCGCGATACTCCACCCTTAGCTCGAGTCCTTTTTCTTCCAGCCACGCATCAAGTTCACCGTCCAATCCATATTCTCCGCCATTAGCAGGCTTGAAATAATCTGGGTGAGTCCAATAACCGTATTGGTCGCGTTCGACGGGGAGGGCTTTAATTTCCGTTGTCATAATCCTACAGCCTTACCCAGCCTCTCGCTGAGTTGATAGATGTGGTCGCGTAATTCAGTGAGGGTCTGTGCTTCGGATTCCAGAATCTCTTTGTGCATTAATTCACGTACCAGATGCTCAAACTTGCTGTAGTAGCCAAGGCGAGAAAGCACCTCCTGACCGGCGTTTTTACCTTCCTTGGAAATCTTCTTTTCGTTAAGAATCAGGTCATGCGCAGACCCGGTGACGACATACTTATCGCCAAGTTCAATTCGTAATTTTTCACTCATAGTCAGTGCTCCATGAACTGTCGGTTGATTCGGTTGAAGGTGAACGAGAGAAAATAAAAAGGCCGCGTTAGCGACCTTGTGATTCGTTTGGTTAGCGTCATGATTCGACTCCGTACCGGCCTTGCATTCGACCGATGCTGCTAACGAATGCCACCAGGCTGATACCAAGCGGCGCAATTTTCTGGTGATGCTTCTTGATGATTGGCGGCACGACTGCATTCCATTTCGGCTTAGGCCTGCATTTCAGTGCTTGCTGAATCTCTGCCACGCATTTACGTCCCTGTGCTCTCACTACGTTGTTTTGCTCTGGTGTCATCAGTCGCTCCTTATTTCCCCGTAACGACCGCGATACTTACGCATACGGTCGTCAACGTAATCAGGTTCTACAGGTCCAACTACCATCCATCCCGGCCTGAATGACGCTTCTAAGTTGGCGTACCAGACTTCCTTTTCGTGCAACTCCTGAAGCCTGCCTTCCATGGTTGACTTCTGGAAATCGTCATTAGCGATAGCTGCAAAGCAACGAGCCAGCACCTCAGCTTTGGTGCCTGATTTTTTAGGCGGGCGTAGATATCCCGCCCCAGTGAGAGGTGATGACATTTGATGCTCCTGATTAAATGGCGTGGATAGTGTGACGAGGGAAGGGAAGAGTTACAGGTGCAAATGGAATGTCATCCGAGAAATCCATAGGAGGTTCGCTGTGCTGTTGTGACGATTGGTGTTGCGTCCGTGGTTGCTGCTGGCTGTTTCCTGACGGTTTACCTTCCGCTTGTTTTCCGCCAAGCATCTGCATGGTTCCACCGACGTTAACCAGCACCTCAGTTGTGTACTTCTCTACGCCTGATTGATCTGTCCATTTGCGTGTGCGTAGCTGGCCTTCGATATACACCTGTGAACCTTTTCGAAGATATTCGCTGGCGACTTCAGCCAGTTTGCCAAACAGCACCACCCGGTGCCATTCGGTCTGCTCTTTCATCTCGCCAGTTGCTTTGTCCCGCCATGATTCCGAAGTTGCCAGTGTGATATTGGCTACCGCGCCACCATTTGGTAGATAGCGAACTTCAGGGTCTTGCCCAAGGTTGCCGACGAGGATCACTTTATTTACGCCTCTGCTTGCCATTTATGCAGGTTCTCCTTCAAGTTCATCTTTTCGAATGTTGTAAACGTCCTGGGCTTTCTGCTGCTCACCAGTTCCTTCGAGCATTTTCCATGCTTTAGCGAATGCCTGCTTAAGCTCATCTACTGAAGTCTTTTGTGCTGCGGCATCAGTGAATGCCTTCAGGATCTGCTCAGGAGTGGTGGATAGTTTTGATTGTTTCTGTGATTGGACTTGATGCATCTCTGCATCAGCATCAATCGCTGTCTCTTCTGTAGGGATGCAGAACGCCTGAAACGCTGCGTATTTGTAGGCGATCGACATGGCCTTGTTAGTCGCCTTATCGCCGCTGTCCATCGCTTCGCCATAGGTCGTGACGGTATGAATGCTTCCGTCCTCAGTGCTGACGAAGTCGAAGTCGCCACGAACCGTGATATAAAACAGAGCTCCACCGCTTTTACTGGTTCGCTCTACACATGTGCGTTCGGTATATCGTGGGAGAATCAGGAGCTTATTCTTTACCAACTCAGGAGCCAGAGCGTTGTAGATGTCGTCGATTCCGCGAAACGCATAGTTAACCTGGCTGCCTTGTTTTTTCTCCTTCCGGATCCCCTGCTCAGCAAGGGCGGAAGCTACTCCGCTAATTGCTGCGTAAACTTTTTTCTGTTCCATAATTTCCTCAGAACGGGCATCCGCCCAAAAAATAACGCTGATTAAGAACCTCGAGCCTCGACAAGTTCAGATGTGCTCGCATCCCATTGCGATCACCTTTATAGCGATACCAGAGAGCTTTCTGTGTGCTGAGTCGTCGCTGCAATTGACTCTCTTTCACTGTTCTAGCGAGAGACATGATTGACTCCTGAAATTTGGTTGTGCGCTTCCCGTCTGCGATAGCCGGACGAGTAGAGGGAATGGTTTTGGATTGGATGTGGTTACTTCTGCGCTACTTCCTGCGCTGGGAACTCACCGTTGCGAAGAATCCCTTCAACAGGCCAGCAGTCTGCTGAAACTTTTTGTTCAGATGCCGCCTGCTGACATTCATTATGGCTGTCGTAAACACCGAGAATTACGTCGTGATACTCGCCATTTGTCATTGCAACGGTCATTACAAGTGCGAATAGAGTTCCCATTAATGAGTCCCCGCCGGCACCAGATTTGGCTCAACAGATAGCGAGGCATACGGACGGCGAATATTGCGCAGATTCCCCTGCGGCTCATGCCAGTAAGTACCATCGCGATAATCAAAGGAGACCAGCCATGCTGCGCCGGTGCGGTCGTTACGCATTGGAACTGCGCGACCATTTTTTGGTACTTCCAGGTTAATTTGCATAATCATCTCCGCGCTTAAGCCGCGCCGCTGAACGTAAAGACCTCTGCATGCAATTTTCATCGCTGCACATTGTTAAGCGGTGGATAGCCGCCATTCATAACTGAGCGTCCTCTGAGAAGCCGCTGAGGTATGAGCAATAAAAAACCCGCCGGAGCGGGTCTATTTGATGAGTGATGCTGCGTATTCGAGGAGGTAAAGCTTCGGGGCCAGCCAAATTTTCAGCCATGTCATTCTTGTTACGACATCGATTACCAACAGCCCCCAAATACATATAACTCCTGCCATAGGAACAACAAAAAAGCTAAGCTCGCCCTTACTGTCCCACACCATTGTTGGGCTATATTTAGGGTTTCCTCTATCCCATGAATATCCTTCATTACCGAATTTCCCTATTTCAACTTTCCTGCACTGGCGCTTAACAAACCAAACGACCAGAGGGATAGTTGAAATGGCAATAATCGTCATGATCAGGCTGTGCGTCATATTCCAAACCAGAAGTTGGTGTACAACATCCGGTATCTGAGCCTGACTAAATGATACTGCGGCATCAATCCCGGCAACCGCTTTCTGCAAAAGCTCAACAAGAATCTTGTTAGCCTGTTCTTCCATCGTCTTACCCTCTGTTTGTATCGTGAGCTAATAAAAAGGCCGCCTA
>NZ_CAMSEL010000055.1:0-3805 GCF_947057495.1 Citrobacter sp. Marseille-Q5395 | reverse complement strand
ACTAAATGATACTGCGGCATCAATCCCGGCAACCGCTTTCTGCAAAAGCTCAACAAGAATCTTGTTAGCCTGTTCTTCCATCGTCTTACCCTCTGTTTGTATCGTGAGCTAATAAAAAGGCCGCCTATTTGGCAGCCTGTTTGATTTCCAGATTTTTCAACGTTGCTCCAGCTATCCACTCCCAGTACATCCAGTGGTCACGCGCATCGCCTTCATCTTCTGCTTCAATAATCCGATCGAACTCTTCGTCATTCCACTGACCGGTACATCGAAATCGATTACCTTCCATTGCCTCACCTCATAAGTTAATTAACGCACCGTAACCGATTAAATCAGTGGCGTTGATTTACCGCGTGATTTCTGCACCGCATGGATTTTGTTTCCGAACGGGTTCGCATCTTTGTACCAGGTGCGATGACTCTTGCGCTCAACAGCTTCAGCGCGTTTTTCCATCTCTTCCCGATACTCAGCCAGCACCGTTAAATCAATCGGGTTCAGAGCGCTTTCTACGCGTGATTTAGGCTTTCGAGACAACGACAGAACAGGGCGGTTATTCGGCTTGGCGCTCACCCCAACTAACAGGGGATTTGCAGCTTTCCATTCGGCCTGTTTCTCTGCGCGGCGTTCGCGGCGGCGTGCTTGTGCATCCATTGTGGATCTCCTGTCAGTTAGCTTTGGTGATGTGGTCGGTAACCAGCCGCACAAGTCATGGCTTCTTCACGTTTACCATTTCTCGCTTGCCACATCCCAAAGCCTTCTGCTTTGAATGCTGCGCTTTTTCAGCGCCAGATTTTTAAGAGCTTCACCGTCCTGGTGAGTAGTGCGTCCTGCTGATGGATACAATAATCACCGCAAGTGGTAATTAAGTCAACACCGCAAGAGATAAAATATTACCGCTAATGATTAAGTGGCTGATATTTGTGTGTATTTATTTTTTCACTTGTAGTGATATGCTCATAAAAACATCAATGAGGGCGTTGCTATGGGTTTAGGAATGGGTATGGGGCGGGATGAACTATTGGAAGATCGCGCAGCGTTCATCGCTGGCGAGATTGGCGGAGCGGTTGTTGAGTTGATTATCGGAGGGATAGTAATTAGTCAGGATGCGATTGTGGATAGTCTGGAGGCCAAGAGGAAGGCGGTAGGTAATGTCATTCACAAGGGATTGTTGAGGGATGCTGCGGAGTTCGTGAGGAAAGGACAGTAAAAACCCGGCGTTATTTGCCGGGCAAAAATGCTGTTAGTCGGCCCAACCAGATTTCGTGTTTATCGCCGATTCCGCCATTGTGTATTTCTGTACAGTATTATCTTTAAACAGAATGGTTAGTTCTTTCTTAGTGCCGTTTGTCCCGTTATGGAACAATCCATAGAAAGGAATGAATGAGGTGCCATTTACTTTTACTTTGGCAAATGAGTACTTCCAAATCTCATTGCCACCGTCGGTATAAGAGACTGCATCAGGAGAACCAAACAAGGTTTTCACTTCAGCCTTGGTGGTTTTACCTTCCTGAATTTTAGACTGAACGCTTGTTTCCGTTTCGCTTTTAAGTTTCTGATTTCCAGAAGATGCGCACCCTGTTAGGGTTACAGCTAATGCCACTGCCAGAGCTATTTTTTTCATTATGTATATCCATTGATTGCAATCGGAATCATCTTAACACCATGAATAGTCTGGTCAAATAAAAACCCGTCTCGGCGGCCGGTTTAATTTATGTCTCAATATCCACGATAAAAAGTTTGAATATAGCGCCCTTCCTAACTGATGCCTTCGCGGTCACTTTGACAATGGATTCATTACTTAATCCCGAGGACAGATATCGGCTTAGGGATATTAGATAAGGATTATCGGATTTTGATGCAGAAGGGTCACTTATTTGAGCAGAAACCCTCTTATCAGATTCATCGCCTTCAATAATGACTTTGGCAGTCATTTTATGCGCATCAAACTCAGTCAGATAAATTCGATACTCTCTTAGCCCTATCACTTCATCATCGTCAAGTTGGTCAATGATGGCTTTATCTTCCTCATCAATAACAGCAGGTTTGTAACCACCCCCTGATGTGACGCTGATTTTATTGCATGTATTCCCTATGGGTGAGACCGCCTGCCTGACTGACGGGCGCAGTTCTCCTGCCATCTTATCAATCACTGAGATCAAGCCTTCGATGGTGTCTTTATCTTTGTTTCCGAGGGCTTCAATAGCCTTCTCAAGCGCTTCTTTAAGGTACTTCATTTCCTCTTTCTTCTGCGCATTCTTTGCGAAGATATAGGGGACCAATGCCCCAAGTATAGCCCCCGCAGATCCCGAGAACAATTGAGACTGGCTGATAAAATTCATAACCGTGTCGAGCGTAAAGCAATTTGCTCGGGCCTCTTTCGCGTATATCTTTACCTCTTGACTGGAGGTGTTGCGGGAGTATTTTTGCGTTAAAGCAAACGTTCCTGCTGTTGCGAGAATTTTTGAGAATCCTTTTATGGATTCACCTAAACAATAAAGATCAATCTCATGCTTTTCAGCGTCCAGTCCATCATATCGGAGAGAGAAATTAACATCTTGTAAGCCAGTGTTTTCCATCGCCAGTCCTTAAAAAATAATCACCCAAACGTCTCTTCAGGCCACTGTGACGCAACAACCTTACCAACAACCCTACAGTGTTCATTACACGGCATCATAGGGAATTGAGGGTTCAATGGCTGGAGAAATATCTGCCCGCTGTCCTTGATCAGTTTCTTGAATGTGAATTCATCACCACCTAATCTGGCGATACAGAAATCACCAGGGTCAACCGGTTCCTCTGGATCTACAAGAATTAGCATTCCTTCAGGGAAGCTAGGCTTTGAACCAGCTGGAGCCGTCATGGAGTGACCTTCAACCTCAAGCCAGAATGCATTGTCGCTGGCTTTCTTTGTTGTGCTTACCCATCTCTCTGCATCTCGTTCGGTGAATGTGCGAAATTCAGGTGAGAACATACCTGCTTGCACATGCGAGAAGACCGGGTAGTCATAGTCATTGCTAACCACTAAATCAGTGGATACAGACTTGTACATTTCTTCTATCTCTCTGGCGATAGAAGGACTGAACTCGCCAACATTAACTTGTAATACTCTTGCTAGTGCGGCTGCATTACTAGCATTAAGCGCATTTACACCATTAAGGAGTGCGGCAATAGCCGACTGCCCGACGCTTAAAGCGTCGGCTATGGATTCCTGTGAGAGCTTCAACGTAGATTTTTTACTCTCATAAATCGCCTTCAGACGTCTAGCGTCTTCAAGTTGCTCTGTTGTTAATGGTTTCTTTTTTATGCTCATAGTAGAAATTTAACACCGTAGGGGATAATTTACTAACACCGCATGTGTTGACATAATTACCTCCAGCGGTGATAATCAATCCATGCACTAAGGAGGTCGTATGGAACAGCGCATAAAACTTAATGAATACGCACAACGATTCGGTCAAACCAAAGCTGCTCAAGACCTTGGGGTTTATCAGAGCGCTATTTTCAAAGCGTTAACAGCCAAGCGAGATATCACGGTAATCGTGCATGCAGATGGCTCTGTTTCTGCTGAAGAATTAAAACCGTTTCCCAGCATTCGCCGCGACAATAACGCAGCCTAAGTAACACCCGCTCTTATCACATCTAAGCCCTGAAAAAGGGCGATTCAAAACAACAAGTCTTATGGCTATGCGTGTCTGCGCATTGGCCTATTTAACTATTTCAACACTCTAGGAAATTAACAAATGGAAAACTCAATTAACCGCAACAAGGTCAATGCCCGTCGCATTGAGTCCTGGTTGCTTAACCG
>NZ_CAMSEL010000054.1:0-4349 GCF_947057495.1 Citrobacter sp. Marseille-Q5395 | reverse complement strand
GATGGTAGTGTGGGGTCTCCCCATGCGAGAGTAGGGAACTGCCAGGCATCAAACCAGTGAAGAAGCCCATCCTGCCGGATGGGCTTTTTTGCGTCTGCGGACTGCAGGAAATACTGCCGTCCGGCACAACACAACCACTCTTCCATAACACAAGCCATCCTGCGGCATATGCGGTAAACTAAACGCGATTTTGCATCAGGAAAGCGTCTATGAATCACTCCCTTAAAGCCTGGAATACCTTCGGTATCGATCAATATGCTAACGAGCTTGTCTGCGCCGAAAACGAGCAACAACTACTTAGTGCCTGGCAATCAGCTAACGCATTACATTATCCAGTACTGATCCTGGGCGAAGGGAGTAATGTCCTGTTCCTTGATTCCTTCCATGGTGCGGTAATCATCAACCGCATCAAGGGCATTGAGGTTACAGAACAACCTGACGCGTGGCATTTACATGTGGGGGCTGGTGAAAACTGGCACAACCTGGTACAGCATACGCTGCAGCTTGGCATGCCGGGGCTGGAAAATCTGGCATTAATTCCCGGTTGCGTTGGCTCTTCACCTATCCAGAATATTGGTGCTTATGGCGTAGAGTTACAACGTGTCTGTGAATATGTTGACTGTGTTGAACTGTCCACAGCCAAGCAATTGCGCGTCAATGCCGCAGAATGTCGCTTTGGTTACCGTGATAGCATCTTCAAACATGAGTACCAGGATCGTTTTGCAATTGTGGCTGTTGGTCTGCGCTTGCCTAAACAATGGCAGCCGGTGTTGACCTACGGTGACTTAGCTCGCCTTGATCCTGTTACGGTGACTCCTCTGCAGGTGTTTGAATCCGTCTGCCACATGCGCACAACAAAACTACCTGATCCGAAAGTGCACGGTAATGCGGGAAGCTTCTTTAAAAACCCGGTTGTTACAGCTGAAGTGGCAAAGATTTTGCTTTCGCAATTCCCCACTGCGCCTCATTATCCTCAGGCGGATGGTTCCGTAAAACTGGCCGCTGGCTGGCTCATCGATCAGTGCCAGCTAAAAGGTATGCGTATTGGTGGGGCTGCAGTACATCAGCAGCAGGCACTGGTACTGATTAATGCTGACAATGCAACGAGCCAGGATGTTGTTCAGCTTGCACATTATGTCCGTCAAAAAGTAGGTGAAAAATTCAATGTCTGGCTCGAACCGGAAGTGAGGTTTATTGGACCTCAGGGGGAAGTGAATGCCGTGGAGATTATTACATGAAGGATAATACCGTACCCCTGACGCTCATCTCGTTATTAGCAGATGGTGAATTTCATTCAGGCGAACAGCTTGGTGAAAAACTTGGAATGAGTCGTGCGGCTATCAATAAACACGTTCAGACATTGCGCGACTGGGGTGTTGATGTATTTACTGTTCCTGGTAAAGGATACAGCCTACCGGAGCCTATCCAGCTGTTGGATTCAGCACTTATTCATTCCCAGCTGAATAGCGGAAATGTAACCGTCTTACCCGTTATCGATTCAACCAACCAATATCTGCTGGACCGAATTAGCCAACTGGAGTCAGGCGATGCCTGTGTCGCTGAATATCAGCAGGCCGGGCGTGGACGTCGCGGGCGAAAATGGTTTTCGCCGTTTGGCGCTAACCTGTATCTGTCAATGTTCTGGCGTCTGGAGCAGGGGCCGGCAGCAGCAATTGGCCTGAGTCTGGTTATTGGTATCGTCATGGCAGAGGTTTTACGCGATCTGGGTGCTGATCAGGTTCGTGTGAAATGGCCTAACGATCTCTATCTGCTCGACCGGAAACTGGCGGGCATTCTGGTTGAACTCACTGGTAAGACGGGCGATGCAGCGCAGATTGTTATTGGCGCAGGTATTAACATGGCCATGCGCCGGGTCGAAGAGGATGTGGTAAATCAAGGATGGATTAACCTTCAGGAAGCCGGAATTAACATTGACCGCAATACACTTGCTGCCCGGCTGATCCGTGATCTACGTGCTGCGCTGGTACTGTTTGAGCAAGAGGGATTAGCGCCTTATCTGTCCCGTTGGAAAAAACTGGATAACTTTATCAATCGGCCCGTTAAGCTGATTATCGGGGATAAAGAAATATTTGGTATATCCAGGGGAATAGATGCGCAAGGCGCACTATTGCTTGAGCAAGATGGTGTGATAAAACCATGGATGGGCGGAGAAATATCACTCAGAAGTGCAGAATAATAAAAAGGGGAGCCGTTGCTCCCCTTTTTATTATTTTCGTAGTCTGACTTGCTCAACGGCATGGTTGCCACTTTTAGTCATAATCAAGCTGGCACGCTCACGCGTAGGTAATATATTTTGCTTTAAATTCAGCCAGTTAATTTCTTTCCAAAGAGAGGTGGCCGTATTAATGGCCTCATCTTCTGATAATTTCGCATAGTTATGGAAATAAGAATCCGGATTGGTAAATGCCCCTTCGCGGAATTTCAGGAAACGGTTGATATACCACGTCTGGAGTAATTCTTCTGGCGCGTCCACGTAAATAGAGAAATCGACAAAGTCAGAAACAAATACATGATGTGGATCGTGAGGATAATCCATCCCGCTTTGTAATACATTTAATCCTTCGAGGATCAATATATCGGGCTGTGCGACAGTTTTGTCACCATCAGGAATCACGTCATAAATTAGATGTGAATAGACCGGGGCCGTGACGTTTGGTACACCTGATTTAATATCAGAAACGAATTTTACCAGACGATGCATATCATAGGACTCAGGGAAGCCTTTCTTCTTCATTAGTCCACGATCTTTCAACACCTGATTGGGGTGAAGAAAGCCATCGGTAGTAATCAACTCAACCTTGCGATGCTCTGGCCAGCGACTCAACAATGCCTGCAGGACACGCGCAGTCGTACTTTTACCAACCGCGACACTGCCAGCAATACTGATGATATAAGGAATACGTTCGCCGTTAGTGCCCAGGAATTGCTCCAGAACAGCCTGGCGGCGCAGATTTGAACTGATATAAAAATTTAGTAAACGCGACAGAGGCAAATAAATTTCGGCAACTTCTTCCAGCGACAGGTCTTCATTAATGCCTTTCAGACGAGCAATCTCGTCCTCGGTCAGAGTCATCGGCACGGAATCACGAAGCGCAGCCCACTGGTTGCGATCAAACTGTAGGTAAGGCGTCATTAACGCTTGCTCTTTTATACTCATACGCATGGTCTGGCTGTCATTGCTGTATCAGGTCAGTGGTAAAAACGAATCATCCCCGGCACGCAATGGCACGTCACATTTCAGTTAATTTGGACAATGGGCAGGAGGGTAACACCAGATGGGGGCGAATAATAAGAAAAAATCATCACCTGAAAAGCAATGTGACGGGCATTCCATATATATAAAGATGCACTTTCTGTCTGCAGGTAAACACGCTGTGAAGCAAAATGCCTCCATTAGAGGGTAACGACCGCTGGAAATTTGCTCAATCCACAGTGCGAATAGATTATTTATCGGTCGTATAGTGCAAAATGTGAGCGATAGAACATTTTATGCAATTTTTTAGTTGCATGCGCACGCAGGTCTCCATAAAATGCGCGCTACTTGATGCCGACTTAGCTCAGTAGGTAGAGCAACTGACTTGTAATCAGTAGGTCACCAGTTCGATTCCGGTAGTCGGCACCATCAAGTCCGGTGGGGTTCCCGAGCGGCCAAAGGGAGCAGACTGTAAATCTGCCGTCACAGACTTCGAAGGTTCGAATCCTTCCCCCACCACCACTTTCTGGCAGCGTTATCGCCGCCTGAGTTGGTTAAAAAATTAATCAGCTCGTACGAAGAAGAGAGAATCTCTTTTTTGTTACAGAAAGAACTGGGTAGCCGAGTTTCAGGATGCGGGCATCGTATAATGGCTATTACCTCAGCCTTCCAAGCTGATGATGCGGGTTCGATTCCCGCTGCCCGCTCCAGACGTGCTGATATGGCTCAGTTGGTAGAGCGCACCCTTGGTAAGGGTGAGGTCCCCAGTTCGACTCTGGGTATCAGCACCACTTCACTTCTCCTTCCCGTTTCTCTCTGTTTACTTTTAAAAGCATTCAACAGCTCAGGTATATTGCCTGGTTGATGTGGTGATATCACCGATTTATCCGTGTCTTAGAGGGACAATCGATGTCTAAAGAAAAATTTGAACGTACAAAACCGCACGTTAACGTCGGTACTATCGGCCACGTTGACCATGGTAAAACAACGCTGACCGCTGCAATCACTACCGTTCTGGCTAAAACCTACGGCGGTGCTGCTCGTGCTTTCGACCAGATCGATAACGCTCCGGAAGAAAAAGCTCGTGGTATCACCATCAACACTTCTCACGTTGAATATGACACCCCGACTCGCC
>NZ_CAMSEL010000053.1:0-1272 GCF_947057495.1 Citrobacter sp. Marseille-Q5395 | reverse complement strand
TTCCCTGAAGCCGTTGCCGTGGCCCCTTGCTGTAAAAAAAGCCAGTAGCCTCCTGATGGTTTGCTCACTGCGTTGTAGTCACGAGCAAGCCTTGCGAGCAGGTTGGCATCGGATTCCGCCACCTGATCGATGTGATTGATATGAATATCTTTGAGTGCGTCGGCCACGCGGGGGATCAGCCCGTTATCGGTGGCCACTGTTTTGACAATATCGGCAAGGCGAAGGTTATCCCAGCTCCGGGTTTTCTGGCTTGTCACATCTCCGGGTTGTTTCTGGGCGTTCATCGGCGCGGCGGTCGCATAAAGCTCAATACGCCTTGGCGGGCCGCTGCTGGAGACACCACTGACAACAAACCAGCCTTTATCGATCAGCTGGTCATTGAATCCCAGAGCAACCCGAAGCCGGGCACCTTTAGTGGGAAGCGCCAGCGTTTCAGAGATGAGGCTGATTTTCAGTTCATCGGCTTTCGCTGTTGCCCCACCATAATCCGTCAGGGTCAGTTCACTCAGGCATTGTTGCAGCACCCGGGTTATATCTTTCCCTTCGGCCTGAATGCTGAAGGCCGGCGCATATTCCGGCATCGCTGTCTGATCTGCCATATCAATCCCATAAACTGAATGGCGATTCCGCTACGGGCGTCACCAGATCCGGCAGTGTGATATACAGGCCGGAAGGATACATAGCCCCCTGATCTGCCAGCCCCTGATTGGCTTCAAGAACCTGAGTCACTGAATCTGAAAGATTTTCAGTACCGTAATGCACGGCACAGATTGCATCCAGTACATCTCCGTCACGGGTTTGATAGATCGTCGGCATAGTGTTTTAGCGTCATCGTCCAGTTTTTGTTTCGGTGACCGCCACCCGGTAAAAACTTACTCGTCGTATCTGAAAAGTCGGTCACCACCCACCACCCCAGTACATCGCCTTCTCCGCTGACAAGCTGCTGGGGTTTCGCCTGATCGGCAAGATCAAATAAATCATTCACCCCATCCACCCCTTTACGGAAAAAGGCGTGGGACTGCCCTTCAAGCATGACGGTACGCCCGGGCTTTCCGGTGTACTGAAGAAGGTCCTGTTTGCCGATGTGTTCCTGTTCACTCCAGCGCCAGTTGGCCTCACGGGTAAGCTGATGATAAGCTGCTGTATCAATCGAAAAGGCGAAATTCCCCAGCATCATCATCACGCGGGCTTCCTGCCCACCCCGTAATGCGCCTGCACCGCGCTGGCCGGAATCTTCAAATATCGGGATAATTTCACTCACCAGACAAGTCC
>NZ_CAMSEL010000052.1:0-1725 GCF_947057495.1 Citrobacter sp. Marseille-Q5395 | reverse complement strand
TCATTTCGCAGGAAAGTCACAATGCGCTTGATCCCGCCACCTTTGAACCAGTCGGCAAGATCATTCGTCAGGTTACGGATATCTGGCGCTAGTTCATTTCCCAGTTGCCCGGAAATTTCTGCGACCGCAGAAGAGAAAACAGTGCGGAGATTATTGATAGCCTGATTACCCGCAACCGCCCCATCAGCCCCCTCTTTGGTCACAAGGTTGTAGCGCCGCTGTTCGTCCATCAGGTCGCGGTAGCTCCGGCCAGACTGCTTGATAAGCATCAGCAGTTTGCTCGCTTCCCCGCCAAAAAGAGAATCCAGTGCGAAGGAGGCTTTTGACTCGTCCTGAAGGCTGAGCGCCCGTTCAACAATTTTGTCAAACTGCGCCATATCGCTGAGCCCGGCAAAATCCCCCGCTTTGAACCCGAGCGTTTCAAACGCATCCTGCAGCGAGCCCTGCTTACCGTTCTGTTTATACTCCCCGGATTTGTGCAGATACTCTTCAAAGAGATCGCCAATGTTTTCCGCATTCATGTCGTACTGCTTCGCCAGAGAATCCCAGGCATTAAACGTGGCCACGTCCACGCCGTAACTTTTTGCCACATTAGTGCGGGTTGCCGTTTCAGCATTGGTGGCAGCTGGCGCTATCAGTGTGCCAAGAGCTGAAGCCACCACTCCGCCACCGCCAATAGCCAGCCCGGATCCAAACATCCCGCCCACCTGCCCGGCGATCCCCAGACCGCGCCGGAACAGACCTTTACCGGCTCCTTTGAATGCCTGAATGCGCTGTGCTTTTTGCATCTGTACATTCAGTTTCTGCTGCTCCGCCTCCGTTTTGCGGATTTCCCTGGAAACATCGGTATAGCGGCGCTTCAAATCCCCCAGGCTTTCACCGGCCAGTTTGGCGCGCTTGATTTCTGCTGCCAGTCTGGTCTGGTCTTTTGTCAGTCGTTCAGACTGCTTTCCGACATCTTTCAGGCTTTTTTGCAGACCATCTGCAGATCGTTTCCATGAATTATCCAGGTTTCCGCCAAAGGTAATGACGGCCTTAAGGTTCTGGCTTATTCCGCCCACGGTTTATCGTCTCCAGTTCGTCGGTCAAAAAATCAGAGAAAGTGCTGAACGGCATATCGAGGTATTCCGCCATCGGAAAATGCAGTCGCCGCCCCAGAAATCTTATTGCCCGGAGGAGCCCGCCTTCGGTCGCTTCGCGGGCGGGAGCATAAAAACGTTAAAGGCATCCAGCAGCTGTGAGTAATCTGCCGCCGTCATCAGCCAGAGATCCTGTTCACTGAGATTGCACAGCAGCGCAATCATGCGGGCTTCTTTCTCTTCTTCGTTGCCGCGGTCTTTGGCATGAGTGATGCGATCGCGAACCAGCGGTTCACGCATGGTGACTTCATCGATCACGACCCCATTATCAAGTGATACGGGGGAATACAGTTTTATAACGCGGGTTTCACCAGGAAAGCTCATAGGTTGCTCCATAAAAAAACGGCCCGCAGGCCGTTACAGTGGTGGGATAACAGTAAAATCAGAGACGCACTTTGGCAGCCAGGCCAGAAAGCACATCCACGCCATTCACCCGGCGGGCGAAACGCTCTGTGTCGATGGCGAACAGTTCGCGCCCGTCCAGTGACTGACGGTAGTAGCTGACGGCAATATCAACCGTCACGGCATTTTCGGAAAGCGTGTCCTTACTGCGCGCATCCGGCGTGACGGTCTGTACAAACCCCTC
>NZ_CAMSEL010000051.1:0-1234 GCF_947057495.1 Citrobacter sp. Marseille-Q5395 | reverse complement strand
TCATCCCCGAGGATAAATTCATCGATCTGCTCAACACCGAGGATGTTGTTGATGTCCTGGTTCGACTTGCTCCACCACCAGCCTTTTTCAAAGTCGATGCGGGCGCGTAACCCGGCAGCAAACGCAGAGTAAGGCCGATAAACCAGCTGGCCATCTGCATCGCTTGCCTGGACCCGCGGGCGCAACAGTTCAGTTCGTGCGCCATAGGACTGGCGACGCTGTACCACTTCCTGCAGCGTCGCACCGGAGGCGCAGTCAACATATGCAACGGCGCGCAATTTCCCGGCCACGGTTTCCAGCCCCTTACCAACCGCATCGTCCTCACTGAATCCCGGTGCAATCACAATACGCGGCTGGTACGTGGTAACAGATTTCGCTGAAGACAGGGTGCCGATCCCCTTCAGTACCGCAGCGCGTCGTTTTGCCACATCGTTTTCATCTGCCACACGCACCACCACCGTCAGCGCATTACGCTGATCGTTAATGTCTGTCAGTGCCTGTTTCAGCGTACCTTTTTCACCCAGGCGGGATAACAGCGTGGTGCCGACGACCGCCACCGGCGTATTGAGTGGAAAGGGTTCATCTTCACCCCCCGCTAATTGCAGGCTGAAGGGCTGGACAATCCCGTCACCGCGCCCGCTCGCACTGACTTTTGCGCCATCAACACCACCGACAGCCTCAGCAACGTCTCCGGGTTTAGCCGTGATAACACCGTGTTCATCACAACCCAGCGTGATTTTCAGTGTCAGCGATTCAGGATCCCAGCTTGCTGACGTCACAACCGCAGCAGGATTTTCGGCTGCCGGCTGTCCGGCCAGCGCAGCGACATTGATGACATTGCCTTCCCGCCCCTTAATGGTTGCAGTGAAGTCGATAACGTTATCGAGAATGGGGGTACCGGATGATCCCGATGCGGCTGTTCCCCCAGACGCATCAGGTGCCGTTCCCACCAGGCCGATAATGGCGGTCTGAATCGTGGTAACCGCCACCGTACCCGAGGTGAGTTCAATAGTTTCAACGCCATGTAACTGAGACATGTTTTTTCTCCAGGCATAAAAAAACCTGCCGCAGCAGGTCACATTTTCTGATTAGGTTTATCGGTGAGCCCGCCGCTGTCGCCGCGGTGATCGTGGTTGTTAAAGACTTCACGTATCTTGCTCATGCTGCCGGATTTATCCGTTATCTCCTTTGACGCCCCGATATTCCCTGCAACCGACGTGTCAGCATTAATCTG
>NZ_CAMSEL010000050.1:0-4607 GCF_947057495.1 Citrobacter sp. Marseille-Q5395 | reverse complement strand
ACTAAATGATACTGCGGCATCAATCCCGGCAACCGCTTTCTGCAAAAGCTCAACAAGAATCTTGTTAGCCTGTTCTTCCATCGTCTTACCCTCTGTTTGTATCGTGAGCTAATAAAAAGGCCGCCTAAGCGACCTGTTCTGTTGGAAGTCCGATAAGTCGGTTTAGGTCTTCAACCTTTAACGCCGGAAGTGTTTGCTTAGCGGTATCCACACCGTCTGGGATCAGCTCTTTGCTTTCAGGCCACACTTCAATCAGGCGTTTGATGGTTGTCACTGAATTCAGCGCCGCCCAGACAGTGGTTTCGATATCTTTTTTGCGGGCTTCCAGTTTCGCTTCCGCTGCAAAAACTTCATCGAAACGGGTAGTTATTTCATGATCTGCCGAAAACAGGCAGCGTTCTCTTTCTGGGGTAAGAAGCTCGAAGATTTTACCTTCGTTGTCTTCTCCATATGAGCACCATCCAAGTCGCCTTCCGCCTATTGAGATGTAAATTGACTGGTTCTTTCCGCATGGGTTGTAGATAGAAACTCCTGAATCAGTTAACTCCTTTTCAATTTGCTCGAATTTCTCGTATAGACGATCAAGCTTTTCAGCCTTCTCTTTCCCGCCGAGAGCAAAGACCCTGGCGTCACGAGCTATTTCTTGCCGCTTAACATGTAGCGCCTCAAGCTCCGCGATGACACCTGATTTGATTAGCGCGTTCTTTGCAATGCGCTCCCGGAAAGCATTTGTTAATCGTGTTGAAGACATACCCTCACCTCATAAGTTAATTAACGCGCCGTAACCGATTAAATCAGTGGCGTTGATTTACCGCGTGATTTCTGCACCGCATGGATTTTGTTTCCGAACGGGTTCGCATCTTTGTACCAGGTGCGATGATTCTTGCGCTCAACAGCTTGAGCGCGTTTTTCCATCTCTTCCCGATACTCAGCCAGCACCGTTAAATCAATCGGGTTCACAGCGCTTTCTACGCGTGATTTCGGCTTGCGAGTCAGCGACAGAACAGGGCGGTTATTAGGCTTGGCGCTTACCCCAACTAACAGGGTATTTGCAGCTTTCCATTCGGCCTGTTTCTCTGCGCGGCGTTCGCGGCGTCGTGCTTGTGCATCCATTGTGAATCTCCTGTCAGTTAGCTTTGGTGATGTGGGCGGTAACCAGCCGCACAAGTCAGGGCTTCTTCACGTTTACCCTTTCTCGCTTGCCACATCCCAAAGCCTTCTGCTTTGAATGCTGCGCTTTTTCAGCGCAAGATTTTTAAGAGCTTCACCGTCCTGGTGAGTAGTGCGTCCTGCTGATGGGGTAATAGTACAACTTGTACTTAACTGTGGTCAATACACTTTGTTCTAATAATCAAGAAAAACACCATAACGTATTGTTTTGTGATGGTATTTATTTTTTCACTTGTAGTGATATGCTCATAAAAACATCAATGAGGGCATTGCTATGGGTTTAGGAATGGATATGGGCCGGGATGAGCTATTGGAAGATCGAGCAGCTTTCATTGCTGGCGAGATTGGTGGGGCGGTTGTTGAGTTGATTATCGGCGGGGTAGTTATTAGTCGTGATGCGATAGTGGATAGTCTGGAAGCCAAGAGGAAAGCGGTGGGTAATGTTATTCACAAGGGATTGCTGAGGGATGCTGCGGAGATGGTGCGGAAGGGTAAATAAAACCCGGCTCGGTGGCCGGGTTCATTGGGTAACGCTTTGATATATTAGGCGGCAATACCTGCTGCGTTCAGCATGTGCTCAAAGTAATGTGACATATCCTCATTGCTCAACAAGTTGAACGTCTTATCTGCATAGTTATTAACTAGGGCAAGCTGTTGAGAGAACATTCTTTCTTGTGACAAATCAGCAGCATAAACCAATAATGCATTTACCTTACCATCTAAAATGTTTTTAGCTGTGCTCATGGTTATTGCTTTAAAGGCACTGTCACCTACTTTTTGTTTTGAGTTCGCCGTTCTGAAGTCTAGCGTCTCAGTCAAATGGTAAGCGCCATTCTTTAGCAAAAGTTCTGCATATAGACCTTGTTGAGTTGAAAGAGGGTATCCTTGCACGACTTTATGATCGTTTAAATCATCGAATCCTTTACCCATAATCCCATAGTGAGAAAATTGATTTTTCAGCTCCGTAATTATTCTTTTTTGTGAAATAGGCTCTTTTTTGCTTGATTTTTCAGGAGTTATGTATGTTTTGTTTATTAACTCCACATTGCTCTCATACTCTAACGGAGTATTGGCTGTGAAGGTTCCGGCTTCGGAAAGGTTTATACTTCCCTGAAAGAATTTCACAGCTTCGTCAAGAGTGAGCTTTTCAGTAAGCAAAAACTCCATTTTTGACTTTAGGGCATCCAAATTTTCCATGCTGAAAGACTTGGTAATGGCTTTAATCTTTGAAAACGTTTCTAAAACTCTGATGTCAGGCCCGCCAGGTGTAGACACGATAAGTCCAATATTTATTGATTCTGCTCGAACGGGATTTGGGGTAATCCTTATGATGCTGTAGTTATATATTGTCATCTCAACACCTCTTTTCGAACAGCTTCAATACGCTTTAGCCTGTTATCGCTCATCCACCATGACGTTAGTGCCGATTTTTGTAGGGGATTTAACCAGGATTCTGGCATGGCATTACATATGAATTCTATGCTGTCTGATTGAATCTTTGACAGCTTTTCAAGTATGACCAGCCCTGATTCTTTACATGATTCGTGATGTCCTGTCAATTTACGAATGGCTATCCATTTGTCTGTTGTAGGGCAACCATAAGGCAGTAGGGAATCACCGGTTCTATTGGGCCAGCCCATTACTAATGACGATAGCCCAAAATCAAAAGGCTGCACAATCACATGGCCATCACGACCTATCGAATAGAGATAGTTGGTAAGGTTTCTATCAATATTGAATATAAACTGATCAAATGCATAAATAGCCCAAACTTGATGCTTCAATGGTGCAGATGTGCATAAGTGTTCAGCAAACGTAATTTCATCCATCGGGGTAGATGTCGCTGATAAATCGTAACGGGAGCCAAAATAATCTACCCCTGAACTGTCGTCATGAATAACTTTGCAATGTGGGGTGGCAATACCGCACATGTCGGCTAGTTTAGTGCAAAGCCACTCGCTGGCTGGAACAAGGCTTGGATTCTTTGCCACTTTAGCTAAGGAGTCCTCGCCATCTTGGCAGCATTTTACAGCGTATTCCCAGCCGTCGGTGGCTATTACTGTGTGTTTAAGATGTGCAGTACGTTTTCCTAGAACAGGTCGCAAACTCACCACGTCTAGGCTAAACAAATCATTCTGCTCAGTAAGTTGACCTTCACTTTGGTGATCGTCCTGCATCATTTCCTCATGAGTTCAATTCATAGATAAAGCAATTGGCATACACTCACTCAAATCCAAATCAGTACTCTAAGCAATCTCACCTACCCAAACGTCTCTTCAGGCCACTGTGACGCAACAACCTTACCAACAACCCGACAGTGCTCATTACACGGCATCATGGGGAATTGAGGATTCAATGGCTGGAGAAATATCTGCCCGCTGTCCTTGATCAGTTTCTTAAACGTGAATTCATCGCCACCTAATCTGGCGATACAGAAATCACCAGGGTCAACCGGTTCATCTGGATCTACAAGAATTAGCATTCCTTCAGGGAAGCTAGGCTTTGAACCAGCTGGAGCCGTCATGGAGTGACCTTCAACCTCAAGCCAGAATGCATTGTCGCTGGCTTTCTTTGTTGTGCTTACCCATCTCTCTGCATCTCGTTCGGTGAATGTGCGAAATTCAGGTGAGAACATACCAGCCTGGACGTGCGAGAATACAGGGTAATCATACTGTTTCTTTACTGGAGCGTTTGACAACTGACCAGAAATTGAGAATGTCCCGTCATGGTTAAATGAAACATTAGAAATACCAAGATATTGAAAAATAACACCTATTTCATCTAGTGACGGATGTCGAGATCCGCGCAACCAGTGGCCTACACCACCCTGCGTCATTCCAAGCTCTTCAGCCAGCATTTCTTGCGTGATGCCAAGCTCTTTCATTCTGACTCTCGCCAGCTCGTTCCATTTCATATTCATCTCACCATTATTACGCTTTGTACTACCCCCATCCATGCACGTTCTGTATTTTTTATCTTGCCTTGTCAAAGTACATATTGTATTGTTTCGTTATGGTTACTATGGAGGATGTATGAGCAACCTACGAATGTATCGGGAATCTTTAAAGATATCCCAAACGACATTGGCTGATATTGTCGGGTGTACGCAAGGTGCAATAGGTCATTGGGAGTCAGGTAGACGCCACCCAGACCTTAAAACTTGTCGTGCATTAGTTGAATGCCTAAACAAGTTAGGCGCGACAGTTAATCTTGACGACGTGTTCCCACCTGAACACAACGCTGCCTAAACAATACCCGCTCTTATCACATCTAAGCCCTGAAAAAGGGCGATTCAAAACAACAAGTCTTAATGGCTATGCGTGTCTGCGCATTGGCCTATTTAACTATTTCAACACTCTAGGAAATTAACAAATGGAAAACTCAATTAACCGCAACAAGGTCAATGCCCGTCGCATTGAGTCCTGGTTGCTTAACCG
>NZ_CAMSEL010000049.1:0-4637 GCF_947057495.1 Citrobacter sp. Marseille-Q5395 | reverse complement strand
TATTCAGGCACGCACTGATGGCAGCAGCAACGGCTTTCCTTGCTGCTATCATCGACGGGCTATCCGGCACTATCTGACCCGTTCATTATGGGTATACCTCAGCTATAACGGCCTGACCTACTCAAAAACCGGTACATTTAGACCCCGCCGATGACTCAAAATGCACCACCACCATAGTGACACACCAAAATGACACATAGGATGACATGAGGACTTACGCTTACATGCGGGCATCCACAGCTGAACAAGATGCTGCCCGTGCATCACAATCACTGAACACCTTCGCGGAAGAACGCGGGTTAACCATCGCTGCAAACTTCATCGAGAACGTATCCGGTGCATCACTACAGCGTCCTGAACTGTTCCGGCTTCTCGCCGTAGCTCAAGCGGGTGACATTCTGCTTGTTGAACAAATCGACCGCCTCAGCCGTCTCGATGCTGACGATTGGGAACGCCTCAGAGGAGTAATACAGAGCAAGGGAATCAGGATAGTCGCTCTGGATCTGCCAACCAGCTATCTGCAACTACAATCCGGAAACGATGAGTTCATGCGTTCGATGATGAATGCTATCAACGGGATGATGCTAGATATGCTCGCCGCCATAGCCCGCAAGGACTACACAGATCGCCGTCGTCGGCAAGCTCAGGGCATCGAGAAGGCTAAAGAAATGGGGCTCTACAAAGGGCGGCAACCCGATTTAGAAAAGCATGAGCACATTCGGACTCTGATCTCTCAGGGAAACTCACAGAGAAAGGTGGCTAAGATGCTGGGCTGTGCCGTGGGAACGGTAAGAAATGCACTTAATGCGGAGAAAACAATGGGATGATCAACCCTCAAATGTACAAAAGCCCCGTGACAGAATCACAGGGCTTCGGTACTCTAATTCTTGCAGATGCCTGCCAGGATCAGACTTCGACAATCCAATCCTAGCAGGGCTGGCTAGCTATGTCACTACCAGCTTAATACCATTCAACGACATTAAACCCACATCTGCACCCTTGAAACTCAGGTCTACGCCCCGGACTCCGGCAGGATAAACAGGCAAACGGTGGGAACCTAACCAGCACGGGAAAGAAGCTGGCTCTACCCCGTCTCGCTGTACGATAACAAGCACCTGATAAAGTGAGAATCAAGGAAGTAGTTGCGGTGACGTGTAATTGCCACGGTCTGGCTCATCACCCACACAATGCAGATAAAACAGACGACCAGACGCTGGTCGCTCCGCTCCCATTTTCTGGTGTACCCACCATGGGGGCATTAGGCATCTATTGCCATTTATTTGTCTTCCCGTCACCATAGTTGGAACACAATCAGAGAGGATCAATGATGTCAGAAAAAGATTCGTTCTTTAAAACCGTCAACGCGAATATAAATGCAGAGAAAGCAGGAATTGAGGCGTTCAAAAAGGATGTATTTGAATTTCAGAAAGGCACTACATGGTTGCTCAATGAAATTCAAAGCTGGTTTGATGGCTCACCAATAACATCACAAAAGTCCACAGCCCGGGTTACTGAAGGTAGTGACAGCTTTGAAGTATCAACATTGATACTAAAAAACAGCGGAAAAACACTGACCATTGCCCCTGAGTGCCTTTATTTCTGGGGGGGGAGAGGTAGCTTAGAGGTATCTATCCATAACATCAATCGCTCACCAAATACCTCTAAATTCACCCTTCACCAGCACGACAAAACTAGCAACATTGATGGATGGGTAATAGTTTCTGCGGGAAACCCTGCTCAACGAATTGAGTTCAACCAAGAGAACTTCTTCTCAATGATTCAATCGTTTGCCTGATGCCTAAAGGGCTAGTTAATCAGCCCTTTTTCCACGTCTCTCCTTCACCCATTCTAAAACACTTTGGTCACGAGGGGCAGGTAGAGCCAACCGACTCTGTAACTCATCCACCTTGCTTGAAAGATGACTAACCATCTCCCGAAGTTGTGACATTTCAGCCAATAAAAGTGTGACATATTCAGGCTGATTTTCGAGTGATCCCGTGGATACCTTCTCAGGTTCAGGCTGTGACAACACGCCATAGACACGCAGTAATTCACTGGTTTCAATAACCGTATTGTCACCCCCCGTCACACTTGCGGAAAGCTTACCAGCCTTGATATGCCGATAGATTGTCCGTCGTGTGACACCAGCTAACTTTGCAGCCTCAGTGACACTGTGACTCGCCATGTGACACCACCAGAATTAATTGAGTGATCGTAAGTGACAGGATCACATGATGTCACACCACTATAGCACCCGCAAATTGCAGCTAATATCAATGAACCAATACCAGATAAACGGAGGTCGAATGTACGAGTATTACACGAGGGCACAACAAGTGCTGGATGTACTGGAAAGAACCTGTGAAAAACTTCAGTTGAACAGATCAATCAAGTTAGTTTCAAACCTACGCAGAAAAGGACTACTGGCAGAACCATCTATCGCCTACCTGATGGACTCGCTACGCCCAAATGAAGCGAAACGGTTCTGCGAGGCTATGGCATTCATTGAAGGCCACTTTGCACGACTAAAACCCGAAGACAAAATATTCATAAAAACAGAAGCACCAGCAACTAAAGGCTTCTACATGGCACACCTTCGTGATCATTCAACCATCATAGAGCTGGCTCGCAGAATGATGATTGGCGAACGACGCTTCACTGGCGTTGATCCACAACTGGTCGACGTCGCATCAACCCTTGCAAGCAGCCCTACATGGTGCGTCAGAGTGCTAATCCCCAGCATCGACCCACGAAAAGCGGCAATAATCATCAACAAATTGGCAGCATTAATTTATCGGGCTCTAGAACGAGTGAAAGGGAAACCAGTGCCACATCAATACGTAGCCCAACTTCAGCGAATGAGCTACGAATTACATCAAATGCGGAGCTAAAACACGTACCACCCGTTCTGACTTTGTTTCAGATAACCTCTATAGACCAGCTCGTTTAACGCTGGTCTATAGTCATCCCATCCAGCATTACCGCCAGCAACATACTGCTCCCAGAACACTCGTGAAAAGGTTTGCGGCGATGGGAAAAAACCATCACGGCAGAATGGTTCTAACGAACCAAATTGTATATCTTGCCAAATATCATCACTAATACTCATAAAATCCTCCTTAAAGGGTTGTTGTAATTAAATTTATTTATAAAACAGGAGGCATTTTGTTACTCAAACCAACGGCAATAAGAAAGGATGGTCGGACATATCAAGTATTCCTGCCATATATCATCGACGAACTTTCTGAACGACACCGAAAACGGCCCGCCCAATGGTTCAAGGCTTCACTAGCACGTCTTCAGGGGGCCCCAATCGAACTGCAAGAATTCTGCACGCCAAAGCTGATTTCCGGCGAGTGGGATCACCGTACAGACTGGATTTCGGTATTTGACGCTCTGGCATTACTCGCTTGTAGCCCTGACAGTTACCAGAACGATGATCTCATCAAGGAAATCGAACATGAAACCAAAGTAGAACTTCCGGTTAAGCCCGGAAGAAGCAAGCATGAAGCCGTATTTGGCGAGCGGCTCAACAAAACCCTTAAACGCATTTCAGAAACCAGCGGTAGGCAATTCAGTGTCATCACGCAGAAGCATTTCAACGGAAGAAAGTACCGCGTCGACTTCGTTGTCACCCTCGAGGGAGCACCAAAACAATACGTAATTGAGTTTGATGAGGCATTCCACGCAGAGAAGCGGCAGCGAGAACGGGATTTAGAGCGTGACAGATGGTTTAGAAAGCATGAGAAAACCCTAGACCTCATCCGAGTAGAGCATAAACACCAAGACAACTGGCTTAAATGCCTTGAAGGTATCGGAGAACCACGCCCAATCGAGCACTATTACGCTCACTGCATCCGAGTTGCCAGCGAGATCAGGTCGAAAACGGAGCGGGTAATTACAGGAGAATCATCAAAAGCGGCCTACGATCCGGCGAAAAATGGCTGTTCCTGCCTGCTAAAGCACGATAAACGCCGCCTGAAAGAGCTATCAGCCATCATGGTAGACCTCAACATTCCATTCAGAGCAACCGATCGGCTGTTCGTAACCCGCCGCAGCCCCAGTAAATACGGGCTGTAATTACAAAAGTCACATGAAAAGTTACAACGAAATGTTGATGCTCTGCGATTTTCGGGGTGTTCAAACGTTGTAACCTTTGTAACCCACCTCAACACACCCTTATATAGATATTTATCTCTTTATTAATTATTGACTTGCCTTCAGTTTCCTAGCCGATGTTCTCATCATTAGATTTACCTACGCTTCAACCAAACTAGCAATTCCAGTCATGATCTGAAATCTGGCCTAACTCACTGCACTACATTCAGCCAAAAGCAGCATAGAACCAACAAATTCATGAACCACAGGTATCAGAATCACATACCAAACGATACTCACCCATAAATCACTCATCAGAAGCAACCAGACGACCTGTGAGGCGATGAGTGACATATTCACACCCAAATCCACACGCACATCATAGAGGCTCTCAAAATGCGATTCATGAAGTTATTCAGGCACGCACTGATGGCAGCAGCAACGGCTTTCCTTGCTGCTATCATCGACGGGCTATCCGGCACTATCTGACCCGTTCATTATGGGTATACCTCAGCTATAACGGCCTGACCTACTCAAAA
>NZ_CAMSEL010000048.1:0-1696 GCF_947057495.1 Citrobacter sp. Marseille-Q5395 | reverse complement strand
ACTGCTCTTTAACAATTTATCAGACAATCTGTGTGGGCACTCAATGATACGGATTCTTAACGTCGCAAGACGAAAAATGAATACCAAGTCTCTGAGTGAACACGTAATTCATTACGAAGTTTAATTCACGAGCATCAAACTTAAATTGAAGAGTTTGATCATGGCTCAGATTGAACGCTGGCGGCAGGCCTAACACATGCAAGTCGAACGGTAGCACAGAGGAGCTTGCTCCTTGGGTGACGAGTGGCGGACGGGTGAGTAATGTCTGGGAAACTGCCCGATGGAGGGGGATAACTACTGGAAACGGTAGCTAATACCGCATAACGTCGCAAGACCAAAGAGGGGGACCTTCGGGCCTCTTGCCATCGGATGTGCCCAGATGGGATTAGCTAGTAGGTGGGGTAACGGCTCACCTAGGCGACGATCCCTAGCTGGTCTGAGAGGATGACCAGCCACACTGGAACTGAGACACGGTCCAGACTCCTACGGGAGGCAGCAGTGGGGAATATTGCACAATGGGCGCAAGCCTGATGCAGCCATGCCGCGTGTATGAAGAAGGCCTTCGGGTTGTAAAGTACTTTCAGCGAGGAGGAAGGTGTTGAGGTTAATAACCTCAGCAATTGACGTTACTCGCAGAAGAAGCACCGGCTAACTCCGTGCCAGCAGCCGCGGTAATACGGAGGGTGCAAGCGTTAATCGGAATTACTGGGCGTAAAGCGCACGCAGGCGGTCTGTCAAGTCGGATGTGAAATCCCCGGGCTCAACCTGGGAACTGCATCCGAAACTGGCAGGCTAGAGTCTTGTAGAGGGGGGTAGAATTCCAGGTGTAGCGGTGAAATGCGTAGAGATCTGGAGGAATACCGGTGGCGAAGGCGGCCCCCTGGACAAAGACTGACGCTCAGGTGCGAAAGCGTGGGGAGCAAACAGGATTAGATACCCTGGTAGTCCACGCCGTAAACGATGTCGACTTGGAGGTTGTGCCCTTGAGGCGTGGCTTCCGGAGCTAACGCGTTAAGTCGACCGCCTGGGGAGTACGGCCGCAAGGTTAAAACTCAAATGAATTGACGGGGGCCCGCACAAGCGGTGGAGCATGTGGTTTAATTCGATGCAACGCGAAGAACCTTACCTACTCTTGACATCCAGAGAACTTAGCAGAGATGCTTTGGTGCCTTCGGGAACTCTGAGACAGGTGCTGCATGGCTGTCGTCAGCTCGTGTTGTGAAATGTTGGGTTAAGTCCCGCAACGAGCGCAACCCTTATCCTTTGTTGCCAGCGGTCCGGCCGGGAACTCAAAGGAGACTGCCAGTGATAAACTGGAGGAAGGTGGGGATGACGTCAAGTCATCATGGCCCTTACGAGTAGGGCTACACACGTGCTACAATGGCATATACAAAGAGAAGCGACCTCGCGAGAGCAAGCGGACCTCATAAAGTATGTCGTAGTCCGGATTGGAGTCTGCAACTCGACTCCATGAAGTCGGAATCGCTAGTAATCGTGGATCAGAATGCCACGGTGAATACGTTCCCGGGCCTTGTACACACCGCCCGTCACACCATGGGAGTGGGTTGCAAAAGAAGTAGGTAGCTTAACCTTCGGGAGGGCGCTTACCACTTTGTGATTCATGACTGGGGTGAAGTCGTAACAAGGTAACCGTAGGGGAACCTGCGGTTGGATCACCTCCTTACCTTAAAGAACC
>NZ_CAMSEL010000047.1:0-3146 GCF_947057495.1 Citrobacter sp. Marseille-Q5395 | reverse complement strand
TGTTTTACGAAACATCTTCGGGTTGTGAGGTTAAGCGACTAAGCGTACACGGTGGATGCCCTGGCAGTCAGAGGCGATGAAGGACGTGCTAATCTGCGATAAGCGTCGGTAAGGTGATATGAACCGTTATAACCGGCGATTTCCGAATGGGGAAACCCAGTGTGATTCGTCACACTATCATTACGTGAATACATAGCGTAATGAAGCGAACCGGGGGAACTGAAACATCTAAGTACCCCGAGGAAAAGAAATCAACCGAGATTCCCCCAGTAGCGGCGAGCGAACGGGGAGCAGCCCAGAGTCTGAATCAGCATGTGTGGTAGTGGAACGGTCTGGAAAGTCCGACGGTACAGGGTGATAGTCCCGTACACAAAATCACACATGTTGTGAACTCGAAGAGTAGGGCGGGACACGTGGTATCCTGTCTGAATATGGGGGGACCATCCTCCAAGGCTAAATACTCCTGACTGACCGATAGTGAACCAGTACCGTGAGGGAAAGGCGAAAAGAACCCCGGCGAGGGGAGTGAAAAAGAACCTGAAACCGTGTACGTACAAGCAGTGGGAGCCTCTTTATGGGGTGACTGCGTACCTTTTGTATAATGGGTCAGCGACTTATATTCTGTAGCAAGGTTAACCGAATAGGGGAGCCGAAGGGAAACCGAGTCTTAACTGGGCGTTAAGTTGCAGGGTATAGACCCGAAACCCGGTGATCTAGCCATGGGCAGGTTGAAGGTTGGGTAACACTAACTGGAGGACCGAACCGACTAATGTTGAAAAATTAGCGGATGACTTGTGGCTGGGGGTGAAAGGCCAATCAAACCGGGAGATAGCTGGTTCTCCCCGAAAGCTATTTAGGTAGCGCCTCGTGAACTCATCTTCGGGGGTAGAGCACTGTTTCGGCTAGGGGGTCATCCCGACTTACCAACCCGATGCAAACTGCGAATACCGAAGAATGTTATCACGGGAGACACACGGCGGGTGCTAACGTCCGTCGTGAAGAGGGAAACAACCCAGACCGCCAGCTAAGGTCCCAAAGTCATGGTTAAGTGGGAAACGATGTGGGAAGGCACAGACAGCCAGGATGTTGGCTTAGAAGCAGCCATCATTTAAAGAAAGCGTAATAGCTCACTGGTCGAGTCGGCCTGCGCGGAAGATGTAACGGGGCTAAACCATGCACCGAAGCTGCGGCAGCGACACTATGTGTTGTTGGGTAGGGGAGCGTTCTGTAAGCCGTTGAAGGTGTCCTGTGAGGGATGCTGGAGGTATCAGAAGTGCGAATGCTGACATAAGTAACGATAATGCGGGTGAAAAACCCGCACGCCGGAAGACCAAGGGTTCCTGTCCAACGTTAATCGGGGCAGGGTGAGTCGACCCCTAAGGCGAGGCCGAAAGGCGTAGTCGATGGGAAACAGGTTAATATTCCTGTACTTGGTGTTACTGCGAAGGGGGGACGGAGAAGGCTATGTTAGCCGGGCGACGGTTGTCCCGGTTTAAGCATGTAGGCGGAGGTTCCAGGTAAATCCGGTACCTTTTAACGCTGAGGTGTGATGACGAGGCACTACGGTGCTGAAGTAACAAATGCCCTGCTTCCAGGAAAAGCCTCTAAGCATCAGGTAACACGAAATCGTACCCCAAACCGACACAGGTGGTCAGGTAGAGAATACCAAGGCGCTTGAGAGAACTCGGGTGAAGGAACTAGGCAAAATGGTGCCGTAACTTCGGGAGAAGGCACGCTGATATGTAGGTGAAGTGATTTACTCATGGAGCTGAAATCAGTCGAAGATACCAGCTGGCTGCAACTGTTTATTAAAAACACAGCACTGTGCAAACACGAAAGTGGACGTATACGGTGTGACGCCTGCCCGGTGCCGGAAGGTTAATTGATGGGGTTATCCGTAAGGAGAAGCTCTTGATCGAAGCCCCGGTAAACGGCGGCCGTAACTATAACGGTCCTAAGGTAGCGAAATTCCTTGTCGGGTAAGTTCCGACCTGCACGAATGGCGTAATGATGGCCAGGCTGTCTCCACCCGAGACTCAGTGAAATTGAACTCGCTGTGAAGATGCAGTGTACCCGCGGCAAGACGGAAAGACCCCGTGAACCTTTACTATAGCTTGACACTGAACACTGGTCCTTGATGTGTAGGATAGGTGGGAGGCTTTGAAGTGTGGACGCCAGTCTGCATGGAGCCAACCTTGAAATACCACCCTTTAATGGCTGGTGTTCTAACGTAGACCCGTGATCCGGGTTGCGGACAGTGTCTGGTGGGTAGTTTGACTGGGGCGGTCTCCTCCTAAAGAGTAACGGAGGAGCACGAAGGTTAGCTAATCCTGGTCGGACATCAGGAGGTTAGTGCAAAGGCATAAGCTAGCTTGACTGCGAGAGTGACGGCTCGAGCAGGTGCGAAAGCAGGTCTTAGTGATCCGGTGGTTCTGAATGGAAGGGCCATCGCTCAACGGATAAAAGGTACTCCGGGGATAACAGGCTGATACCGCCCAAGAGTTCATATCGACGGCGGTGTTTGGCACCTCGATGTCGGCTCATCACATCCTGGGGCTGAAGTAGGTCCCAAGGGTATGGCTGTTCGCCATTTAAAGTGGTACGCGAGCTGGGTTTAGAACGTCGTGAGACAGTTCGGTCCCTATCTGCCGTGGGCGCTGGAGAATTGAGGGGGGCTGCTCCTAGTACGAGAGGACCGGAGTGGACGCATCACTGGTGTTCGGGTTGTCATGCCAATGGCATTGCCCGGTAGCTAAATGCGGAAGAGATAAGTGCTGAAAGCATCTAAGCACGAAACTTGCCCCGAGATGAGTTCTCCCTGAGACTTTAAGTCTCCTGAAGGAACGTTGAAGACGACGACGTTGATAGGTCGGGTGTGTAAGTGTAGCGATACATTGAGCTAACCGATACTAATGAACCGTGAGGCTTAACCTTACAACGCCGAAGCTGTTTTGGCGAAGAGACGAAATTCAGCTTGATACAGATTAAATTGACATGCGAAAGCGTGTTGATAAACAGAATTTGCCTGGCGGCTGTAGCGCGGTGGTCCCACCTGACCCCATGCCGAACTCAGAAGTGAAACGCCGTAGCGCCGATGGTAGTGTGGGGTCTCCCCATGCGAGAGTAGGGAACTGCCAGGCATCAAA
>NZ_CAMSEL010000046.1:0-5846 GCF_947057495.1 Citrobacter sp. Marseille-Q5395 | reverse complement strand
GGTTGGCTGAAATGCACAGCACGACGGTATTGTCGATTTCTGTCGCCAGTTGGTTAAACTTACGTACCGATGCCGCGCAAACGCCGGTATCGATGCTTGGGAAAATATTCAGCACTTTGCGCTTGCCTGCGAACTGGGCCAGCGTAACGTCAGACAGGTCTTTAGCCACAAGAGTAAAAGCCTGAGCTTTGCTACCAGCCTGAGGAATGGAGCCGGCGACTGAAACCGGGTTGCCCTGGAAATGAACGGTTTGTGACATGGTTATCTTCCTGTTTACATATAGTTAACGTCGTGGCTAGTTTATGCCATCAACAGTTAACACGGCAAACGCTATTTGCGGATATCCGCTTCCGGGATTACATAAGGAAAATAAATGAGATCAGTTAAGGTATATGAGGAAGCCTGGCCGCTACACACTCCCTTTGTGATTGCCCGAGGCAGCAGAACAGAAGCACACGTCGTGGTGGTTGAGCTGGAAGAAAATGGCGTAAAAGGCATCGGGGAATGTACGCCTTATCCCCGTTATGGCGAAAGTGATGCTTCGGTACTGGCACAAATTATGAGTATTGCCCGGCAACTGGAAAGCGGGCTGACCCGCGAAGATTTACAGAAACTGTTGCCTGCAGGGGCTGCGCGTAATGCGATTGACTGTGCTTTATGGGACTTGAGTGCCCGGCAACAGCGACAAACTCTGGCTGAATTTATTGGCACTGAGCTGGATGCAGTTGTGACGACGGCCCAGACCGTGGTGATCGGTACCCCAGAGCAGATGGCGGCAAGCGCAGCAGCTCTGTGGGAGAATGGCGCGAAATTACTGAAAGTTAAACTGGATGCCCGCCTAATCAGCGAGCGGATGGTCGCTATCCGTGCGGCAGTTCCAGACGCCACGCTGATTGTCGATGCCAACGAATCCTGGCGTGCCGAAGGGCTCGCAGCACGTTGTCAATTGCTGGCAGATTTAGGCGTCGCAATGCTGGAACAGCCGTTACCTGCTCAGGATGATGCCGCTCTGGAGAATTTTATCCATCCGTTGCCCATCTGTGCAGATGAAAGCTGTCACACCCGCAGTAGCCTGAAAGCATTGCACGGGCGTTATGAAATGGTGAACATCAAACTGGACAAAACGGGCGGCCTGACGGAAGCGCTGGCGCTGGCGGCCGAAGCGCGCGAACAGGGATTTGCTCTGATGCTGGGATGCATGCTGTGTACTTCCCGGGCCATTAATGCCGCATTGCCGCTAACACCGCAGGTCAGCTTTGCCGATCTGGATGGCCCAACCTGGCTGGCCGATGACGCAGAGCCAGCCCTGCATTTTACGACCGGGCTGCTCCATCTCTAGGATGCCAACGCAGCAGATTAGACATCGCCAGCAGATATTTTTCGCTGGCCTCATCTGAAGAGATGGGCGGAAACTCAGCGGTAATGCAGTGTAAGTTCAGATCGGCGCACCAGCTGCCAAAAGAGCCGGGCGTTTCATAACCTACGCTGGTGACCAGGGGTAATTCAAACGTCTGCGCCAGCCACTCGCCTAATTCGCTGTGTCTGGGATCTTCAATACAGGCCAGCGGATCGTGAAAAGAAACCACCCAGGCGGGATGAATGCGGTGAATAAGCTGACACAGTGCCTGAGTTTCTGGTTCAGACCCCGGATGTTCACCGGTTAACAACACCACATCGCGTTCTTCTGCACTACTGTTCCAGCGATATACTGTTTCTCCCGCTTTCCAGTTTGCCGCCGGAAAATTACGATTGAGATCCACACCATTAGCATTCGCGCGCAATCCAAGCTGGCAACCGTCAGGGTTAACCGCCAGCACAATATGATGGCGGCGCAGCGAAGGGTTAAGCGTACGCAACGCGCAGGAAAGGGTAACCACTGAAGAGTTTTCATCACCGTGAGTTCCCGCCAGAATCAGACCACTCTCGCGATCGGCCGCGGGGGCGGGAAACCAGATTAACGGTGCGCCCAGCAGTGAACGTCCGTAATGTTCGGTTCCCGGTGGAAATGCGCCGCGCTCGGCACGAGGACGGGTAACGGTCATAGTCTTCTCTGAAAGCATGAATTGTTACTCGCAGTGTTGTGCAAAATGTCTGGATAATCAAATCGTTTTCACACACTTATCTTTTCAGGTGTAATATCACTTTCTTGTCGGAAGTTAATTGCATTTCCTGCTGGCGATACAAATAATTACACATTCACTTAATGGCCGGATCTGAGGGTATTTTATGAGGCATTCTGTTTCAGTAACCTGTTGTGCGCTGTTGGTTAGCAGCATTTCTTTATCGCATGCTGCGGATGTTCCCAGCGGAACGGTACTGGCAGAAAAACAAGAACTGGTGCGTCATATAAAGGATGAGCCTGCGTCGCTGGATCCGGCGAAAGCTGTAGGACTGCCTGAAATTCAGGTTATCCGCGATTTATTTGAAGGGTTGGTCAACCAGAATGATAAAGGTGAAATCATTCCCGGTGTAGCCACGCAGTGGAAGAGTAACGATAACCGCATCTGGACATTTACGCTACGCGATAACGCGAAATGGGCCGATGGTACGCCGGTAACGGCACAGGATTTTGTCTATAGCTGGCAGCGACTGGTTGATCCAAAAACACTTTCCCCGTTTGCATGGTTTGCAGCTTTGGCTGGTATCAATAATGCACAGACGATTATCGACGGCAAAGCCACACCCGATAAACTGGGAGTTAGCGCGGTAGATGCCAGGACATTAAAAGTTCAACTGGATAAACCACTGCCCTGGTTTGCCAATCTGACGGCGAACTTTGCGTTTTACCCGGTACAAAAAGCCAATGTTGAAAGCGGTAAAGAGTGGACAAAACCGGGTAATTTGATCGGCAACGGGGCCTATGTATTGCAGGATCGTGTCGTTAACGAAAAACTGGTGGTTGTGCCGAATACACACTATTGGGACAACGCCAAAACCGTATTGCAAAAAGTGACGTTCCTGCCAATTAATCAGGAATCTGCGGCAACAAAGCGTTATCTCGCCGGTGATATTGATATTACGGAATCCTTTCCGAAAAACATGTATCAGAAACTGTTGAAGGATATTCCGGGGCAGGTTTACACCCCACCTCAGCTCGGTACTTATTATTATGCGTTTAATACGCAGAAAGGGCCGACGGCAGATTCGCGTGTGCGCCTGGCGCTCAGTATGACTATCGATCGCCGTCTGATGGCGGAAAAAGTATTGGGTACCGGGGAAAAACCAGCCTGGCATTTCACGCCGGATGTCACTGCAGGCTTTGTACCTGAGCCTTCTCCATTTGAGCAAATGAGTCAGGAAGAGCTGAATGCTCAGGCGAAAACGTTGTTACGTGCAGCGGGCTATGGGCCGCAGAAACCGCTTAAACTGACGCTGCTGTACAATACTTCGGAAAACCATCAGAAGATCGCCATCGCCGTTGCTTCTATGTGGAAGAAAAATCTCGGTGTTGATGTGAAGTTGCAAAACCAGGAATGGAAAACCTATATCGACAGCCGTAATACCGGTAATTTCGATGTGATCCGCGCCTCCTGGGTAGGTGATTACAATGAACCATCAACGTTCCTGTCGTTATTAACATCGACTCATTCCGGGAATATTTCCCGGTTTAATAATCCTGCATACGATAAAGTGTTGACCCAGGCCACGATGGAAAACACGGAAAAAGCACGTAATGCGGATTATAACGCCGCAGAAAAAATCCTGATGGAGCAGGCTCCCATTGCGCCTATTTATCAGTACACCAACGGGCGTTTAATTAAACCATGGCTGAAAGGGTATCCCATTACCAACCCTGAAGATGTGGCCTATAGCCGTACAATGTATATTGTGAAGCACTAGTTGAATACATGCTCCTGATAGCCTTCGTTAACCTCATCTAAAACCAGAGCTGGCGCGGATTACAGCGCCAGCACCTCTCGTGAACCTTTGTTAACCGCATCAGGAAACCTCATTTTTTTGACGGTATAAATGACGTATTAAACGAATTACCGTTACGGTAAAACCCAGTTTTTACCGTCATAACCTATCACCCATGACGGTATTTATTGATACTGGATACCGTCAATGCTTACCGATACAAAGCTCAAAAACCTGAAACCTAAAGAAAAAATGTATAAGCAATCAGACCGTGATGGCCTCAGGCATTTGACGTGCTTGTTGCGTTAAATGGGGTGTATTTCAGGGCTGATTTTATTCATCAAACCCTGCCGTGGACTATTTATTGGAGCAATAGAGTTGTACTACGCGAATATTGCCGCAATGGCTGGGCGAAGCTCGAGATAATCTGTGCAATAGTGGAATCAGGGCAGCGGCACTGAGGCTGACTAGCTATATATTTTTCGGAATCACCTTAATTTCATCATACAAATTTCATGCTAACTGCATGTTAAAATATTATCAATAATTTCATGTGGTTGCCCTACAGTAATGGTCGGGTTAAATAATAATTAAATTTATTTCCAATATGTTTCATGTGATTGTGATGTGTTTAATCCCATTGGAATAGTGTTTATCAATAGTAATGGTGAAGTGAGGAAAAATTGAACAGCAAAAAAAAATTAATTGCCCTGGTTGTTTCTGGTGCTGTATTTGGCCCAGTAACCACACAAGCCCAAATGATTATTAATGATAATATATCTGTCAAAGATACATGGGGGGTCTTTAATCCCGGAGGTGCCGGTTTGTATTTAATTGATAATACAACCATTAATGTTGAAGTTACAGGAAATGGTTCGCAGGCCCATGGGATATTAGTGAATGCTTCCCCTACAGAGAGCACCGGTGATACCAAAACAATAGTTAAAAACAGCACTATAACTTCCCAAGGAAATGGGGCTTATCTTGTTGGTGGTTATACCCAATTTGATAACTCTAAAATCATCTCTTCTGGCAATTATGGTATTGTCACAAAAGGTGGAATTGTTCAACTTGAAAATGGTAGTTCTATTAATACTAAAAATAACACTATCGGCCTCTATCTGACTAAGGGTTATGATGGTACCTATGCCGATAATGAGGTTACACTAAACAATTCATCTATCGCGACCGAAAATGGCCCCGCAATAGCGGTAGGTGCTGACGCTACTGCACATATACATGTATATAATTCTAAAGTTGACAGCGGTAATGATATATTACTCACTACCAGTGATAATTCTGTTGCTGATATGGACTTTAATGGAAGCGTAGCTACAGGTAATATAATCGCAGCAGGAAATGCAGCGATTGATGTTTTATTGTACAATAAATCATGTATTTATGGTTCAATGAATAATGTTAACAGTCTTAACATTGATTCGTCTTCAGAGTGGAAAGTCTTCGGAGACTCAGATTTAAACACCTTGATAAATTCCGGCGCAGTTAATCTTTCAAACGCAAGTACTGTCGGTACAATACTAACCATTAAAATAATTACAAAGGTGATGGCGGCGTAATCATTTTTAACTCAAAACTATCTGATGATAACTCGCTTACCGATAAACTGGTGATTAATGGTGATAGTGAGGGGGATACTAATGTTATTGTTAACAACCTTGGTGGTACCGGCTCCCAGACACTAAATGGAATTGAAATAATAACGGTCAAAGGAAACTCAAATGGTGTTTTCACGCAATATGGACGTATTGTTGCAGGAGCCTATGACTATAATTTAATAAAAAACGGTAATGACTGGTATTTAGTCAGCACTATCCCACCGGTTGATCCCGTAGAGCCGCCGGTGGACCCTGTCGACCCTCCCGTTGATCCTGTAACACCGCCGGTTGACCCCTCTGATGAAACACATGTTAACCGCCCTGAAGCAGGTAGCTATCTTGCAAACATTGCGGCTGCGAACACGTTATTTA
>NZ_CAMSEL010000045.1:0-7752 GCF_947057495.1 Citrobacter sp. Marseille-Q5395 | reverse complement strand
GCGGCATAACCTGAATCTGAGGCAGCACCTGGCACGGCTGGGACGGAAGTCGCTGTCGCTCACAAAATCGGTGGAGCTGCATGACAAAGTCATCGGGCATTATCTGAACATAAAACACTATCAATAAGTTGGAGTCATTACCCTTTTTTCAACTTCTGATGGATGCGAGTGATTGAACTCATACATTAATGTTTTCCCACGAAGTCTTTTTTCAGGTAAGCCTTCGCACATATCGGTAAATAGCTTGCCTGCTTTTATTTTTTCTGTCATCGACATGTTCATTTTTAACATTCCGTCCTGATAAGTTGGTCGGATAAGGCGCTCGCGCCGTATCCGACATTAATTTCTTAAGCGACTTCATTCACCTGGCGACGCAGCAGAGAAAGTGGGCCGGGGCCGCTAAGCGTGAACACGGAAATTAAGGTGAAGCCCAGCGCCACCAGACCCAGCACCAGGTAAGCGCCCTGGAAACCGATGCTTTCATACATATTGCCCGCCAGAATAGACATAAAAATCATCGCCAGTTGCTTAAAGAAGCAGAAACAGACCAGATAAATCGTCGCTGAAAAACGCACTTCAAACTGGCTGGTAATATATTTAAAGCAGCCCACCAGCAGGAACGGTACTTCAAACATATGCAGCGTTTTCAGAATAACCACTTCCAGTGCTGAGGTAGCGAACGATGAGCCAATAATACGTACTGACATAATAGTGCCAGCCAGCAGCAGGGCGTTTTTCCCACCGATGCGATTAATGATCAGTGGCGCAAAAAACATAATCGAGGCGTTAAGTAATTCGCCCATTGTCGTTACGTAGCCAAATACCCGCGTACCCTGTTCACCGGTAGCAAAGAACGAAGTAAAGAAATTAGCAAACTGTTGGTCAAAAACATCGTAGGTGCAGGAAACGCCAATAACATACAGTGACAAAAACCACAGTTTTGGCTGTCTGAACAGTTCCAGCGCCAGCTTAAGGCTAAATGCCGAATGGTTGGCACCTACCGCATTGGCAACCGTGGCAGAAGAGGGCGCATCCGTTTTGGCGAAAAAGAGTAAAACGGCGAGGATGAATGCACAGCCAGAACCCAGCCAGAAAACAAACTGATTATTGATGGTGAACATGATGCCGACAATCGAGGCACACAGCGCCCAGCCAACACAGCCAAACATCCGCGCGCGACCATATTCGAAATTACTGCGACGGCTGACTTTCTCGATAAATGCCTCTACTGCTGGCGCACCGGCGTTAAAACAAAAGCCTAGATAAATACCACCAACAATCGATCCTACTAAAATGTTGTATTGTAACAGTGGCCCGAAGATAAAAATAAAGAACGGCGCAAACATCACTAACATGCCGGTAATAATCCACAGCAGGTATTTGCGCAGCCCGAGTTTGTCAGAAAGCAGACCAAACAGCGGTTGGAATAATAGCGAGAACAGAGAAATAGCGGCAAAAATAATACCCGTATCACTTTTGCTGATATGGTTGATGTCATGTAGCCAAATCGGGAAAAACGGGAAGTAGGCTCCCATGATAAAAAAGTAAAAGAAAAAGAATAAACCGAACATCCAAAAGTTTGTGTTTTTTAAATAGTACATAATGGATTTCCTTACGCGAAATACGGGCAGACATGGCCTGCCCGGTTATTATTATTTTTGACACCAGAGCAACTGGTAATGGTAGCTACCGGCGCTAAGGTGGAATTCCGCCGACACTGACGGGCTCCAGGAGTCGTCGCCACCAATCCCCATATGGAAACCGTCGATATTCAGCCATGTGCCTTCTTCCGCGTGCAGCAGATGGCGATGGCTGGTTTCCATCAGTTGCTGTTGACTGTAGCGGCTGATGTTGAACTGGAAGTCGCCGCGCCACTGGTGTGGGCCATAATTCAATTCGCGCGTCCCGCAGCGCAGACCGTTTTCGCTCGGGAAGACGTACGGGGTATACATGTCTGACAATGGCAGATCCCAGCGGTCAAAACAGGCCGCAGTAAGGCGGTCGGGATAGTTTTCTTGCGGCCCTAATCCGAGCCAGTTTACCCGCTCTGCTACCTGCGCCAGCTGGCAGGTCAGGCCAATCCGCGCCGGATGTGGCGTATTGCTCGCCACTTCAACATCAACGGTAATCGCCATTTGACCACTTCCATCAATCCGGTAGGTTTTCCGGCTGATAAATAAGGTTTTCCCCTGATGCTGCCACGCGTGGACCGTGGTAATCAGCACCGCGTCGGCAAGCGTATCTGCCGTGCACTGCAACAACGCTGCTTCGGCCTGGTAATGGCCCGCCGCCTTCCAGCGTTCGACCCAGGCGTTAGGGTCAATGCGGGTCGCTTCACTTACGCCAATGTCGTTATCCAGCGGTGCGCGGGTGAACTGATCGCGCAGCGGCGTCAGCAGTTGTTTTTTATCGCCAATCCACATCTGTGAAAGAAAGCCTGACTGGCGGTTAAATTGCCAACGCTTATTATCCAGCTCGATGCAAAAATCCGTTTCGCTGGTGGTCAGTTGCGGGATGGCGTGGGGCGCGGAGGGGAGTGTCACGCTGAGGTTTTCCGCCAGACGCCACTGCTGCCAGGCGCTGATGTGTCCGGCTGCTGACCATGTGGTCGCGTTCGGTTGCACTACGTGAACCGTTAGCCAGAGTTGTCCGGCGCTCTCCGGCTGCGGTAGTTCAGGCAGTTCAATCAACTGTTTACCTTGTGGAGCGACATCCAGAGGCACTTCACCGCTTGCCAGCGGCTTGCCATCCAGCGCCACCATCCAGTGCAGGAGCTCGTTATCGCTATGACGGAACAGGTATTCGCTGGTCACTTCGATGGTTCGCCCGGATAAACTGAACTGGAAAAACTGCTGCTGGTGTTTTGCTTCCGTCAGCGCCGGATGCGGCGTGCGGTCTGCAAAGACCAGACCGTTCATGCAGAACTGGCGATCATTCGGCGTATCGCCAAAATCACCGCCGTAAGCCGACCACGGATTGCCATTTTCATCATATTTAATCAGCGACTGATCCACCCAGTCCCAGACGAAGCCGCCCTGTAAACGGGGGTACTGACGAAACGCCTGCCAGTATTTAGCGAAGCCGCCAAGACTGTTACCCATCGCGTGGGCGTATTCGCAAAGGATCAGCGGGCGCGTCTCTCCAGGCAACGAAAGCCATTTTTTGATGGACCATTTCGGCACAGCCGGGAAGGGCTGGTCTTCATCCACGCGCGCGTACATCGGGCAAATAATATCGGTTGCGAAGGTGTCGGCTCCGCCGCCTTCATACTGTACCGGGCGGGAAGGATCGACAGATTTGATCCAGCGATAGAGTGCGTCGTGATTAGCGCCGTGGCCTGATTCATTCCCCAGCGACCAGATGATCACACTCGGGTGATTACGATCGCGCTGCACCATTCGCGTTACGCGTTCGCTCATCGCGGGTAGCCAGCGCGGATCATCGGTCAGACGATTCATTGGCACCATGCCGTGGGTTTCAATGTTGGCTTCATCCACCACATACAGGCCGTAGTGGTCGCACAGCGTGTACCACAGCGGATGGTTCGGATAATGCGAACAGCGCACGGCGTTAAAGTTGTTCTGCTTCATCAGCAGGATATCCTGCACCATCGTCTGCTCATCCATGACCTGACCATGCAGAGGATGATGCTCGTGACGGTTAACGCCGCGAATCAGCAACGGCTTGCCGTTCAGCAGCAGCAGACCATTTTCAATCCGCACCTCGCGGAAACCGACATCGCAGGCTTCTGCTTCAATCAGCGTGCCGTCGGCGGTGTGCAGTTCAACCACCGCACGATAGAGATTCGGGATTTCGGCGCTCCACAGTTTCGGGTTTTCGACGTTCAGACGTAGGGTGACGTGATCGGCATAACCACCACGCTCATCGATAATTTCACCGCCGAAAGGCGCGGTGCCGCTGGCGACCTGCGTTTCACCCTGCCACAAAGAAACCGTCACCCGCAGCTCATCGCGCAGCTCGCCGTACATCTGAACGTCTGCCTCCAGTACAGCGCGGCTGAAATCATCATTAAAGTGAGTGGCTACATGGAAATCGCTGATTTGCGTGCTCGGTTTATGCAGCAACGAGACGTCACGGAAAATGCCGCTCATCCGCCACATATCCTGATCTTCCAGATAACTGCCGTCACTCCAGCGCAGCACCATCACCGCGAGGCGGTTTTCTCCGGCGTGTAAAAATGCGCTCAGGTCAAATTCAGACGGCAAACGACTGTCCTGTCCGTAACCGACCCAGCGCCCGTTGCACCACAAATGAAACGCCGAGTTAACACCATCAAAAATAATTCGCGTCTGGCCTTCCTGTAGCCAGCTTTCATCAACATTAAATGTGAGCGAGTAACAACCCGTCGGATTCTCCGTGGGAACATACGGCGGATTGACCGCAATGGGATAGGTCACGTTGGTGTAGATAGGCGCATCGTAACCGTGCATCTGCCAGTTTGAGGGGACGATGACAGTATCGGCGTCAGGAAGATCGCGCTCCAGCCAGCTTTCTGGTACCGCTTCTGGTGCCGGAAACCAGGCAAAGCGCCATTCACCATTCAGGCTGCGCGACTCTTGGGAAGGGCGATCGGTGCGAGCCTCTTCGCTATTACGCCAGCTGGCGAAAGGGGGATGTGCCGCAAGGCGATTAAGTTGGGTAACGCCAGGGTTTTCCCAGTCACGACGTTGTAATACGACGGCCAGTGAATCCGTAATCATTGTCATAGTTGTATCCTGCGTGAATTGTTATCCGCTCACATTTTCGCATAACATACGAGCCGGACACATAGAGTGTAAAGCCTGGGGTGCCTAATGAGTGAGCTGACTCACATTAATTGCGTTGCGCTCACTGCCCGCTTTCAAGTCGGGAAACTTGTCGTGCCAGCTGCATTAAGGAATCTGCCAACGTGCGGGGAGAGGTGGTTTGCGTATTGGGCGCCAGGGTGGTTTTTCTTTTCACCAGTGAGACGGGCAACAGCTGATTGCTCTTCACCGCCTGGCCCTGAGAGAGTTTCAGCAAGCGGTCCACGCTGGTTTGCCCCAGCAGGCGAAAATCCTGTTTGATGGTGGTTAACGGCGGGATATAACACGAGCTGTCTTCGGTATCGTCGTATCCCACTACCGAGATATCCGCACCAACGCGCAACCCGGACTCGGTAATGGCGCGCATTGCGCCCAGCGCCATCTGATCGTTGGCAACCAGCATCGCAGTGGGAACGATGCCCTCATTTAGCATTTGCATGGTTTGTTGAAAACCGGACATGGCACTCCAGTCGCCTTCCCGTTCCGCTATCGGATGAATTTGATTGCGAGTGAGATATTTATGCCAGCCCGCCAGACGCAGACGCGCCGAGACAGAACTTAATGGGCCCGCTAACAGCGCGATTTGCTGGTGACCCAATGCGACCAGATGCTCCACGCCCAGTCGCGTACCGTCTTCATGGGAGAAAATAATACTGTTGATGGGAGTCTGGTCAGAGACATCAAGAAATAACGCCGGAACATTAGCGCAGGCAGCTTCCACAGCAATGGCATCCTGGTCATCCAGCGGATAGTTAATGATCAGCCCACTGACGCGTTGCGCGAGAAGATTGTGCACCGCCGCTTTACAGGCTTCGACGCCGCTTCGTTCTACCATCGACACCACCACGCTGGCACCCAGTTGATCGGCGCGAGATTTAATCGCCGCGACAATTTGCGACGGCGCGTGCAGGGCCAGACTGGAGGTAGCAACGCCAATCAGCAACGACTGTTTCCCCGCCAGTTGTTGTGCCACGCGGTTGGGAATGTAGTTCAGCTGCGCCATCGCCGCTTCCACCTTTTCCCGCGTTTTCGCAGAGACGTGGCTGGCCTGGTTCACCACGCGGGAAACGGTCTGATAAGAGACACCGGCATACTCTGCGACATCGTATAGCGTTACTGGTTTCACATTTACCACCCTGAATTGACTCTCTTCGGGTGCTATCATGCCATACCACGAAATGTTTTGCGCCATTCGGAGGGGGCACGCCGAAGTGAGATTCAAAATGCCGACGTCAGTTCACAGGTGGGTAATGATACCAACGTGTTGATTTCGTATTTTCACTGACACCAGGATCATCCTGATGTTACAAGGATTGAATGACTACAGATTAAAATAGTCATCAACAGGTTGACAGCATTACCCAGCGCCCGCTTTCCGCGTATTTTTCGATTTGCACTGCCGGGGGCACTGGCGGGTATCGCGTTCCGCACACTTTTACATTTATTTATCTGGTGACTGACCTTTTTAAGGAGACAGAATGAAAGCCGTTGGTTTCTGGCAACCCGGGAAAGTACATCCGTTATTGAAGATTTGTCGCTTCCCCACCCATCCATGCCCAAGGGGCGTGATCTTTTGATCAGAGTCAGGGCGGTCGCGGTTAACCCACGGGACCTGAAAAGCCGGCGAAACATCAGTCCCTCTGCAGGCAATCCGGTAGTTATGGGATACGACGCTTCCGGTGTTGTTGAAGCAACCGGACCAGAGGTGACGCTGTTCAGGCCAGGTGACCACGTTTTCTATGCCGGTGTGCTCGATCGCCAGGGAGCCAACGCAGAGTTTCAGCTGGTTGACGAACGCATTACGGGGATAAAGCCGGCAGCACTAAGTTTTGAAGCTGCAGCGTCGGTTCCTCTGACCGGTCTGACAGCCTGGGAAATGTTATTTGATCGTCTGCAGTTGTCAGTGAACGGAGATGCTGATCAGACCCTGTTGATGCTTGGCGGTGCGGGCGGAGTCCCTTGTATGGCTATACAGCTTGCCCGCACTCTGAGTCGGGTGAACATCATCGGGACTGCCTCCCGGCAGGAGAGTGTCAGAGCGGTTCGCGGGTTTGGTGCGCATTATGTCCTGGATCATTCATGTGCGCTTGCGCCACAGGTTGCCAGCCTTGCTGGACTCCCTCCCATTACCCGGATTTTCTCAACGTACACCACGCCATCTGCCTGGGAAAATATGGCCGAAATTATTGCCCCACAAGGCCGTATCGGACTCATCGACGACCCTGAACCACTGGATCTGCGTTTGATCAAATTTAAGAGCGTTTCTGTTCACTGGGAGGCAATGTTTACCCGCCCCATGCATGCTACTGCGGACATGTCTAAACAGCATGATATTCTTAACAAACTCTCATGCATGCTGGATTCCGGTAAGCTCAAACCTCCGTTGCTGGCAGAGTATGGCAGGCTGAATGCTAAAGCACTTCGCCGGGCTCATGAGGACATGGAAAATAAAAATGTGAACGGGAAAATTGTTTTTTCAGGGTTCTGATGAACAGGCCTGTCAGAGTAAAAAAAGATTCGGGTTCAGCACAATGCTGAATTCTGTCTGGCTATAGAGTAAGAATCGTACCGGAATTGAGCATTTACCCTCAGTACCTGCGGATGAAAAAGCAGTCTGCCCTGACATACTGAACAATCCCTTCTCATAAGATGCCTCTCTTTTGCTGTTTAAAGAGCTGAGCAGTCCGGGCGGAGACTGACCTCGTTCCGCTTTCCAAGCGACCCCCTTGTTGAAAGTGCGACAAAAGAGATAGGGCGAATGACTATACTTCGCTCATAGCTGCCCGCCATGCCAGCTCAAAAAACAGGCTTAACGTAGGATATTTAATGAGATGGTCACTCCCTCCTTCCCGGTACTATGCTGAGGACAGGCTTTCATTCGGAGAACTATCATGGAAAACATTGCGCTCATTGGTATCGATCTGGGTAAAAACTCTTTCCATATTCA
>NZ_CAMSEL010000044.1:0-7862 GCF_947057495.1 Citrobacter sp. Marseille-Q5395 | reverse complement strand
GCGATCAACAACCTGTTTGACTGCTTCAGTTTTAAACTCTTCAGGATAACGCTTACCGCTCATGGGCACCTCTCTTTAAGTCATCTTAAATGACTCTGAGGTGTCTGTTAAACGCGTGGCGATTCACTTAGTAGGGAGACTCAAGAAAGGGATTACTGAAAATACCTGGTGATGAGAACTGCTTTAGTAAACTACTTTGTATGCTGTCTGTCATTCAAACCGACGACGCTATTAACTCATGATGCTCTGGATTACGCAACTTTTATTTTAGCCGTCCAGATATCCTTAGTGCTAAAAAATAGTTCTGGCTTTATTTCTCCTGATACGTATAGTGCACCCCGTTATATCTATTAAGGAATTTATTTGTCTCGTAAAATGACAGGAATTGTCAAAACCTTTGACTGCAAGAGTGGCAAAGGACTCATCATCCCTTCAGATGGTCGTAAAGATGTTCAGGTTCACATTTCAGCGTTAAGCCCCCACGAATCAGAAGTACTCACTCCAGGCATACGTGTAGAGTTTTGCCGGATCAATGGTCTGAGAGGACCAACTGCCGCCAATGTCTATCTTTCATAGCACAGTATCTGATGCATGCCCCTGTTCGACACATCTTTAAACGACGGATGAAGCCATATTGCTGAAACTCTCAGAAATGGCTGAGTACTGAGGGTCTCTGGGTTCCAGACTAATTTCGAATGGTAATTGCCTCGAAACTAAGGCTTCCTTGCAAGGTAAATAGCGGTAACAAAATTACGCTTCACCTTTCCTCCAAAATCCTTTTTCACTACCCTCTCTATCTCATTGAGGAATTGCGTGCGCTCCATTTCACTCAGTCGAGCAACCGGTGAAAATGTTGAAATCAATTGTCTGGTCTGTCGGGCATCCATTTCTGATTCCCATCTGAACTCATCACTAATAATCTCGGTAAACCCGGCTTTTGCCAGATCATTGAGCCTTTCTCTTTTTTGTAGTGGGTAAGGATGGCGGTGACCCGCCTTATGTGAAGGACTGGCGCTAAGGGAGGCAAACAAGCGATCTGTTCTTTGCATGAATGCATCCTCGTTATGCGGGTCGCCAAAAACAGTCCACCACATAGCAAACCATCCTCCGGGACGCAGAAGCTGGAATATCCTTTCGAGTCCGCTCACGGGTTCGATCCAGTGAAAAGAGGTGGCTGCAATCCCCAGGTCAAAGCAGCCGGGCTGTAGTAGTACGTCCTCAAAAGTGGAATTTATAATCGAGAATGAGTCCTGCGAATACCGACCCAGTCTTTCCTTTAACTTTATAGCCAGATTGTGGTCAGGTTCGATTGCACTTACCTGATATCCCATATCAAGCAGATGTTCCGTTGCTTGCCCGGTCCCAGGCCCAATCTCGAAGGCCCTCCGGCAGATTTCTGGTCCGCAATGCTCTTTAAGTAATGCAAATATATGTAACGGGTAATCAGGTCTGCCCTGCTGATATGCATTCGTATCTCTGCCAAATAAAGCCCGCCCTTCGTTAAGCGGAATGTGCTCTTGCATCATCTTTCTATCCTTCAAATTGTCTAACAATTTCGAGTGTCAGACACTCAGTCAGCAACGTTGTGCCGGATATTTTAACTCGTCGCATGTCCTTACCCAGCGCAGGGATAAACCTACCCCCAACATGAGTAAATAACTTCAACGAATAGAAAGGAATTATGAGTTTTCCACACAAAACTGACTCTGCGTTATTCGAAACGGTGATAAAACAAGCGGGTGACTACCGGAGCTGAGCAACTGTCTACCAGTGTAACTCCAGCATTCTCATATTCAGCCTGATGGATCTTCCCTATGGCAACATGCTTTACGGTGTTTCCTTGAGTCGGATGGCCAATAAGGATTGTGTGCAGATAGCCCTGCTCAACGAGAAACTGAAATGAATACCCAAATATGCTCCAATTACAAAGTGATAGTGCCATTTTTTCAAAGTTATTAGAGGATTATTATTCTGTTGTATAATACTGCGCACTTTAACTAAATGACGTGAGTGCGACCATGATTGATACTTCCCTACCCTTGACCGATGTCCATCGCCACCTTGATGGTAATATCCGCGCGCAGACAATTCTCGATCTTGGCCGTCAGTTTAATTTGACACTCCCGGCTCAGACGCTTGAAACACTGATTCCTCATGTACAGGTCACATCGACAGAACCGGACCTGGTCAGCTTTTTGTCGAAGCTTGACTGGGGTGTGAAAGTCCTGGCATCTCTGGATGCTTGTCGCCGCGTGGCATTTGAGAATATTGAAGACGCCGCGCGTAACGGTCTGCACTATGTTGAGTTGCGCTTTTCTCCGGGCTACATGGCAATGGCGCATCAACTTCCGGTAGCGGGTGTGGTTGAAGCGGTCATCGAAGGTGTACGCGAAGGCTGTAAGACTTTCGGCGTTGAAGCACGCTTAATTGGTATTATGAGTCGTACCTTCGGCGAGACTGCTTGCCTGCAGGAGCTGGAGGCATTACTGGCACATCGCGACCACATTACCGCACTGGATCTTGCCGGTGACGAACTCGGTTTTCCGGGTAGTTTATTCCTGTCACACTTCAACCGTGCGCGCGACGCGGGTTGGCACATTACTGTTCATGCAGGTGAAGCCGCTGGCCCGGAAAGCATTTGGCAAGCCATCAGAGAACTGGGTGCAGAGCGTATTGGTCACGGGGTCAAAGCGGTAGAAGATCGTGCATTAATGGATTTTCTCGCCGAGCAACGAATCGGTATTGAATCCTGCCTGACATCTAACATCCAGACCAGTACGGTCGCTTCACTGGCAGTACATCCGCTGAAAACGTTCCTTGAGCATGGTGTTCTGGCCAGTCTGAATACTGACGATCCGGCGGTTCAGGGCGTAGATATTATTCACGAATACACCATTGCGGCCCCGGCTGCTGGATTGACCCGCGAGCAAATCCGCCAGGCGCAAATCAATGGACTGGAAATGGCATTCCTGAGTGATGAAGAAAAGCGGGCTCTGCGCCAGAAAGTGGCAACAGCGTAACCGTGTGATGCGTTAATGCATGATGGCATTAACGCATCAACCGCCTGCGATCAGATAATTGCAGGCGGTTGATAAACTCGATCAGGCAAGGCACAGCGTGGATCGGTGTTTAGCCGACTCAATACCAAGCTCAATCAATTCCATAATTTGAATTGCCTGTCTGGCCGGAACCGGATTCTCACCGTTTCCATTTAGCGCATCTCGGATGCCCGCATAGTAAGCGGGATAATTACCCGGTATGGTAAGCAGGGTTTCTTCAACGCGTTCTTCGCCTTCAACCCGCGTCAGTACGCCATCTCGCATGTCGTAGCCCCAGTCTTCCTGCGGCAAACGTTCGCCATTTTTCAGACGTTCTTCCTGAGGATCAAGACCATACTTTACATAGCTCCCGCGCGATCCGTGAACGATGTAGCGTGCAGATTCAGCAGCAGCCAGCATTGTGCCGTGCAAAATCACCCGACGCTGCGGATAAGTCAAAATAGCATGGAAATAATCTGTCGATTGCGCGCCGGGACGAAGCTGAGCCAGATCAACCGTCAGACTGACAGGCAAGCCGAACAGGTTGATCGCCTGATCCAGAAGATGAGGTGCCAGATCGTACCAGATACCACTTCCAGGCCCCCCCTGTTCGCGCCAGCGGTCTCGGACCTGGGGACGGAAACGATCGAAGTGGGATTCAAAATAAGCCACTTCGCCCAAAACACCATCTGCCAGCAGAGCTTTCAGCGTCAGAAAATCACTGTCCCAACGACGATTATGGAACACAGAAAGCACTCGTCCCAGACTGCGCGCCAGCATATCCAGCTCACGAGCTTGTGACAGTGTCACGGTAAAAGGTTTATCAACAACCACATGTTTCCCGGCTTCCAGCGCGGCTTTTGCTAACGGGAAATGGGTGTCATTCGGCGTGGGGATAACAATTAAGTCAATGCTGGGATCATCAAACAAATGCCGTGGCTCAGACACAACCGCCACCGAAGGCCAATCCGCTTTAACTTTTGCTTCGTCACTACTGGACACCGCCGCCAGTTCAAGACCCGGTGTACCGACTATCAGGGGGGCATGGAAGGTTTTACTGGCATAACCGTAGCCGATTAGCCCAACGCGGATGTTGTCACTCATGTCATTGCCTCTCATTTCAGGTCCGATCTATTTCACACCATACATAGCAACGTCACAACCGTTTAATAACCTCTACACGATAATGGTTGTTACTTAACTTAAGTCAAACATATGTCACTTAGAGTAAATTTGCTGCGAAAAAGTCAGAGAAATCGTTCCCAATGCTCTTGCCGTATTATTTATTGATTAGTAACATTTGTGCCTTGTGTTTAAGGATAAATCAAAGCAAATGTCGTCAGTAATGAATCGTCTTATTGAATTAACTGGTTGGATTGTTCTCGCAGTCTCTGTCATCCTGCTGGGTGTTGCCAATCATATTGATAACTATCAGCCGCCGGAACCAACAGCAACCTCAGTGCAGAAAAAATAAGCCTCACCAATTCTTTATAGCCCAGCACTGTCCGCAGTGACTGCTGGGTTTAGCTGCAAAAGATGAAATTTTGTCAGAAAAAGCGAATTATGGCGCTTCCGCCCCTGGGCATATTGCCTGCGATTGCGAAGCGCGTTACCCTTTCCCCTGGTGCAGACAGCATCTGCTTTTCTACCGATATGAATAATCTTATTTTTGTATTTGCACACTGGTTCGCTTTTATCTGTGCAACATTGTTTATTTCTTAATATTCACTACTCCGTTGGTATTATTTTATTAATATGGATCTCCGTTTATGACTGTTCAGGACTACTTATTAAAATTCCGCAAAATCAGTTCACTCGAAAGTCTGGAAAAACTGTTCGATCATCTTAACTACACGCTGACCGACGATCGGGACATTATCAATATGTATCGTGCTGCGGACCACCGCCGCGCGGAGCTTATCTCCGGTGGACGCCTGTTTGATGTAGGCCAGGTGCCAAAGTCAGTCTGGCATTACGTGCAATAAACAAGAAGTAGCGCTCAACGTTAAAAGCTTTATAATAATTGCCCCAAAATGAACGGCACGTCTGTTCATACGCGTAAACCTGGAGAAGAGATGACTACGACACCGGCACAACGTATCGGAGGCTGGCTACTTGGGCCACTGGCCTGGCTGTTAGTTGCGTTGTTGAGCGCTTCGCTGGCGTTATTGCTTTATCTCACTGCGCTGGCAACGCCGCACACATTTAAAATGCTCGGTGAACAAAGCCCGATAAATCTGTTCTTGTGGGGTATTTCCTTTATTACAGCTATCGCCATGTGGTACTACACGCTGTGGCTGACCATCGCGTTTTTCAAACGCAGACAGTGCGTCCCTAAGCATTACATTATATGGCTGCTAATTTCCGTGTTGCTGGCGATTAAAGCGTTTGCGTTTTCACCAGTCCCGGACGCTTTTGCCGTACGCCAGCTATTGTTCCCTTTGTTAGCTGCTGCACTGCTGGTGCCCTATTTCAAACGCTCGCAACGCGTTAAGACAACGTTTGTGAACCCGTAATAACCTTACAGTTAACCTGTTGTCGCCTGTTGTAGATTGACAGATAATAGGCGGCTTTTTTATTTCAGGCCGAAAAATGACTGATTACCTGCTGCTGTTTGTCGGAACTGTACTGGTCAATAACTTTGTACTGGTCAAGTTTCTGGGGCTTTGCCCCTTTATGGGTGTTTCCAAAAAACTGGAAACCGCAATGGGTATGGGCCTCGCCACGACTTTTGTCATGACGCTGGCATCTATTTGCGCATGGTTGATTGACACCTGGATCCTCATCCCGCTCGATCTCATTTATTTGCGCACGCTGGCCTTTATCCTGGTCATCGCTGTGGTCGTGCAATTTACCGAAATGGTGGTGCGCAAAACCAGCCCTGCGCTGTACCGTCTGCTGGGGATCTTCTTACCGCTGATCACCACAAACTGTGCGGTACTGGGCGTCGCATTGCTGAACATCAATCTTGGTCATAATTTTTTACAGTCGGCGCTGTACGGATTTTCCGCTGCTGTCGGCTTCTCACTGGTGATGGTACTGTTTGCTGCGATTCGCGAACGCCTCGCCGTGGCAGACGTCCCTGCCCCTTTTCGCGGTAATGCGATTGCGCTAATTACCGCCGGTTTAATGTCATTGGCCTTTATGGGCTTTAGTGGTTTGGTGAAGTTGTAATGAATGCTATCTGGATTGCCGTTGCCGCAGTGAGTCTGCTGGGTCTGGCGTTCGGCGCTATTTTGGGTTACGCCTCTCGTCGTTTTGCCGTAGAGGACGATCCAGTCGTGGAGAAAATCGATGAAATTCTCCCGCAAAGCCAGTGTGGACAGTGCGGTTATCCGGGCTGCCGCCCTTATGCTGAAGCCATAGGCTGCCAGGGTGAAAAAATTAACCGCTGCGCGCCTGGCGGTGAAGCGGTGATGTTGAAAATTGCTACTCTGCTTAACGTCGATCCGCAACCTATTGATGGCGAAGAGCAGGACCTTACGCCCGTGCGCATGCTGGCAGTCATTGATGAAAATAATTGTATTGGCTGCACAAAGTGTATTCAGGCCTGTCCGGTCGATGCCATCGTGGGCGCGACGCGCGCCATGCACACGGTGATGAGCGATCTCTGCACGGGGTGTAATCTGTGTGTTGATCCGTGTCCGACCCAATGTATCGAATTACGTCCAGTCGCCGAAACACCTGATAGCTGGAAGTGGGATTTGAACACTATCCCCGTGCGCATCATTCCCGTGGAACAACATGTTTAATCTATTCTCTGCATTCAGAAAAAACAAAATTTGGGACTTCGATGGCGGCATACATCCACCGGAGATGAAAACCCAGTCAAATGGTACTCCGCTGCGACAGGTTCCGCTGGCGCCGCGTTTTATCATTCCGCTGAAGCAGCATATTGGTGCTGAAGGTGAGCTGTGCGTAAACGTGGGTGATCACGTTCTGCGCGGCCAGGCGCTGACCCGCGGGCGTGGCAGAATGCTGCCGGTTCATGCTCCGACCTCGGGCACGATTACCGCCATCGCCCCTCACTCCACTGCGCATCCTTCGGCATTAGCCGAGCTGAGTGTCATCATTGATGCGGATGGAGAAGATCGCTGGATTGAACGCGATTGTTGGGCAGATTATCGCTCCCACAGCCGGGAAGAGTTAATTGCACGTATTCACCAATACGGTGTAGCCGGATTAGGTGGTGCAGGTTTTCCAACCGGCGTCAAACTGCAGGGCGGCGGTGATAAAATTGAAACGCTAATCATCAATGCCGCTGAATGTGAACCTTACATTACGGCTGATGACCGTTTAATGCAGGATTGTGCGGCCCAGGTCGTCGAAGGCATCCGTATACTCACGCATATTTTGCAGCCACGCGAAATATTACTCGGGATTGAGGATAACAAACCGCAGGCAATTTCAATGCTGCGTGCGGTGCTGGCAGACTCGCACGATATAAGCTTACGCGTCATTCCCACTAAATACCCTTCCGGCGGGGCCAAGCAATTGACCCAAATACTGACCGGGAAACAAGTTCCGCACGGTGGACGCTCCTCGGATATCGGTGTACTGATGCAAAACGTCGGTACTGCCTATGCGATTAAACGCGCCGTGATAGACGGAGAACCAATCACCGAGCGTGTTGTTACGTTGACAGGTGAAGCCGTCAGCCGTCCGGGTAACGTCTGGGCACGGTTAGGCACCCCTGTTCGTCATCTGCTGAATGACGCCGGTTTTTGCCCTTCTGCTGAACAGATGGTGATTATGGGTGGCCCACTGATGGGCTTCACCCTTCCCTGGCTTGATGTTCCCATCGTTAAGATCACTAACTGTCTT
>NZ_CAMSEL010000043.1:0-9283 GCF_947057495.1 Citrobacter sp. Marseille-Q5395 | reverse complement strand
GGATAAATTATTTTGTGTGTTGTGTTGTACTTTTCAGGGATAGAAGCTGGTTGCGATCTGGTGCAATTAACGCTATTTATTAACTTATTAACAAACAGGTATGAGGTTCAGAGGTAAGTCATGCATGATTCATTAACTATCGCGCTGCTGCAGGCGCGGGAAGCGGCGATGACACACTTTCGCCCCATCGTTAAACGCCATAATCTTACCGAGCAGCAGTGGCGTATCGTGCGTATCCTTGCCGAAAACCCGTCGATGGATTTTCACGATCTGGCCTTTCGCGCTTGTATTTTACGCCCGAGCCTGACCGGTATTCTGACCCGCATGGAACGCGATGGTCTGGTGTTGCGCTTAAAGCCGGTGAACGATCAGCGCAAGCTGTACATTTCGCTCACGCCTGCGGGTTCGACGCTGTATGAAAGTGCGAGGTCCGAGGTGGAAGAGGCCTATCGCCTGATCGAAGCTGAATTTACTGTCGAAAAAATGCGACAACTTACCGCGCTACTGCAAGAGTTTATTACGCTGGGTAATGGGACTGGGGGAGATAGTGAAGAGGAGTCTCTGGTGTCCCCTGCAGACATCATAAAATTGACGTAACCACAGGGGAAATATGAGGTTTTGTAGAGTTGAAGAATTTTGTGCCCGCGTGTATGCCCGCAAAGGCAAATCATGATGCATTTTTCAGAGGGGATAGGTAGCTGCGTTTCCAGTTTTGGTCGTCGGCATACATCCATCGTGATGTGCGACCAAGTTTGATTGGTTTGGGACATTAATCTACGAATAAAAATACTTAGCTGTAGAGCCGGCATCATCGATTATGAACTTCGAGTCAATGAGAGAGTTGTCTCGTAATTCTCGCATTGGTGTCATCTACATTTTGGAAATCAAACCTGGAAGCTAGGCAAAAAGAAACCCTGCTAACTGTGCAAAAGGGATAGCTGAATCGCCGCAGGTTTAACAGACATCTCAGAGTCATTTAAGATGGCTTAAAGAGAGGCTTACATTAGCAGTAAGCGTTGTCCTGAAGAGTTTAAAATTGAAGCAGTTAAACAGTTTGTTGATCGTGGCCATTCTGTTTCCAGTGTGCAACACGTCTCGATATCACCACCCACAGTCTTTATGCATGGATAAAGAAGTACGGGCCGGGCTATTCCGCAAATAAAGGACTGTCAGATGCTTAGGCAGAGATCTGCCGACTCTAAAAGGAGCTGAAGTGGGTTACAGACGAACGGTACATTTTAAAAAAGCCGCGGTGTATTTCGCAAAACTGTCCGACTTAGTTACGCCTTTATCTGTGATAACACCTGTTGCTGGATTGTTCGTCTGTTCTGTCGAGTGCTGGATGTTCATCCGAGTGGGTTTTACACTTGGCTTTAGTGCAGCATTTACTGCTAGCCCAGACAGACCAGATGCTGACTAGGCAGATCAAACAGTTTTGGTTGGAGTTAAGTTGCGTTTATGGCTATCGCAAGATCCATCTCGACTTGCGTGATTCCGGGCAACTGTGCGGTGTTAACCGGGTCTGGCAATTGATGAAACGTGCTGGAATAAAGGCTCGGGTTGGATACCGGAGCCCGCGGGCACGTAAATGTAAAGCCAGTATCGTGTTGACGAACAGGCTCCAGCGGCAGTTTAACCCAGGTCAACTGATGGGCTTTGGGTTACGGACATAACCTACATCAGGATCCACGAAGTCTGGCTGTATCTGGCAGTGGTAGTTGGGCTGTTCTCCCGGAAAGTTATCGGCTGGTCAATGGAACCCCGGATAACCAAAGACATTGTCCTGAAGGGGGGTCTTATGCTGTGCTGTGTTGTAGTCCTTAAAAATAGGTACTGGTTCACTCAAATTGTAAATAGACCCGTTTTAATTCCATGCACTTTTGGAAATTCTGGCGAGGTCAATGGAGTCAATATACAAGCCATGACTGGCAGTCTTTCCTTAAATCACACAGTCTGGAAGGCAGTATGAGTCGTCGTGGTAACTGTCACGACAACGTAGTAGCAGAAAGCGTTTTTCAACTACTGAAACGCGAAGGGATAAAGAAAAAGATCTACGAAACGCGGGAAGAAGCCCACAGCGATATTTTTGATTACATCGAAATGTTTTATAACTGTAGGCGTCGGCATGGTTCGAGCAATCAGATGCCACCAGCTGAATATGAAAGCTAACATTATCAACGGCTAGGAAGTATCTGGATTATCCGTGGCGATTCAGTAAAAAGTGTAAATATTATTGATATTAAATCTACAAAGAGAAGTAACCGTCCCATACCTAATAATGGGCATGAAGGAGAGCATCTAGTAATAATGATATATATCACTCTTATTTTACAGGAACAAATTCCGGTCTGTATTATGCTGATAACATAGGTCAGATTAGGTAAAGAGGTTGATCTGGAAATGGCGGTACATCAGCAGGCCTCAGAGTTAGTGAAAATGAAAAAAACATTATGGAGATATTATTACAAAATCAACTTCAGGTAATTCAAACGTTATCCTTAGCGAATAAAAAGTTATATTCGTTGGCAATGGTGACTCAACAAACCTAACAAACTTTACAAGACCGACATTTACACTTCAAAATTAAAAAGCGGCGGTTAACCCGACGCTTTTTAGTTACTTTGTTTTTATTAGTACAAATGCGTACCTCTTTGAGATAATAAGTGAAGAGGCAACAAAAACCATAAATGCAACCATTAGATGCTCGGGGAACAGCCATCCCATGCTAACAGGAATGATTCCTATGCCAATACAGAACAGAAACATTATAAAATAATGAGCTGATTTTGTTTGCTGTGTTTTGTTAGAAAAGTATTTTGCAAGAATTCCTTTAAATACACCAGATATAATTAACCATACTGGAGTGAAAAGACCGAAATCTGCATATAATTCACCATAACCAAATGCTGGCGCTCCTTGGTTCCTGTAGAAAGCATCAGGGAAAAACACCTTTGCCAGATACAAAGCGCCGAAATCATCAGGTTTACCAGTCCATAATGCCCTTGGTATCCTTGAGTATATTTCACTCTCCATCAGCAACTTACCATACATGAAATCGAATTTAGATGACGCTATCAGAACTGCGTTTCTGGTATAGTCAGAATAATTAGCCATATTCTCTATTGGATTACCATCTGAGAACGTGTAAGCAAAGAATGCTGTGACTATTATAGTTATAATGGCAAATGACTTCACTAGAAACATGAACTTAATATTTTTATTTTCTATGTAAGAAAGATAAAGAATAAATGCTATAAATATACTAAATATTGGACCTTTGTTTCCGTGTAGGAAAATTAGAATACAATTTATTAAAATTATTGAAATGCACAGTATCTTTGATATTTTGTATGTAAAGAATGCGCATATGGAAGCAACAAGAGAAAACATTAACGATGGGTAAAAATACAATCCGTAACCAGTTCTTGTTAGTTCGTATATTCGTCTTGGGCTAAGAATGTACTCTCTAAACTCGATCAATACCGGTAGGTAAAAAACAAAGGAAAGAACTGTGAATAATACCGCAGAAAATATATATCTATGCTTTTCTGTTTGACTCGAATTTATATTTATTGCCTGTCTCTGAGTGTAAAGATATGATAAAACAAATGAAGTTATGTATATAATATAGCAGGTATAAAAAAATAAATATTCAAAAGTGTATTCTTTAATTTCTGAAATGTATACAAAAATACCTTCAAAAACATATAGTGTTGGCACCGTTATTATTAAGTATGGAACCATTACGTTTATTACTTTACCCTCAATCCTTACTGCTTTAAAGTAAAGGAAAAGGACGAAGATCAAACATAATGTAATGTATGAAATTATAAGCATACAAAACCTTTAGAAGAAAATGCTTAAAATTAAAAATGTTAGCAACAATACAGCCAAAACCATAACCATAAATTGTGGCGTTGAGAAATTTTTTCTTGGCAGAAACCCTGTGTAAGGTATCTCATTGTTTTTGCTCATGATTTACTCCATTGATTTGTCAGTTACCATCATATATCCTATCACGCATCTTAATCACTATCCACTACGACATTTCTTTGCTTGTAGCGCTTCAGAGCCCACAATTCAAAGAGCATGCGCTACATATTTCGACAAAATCATCAAATATGACCGACTGAACAATCAGCCGGTTTGATTACAGAACTCTTTGGTTATTTGCTTACCTATCTTATCGAAAAGGAAGTTGGCCCTTGGTTTTGTTAGATGTCCCCAATCCACAGTCGTGACGAAATCACAATTATCATCAACTCTAGTAAGGCATCCACTTTCATTACATAAAACACTATATGCAGAAGTATATTCATCAACAATTTTTGGAATGTTATTGTTAAATTATGTATCCCAATATTTTATTATTAAGTCCGTATGCCCTATATCTAGAAAATTTTTTTAAATTCACTTAAGCAATTAGATACGACTTTAACTAGATTAGCATTCCATTCAGGAACTGGTCCAATAACAATAATTCTTTAGTCTGAGAGGATATCCTTCATCTTTTTACCGTTGATGACTAACGTGTCAATTGCTAGTTTTTATCATGCACACTATTTGTACCACGAACTGACCATGTCATTAAAATTATCTCAGGCTTTACACTACCAATCTCATTGATCCTGTCAATGTTTATGGAGTTTACGATCCTTTGAAGGTCATCTTTCCCATCAACAAACAATGGCGGAGCATTTTCGTCTGTCATCTGGTTTATTACATGTTTTAATTCATTTCTATTTATGTGATTAGATAAACCGTTAAAAAACATTGCAGCATATGAATCACTAATTATAAAATGTTATACTGGCTTTTTTAATACACCATGTGATATTAAATCTTTGAACATTACTGAGTGACAAACTCCGCAACGGAACAGTTCTTCGTATGTATTGATTACAGACACATATTCTACAGCTGATTTATTTACATCTCTATCTTTAACTCCAATTATTAGATATATGGCAGAGTCAGCAATTCCAACGCCAAATAAAATCGATGCCAATATTACTTATGTAATTGATTTATCTATTGAATCATGAATTGAATTTTCAACCATGTAGTAAGTTAAAATTGCTAATGAAAATGCAAGAATCATTAACATTACTAACTCATGAGCATCAGGATATTCTGCAAGCATTGAATGATACAAAGAGTAAGCTGGCTAATGCCACAAATAAAGTGGATAGCTAGTAATCTCAAAGAAAACAACAGGTTTAATACTAGTATTTTAGATGCAACCCAATCATCGCCATTAGATGCTCTTGCAAGAGACGCCCTAACCACTGGAGCTATGACTATATATTCAGGGAATACCATCTTTTCATCAATTATAGCTATTAATAAAAATATTATTATAAGTTCTATCAAAGACGTTAATTTTGATAATGACGTATTTATGCCTATAAATTTCAACGTGGCTATTATTGCTCCGGCCATTTGCTCCGAAAATCTTAACGCAAGAGAGTAGTCGTTAGACCCACCATCAGTATTAAATTCTTATAAAGTAAGCCCGTTTAAAGAGACTCATAGCGACGCAGCCTGTATTATGCATATTATTGAAATATTTTCATTGAATAAGCTGCGCGCAAAAGGTGAAAAGATGTATTCACTTACGGATCTAACAGTACTTGATTCGGAAACTGTGGCGAATGAGATCAACCTGCTCCTAAGTCGTTATGCCCATTTGTGTCGTCAGTAAGATGTTCCGGCAGCGTGAAGTGACAAATGTGGAAGTTGGATGGAAAAGCACATTTTCATAAAACATTGTCAGCAGCATTACTGAAGCCTGAACAAAAAAACTGGGCATGCTGAAGTGCGGATGCTGGACGGTATTACCATCTGGTTGTTTCCCGGCTGAATGAGCAAAATAACCGACTGAGCATGATCAAGCTTTTGCCAGGTGTGCTGGTCGATGAAGTAAACTACATTGGGAAGGGAATCTATAAGCGATTACTGAACATATTTCTCCAATCTGGCTAGAACCCTGCTGGCTTTATTTCTTTATTTAATAATGGTGGAATGATAAGGGATATGGCTTATTGGGAGTGCTATCGAACTGATGATTATGTATTATGTTTAGTCGTAAATGACCGGGATTATGTTGAGTATGTAATGAAATACAATCGGGTATCTAAGTACAAAAATATTATCTTAATTATAAAAATAGATGATGGCTATGTATTCCTTTAAACCAGAAATGCCGGGTGCGGCTCGTCGTTGCCATCAATAATTTACGTCTGGTTCAGACTATAAACTTGATACGAATCAACGTTTTTCATTAAGCTAGTTGGGTGAGAATATTTTACAGACTTCAATTCTGGAGTCAGGTTGGCTAATGAAGAATATCACTTTGCGTGATGTTAACACCGTGTCAGGCAATGCCATCAATATTGGTGCCAGTGAGTTGCATACAGGGGGGAGTCGTTTCCACAAAAAATAGCCATTAATGGCACGGAGTTCTTCCTGACAGATACGGATACTGGTGCCGATGAATATCGATAACACCATTATTTGGCCGGGATCTCAAAAAATGCATGGAACTAAAACGGGTCTATTTACAAGTTAACCGACCATGATGGCCCAGTAGTTTTATCACTTTGCTGATACTGGCTTCGCTCATTGGTTTCCTGACGTTGTTTCGTCCTGGGAAACGAGGTTGTAATTCCCAGCTATTTCTTGCAGCTTTTTCAGGATGCTGATCGCCTGAGCAGATAACGGAACCAAATGGGGGCGTCGTTTTTTCATCCGTTCTTTGGGGATCTCCCATAAGGCATTATCTAAATCAAACTCAGCCCATTAGCTCAATTGTTCGCACACCTGTTAGCATCAACAGCTACGTGGCGTATTTGGTGACTAAACTACCCTGATAGTTATACAGAGCATTGACGAACTCGGGCAACTCGCTTTCAGTCAGGAACGGGAAGTGTTGAGTTTTCGGTTTGTTGAGTGTGATAGCTAAATCGGGTAAAAAGTTATATTTAGCGCGACCTGTAGCAACAGCATACCAAAGTACTTCACCGTAGCGTCGGCGGCTCTTACTGGTTTGTTCCAGTGCACCTCTTTCCTCTATTTTTTGCAGAACGGTGAGCAGTTCCTGCGGTTCAATCTGTTCGATTGGGCCGTTGGCCGATAAAAGGAGAAATATCCTTTTCCATGAAGTTGAGAACCTCTTTTGCATACCCCTCTGACCAGGTGGTTTTTTTCGATGAGTGTCATTCTCTGACCACTGACTCTAAGCTGTTCTCATGCGCGAACTGCAAAGCAATCTTATCTGCTTTTCTGGCTTCACTTGGGTCTGATCCCTTTGGCTAACATCGAACGCGCTTCATCACGTTTAGCACGTGCTTGTGCCAATGACACATCGCTATATACGCCGAAGGAAATCATCTTTGGCTTACCTGCAAAGCGATAGCGGAAACGCCAGCCTTTGCTGCCCGTTGTGTCGATGAGGAGTGATAGGCCCATACCATCGTTAAGCGTATAGGGTTTGTCCTTCGGTTTTGCTCTTTTTATTTGGATGTCAGATAGCAGCATGTGTATAGAAAAAAGATCGAACTCAGTTATACACAATGTTATACGCAAAGATGTATTGTATAGATTCCATTAGAAATAATGGCACTTTACTGGACGAATAAAATAAGGAGTATGAATTAAAATCAATGAGTTATGTACTACGTTGGACTTTGTGAGAAGTGTTCATGGTGTCCCCTGCATACATCGAATTGGCATGGCAGGGGATTGTATGGAAAGGGAATTTTCAGAAGTGTATTTTATTTTACCCGCAATTTTACCCATCGAGGCGGCTTAAGAGCTTTTGTTTGAACTCGCAGTGTTCACTATATAGCCAGCGTGCGCGGCCATGGATGAGTTTGCTTTTTGGCAGGGTGCCGTCTTTGATGCGGTCATAGATGAAGGTCTTTCCGAAACCAGTATCGGCCATGATGAATTTCAGATCAACCAGTGAATCGGGCTGTAATTGGTGTTGCATGGGTTTCATCTCCGGTTTGGAAATCGAACCTGGAAGTCAGGCAAAAAGAATGCCCTCGCAATGGAGGGCAAATGGGGGGATAACGTGGCAGTGCATTCGCACCCAATAGCCAGCTCATAACTGGCTATCAGTTGCGTTATTTGAGATTGTGTTCTTGCAACGCCTCTCCTAGACGAACAAGCCATCGACCTAATTGCTCCATGGCTTCTTCTTTTGTCTCGTGCAGGTCAGAATGAATGTTCATTGATACCTGGTTGAGATGCGTCATTGGTCGATACTCGAGTTCGATGGGCCAATCGACTATTGTTGAATGTTCCTGAGAGGAGTGGCTGATGACGGTGTATTTGCTGTAGTCCTCAAGGCCATTAGCGTCCCGCTTAAACTCCTCAAGACGAATAGATGTCTTCCCCATAACTTCTCCTCAGGCCACCCGCTTCATAGCGCGTAGTCGTTTAATGTGCTCTGCTGTTTCAAGTTCGGCGCGTATCTGTGCCGCCTCGTGATGATCAAGAGGCTCGAAATCAGAATTAAATCGGTCGATTTATGCTGTGTTGACCCGGCCTTGTCGCCAGTAGCGGACTATCTGTGATGTGACTGAATGGATTATGACGGGCCAGTTATGCTGGTCAGCGTATATCTGACCCCGTTGAATTAGCTGGAACATTGGCAGGCTCCATACGCAAAACTTTGCGGATTTTGTTTTCTTCCACGTTCAGATCGGCGGCGAAGCTTTTAACCAATTCTTCTCCTTTAAATTCCCGGCATGAATAGCCCATGAACCATTCACGCAAGCCAGTAAACGCTGGCCCATCTTCCGGGTCTTCAACAAATGCCGCAGCAGCGTTTGACACCTCCGCGCAGTCTAAGCATTGTTTGAAGCTCTGACCTGAGCCATCCCATACGCCGTGTGAATAGGTATAGTGGTCACCTGGTTTAACGATGACTCCGCATTCGCAGCACTTATGTTCTTTTCTGGCTTTGCGCTGCTCTTGCGCAAATACTGCTGGCATCTCACACATCACATCCTCCCAATCTTCTTACGCAATTCAATATTGCTCTGGCACTCGACGCACATCGTGCATCCCGGATACGCTTTCCGGCGATCCTCCGGCAACTTGTCCCCGCATTCCTCACAGTGCGTTGCTGATACTGCTGAGTGGTTGAGTCTGTGAGCCTGAATAGCATGGTCGCGCATCATCTCTTCGAGATCGCTGGCCTGATCGATGATTTATGATGTCATGAGTGCTCCTTACTTCGAAGCCAGATGCAGACCGCACCATCATCCGTGTC
>NZ_CAMSEL010000042.1:0-9395 GCF_947057495.1 Citrobacter sp. Marseille-Q5395 | reverse complement strand
GGAGGTTCATCAGGCGCGGAACTCATCAAGGCGCGGGAATAAAATCCCATTCAGACGCCGGATAGATTCAAGCAAGCCAACTTGTCGTCAAAATCGGTGTTGCAAAAACGGGAGTGACCATAGATTCGTTTTCCAAGCGGCCCCCTTTTAGGGTGAGGGAGCATGCCATAAACCAGATCGCCAAAAGGGGATGCTGCTGAAGGGACACTGTTATCCAGCGGGGTAATTTTCACGCCTTTATCCGATATATCAACATCGGGTAAATCACCGGCCAGCGCCATCGCGTTAACTTCTTCCAGACGCGATGCAAGAAGCGTCAAACGGCTCTTGATGTATTCATGGCAATCGGCCGGAACAGCAAGGGGTAACTGGTTATCCCGGAGTGATTTTTCAAAATCGTCTGACGGGATCAGATAATCATCGAAATTCCTGTAGCGGCGTGACCCCTTTACCCAGGTGTCACCTGAACGTAAGGCTCCCTTCAGTTCATTCAGCACGCAAAATTCGTAATATTTTCGGTCAATGCCGGTGGGGGTGATCACAACCTTTCTCCAGCTTTCCGGGATGAACCCGATTGGCGCGGAAGGCGGTACTTTTCGGAGTTGTTTTCTATACATATCTCTGACGGTATCCAATGCGTCACTGAGCTGCATTGCGGCGGGTGCAGCCCTGAACTGCAACACGGACAGCATCCGGGGGGCGTATTTACGCAACGTACTGTATTTTTCTGTGATCAGATGCAACGGGTCGAAGTTGTCCTTACGTGACAGGAACCGCGTCTCTTCCACGCTGTTGATGAATTCCTGCCAGGGAAGGACGTCTTCTATTGCGGCCCAGGGATCTTCCCCGGACTCTCTGGCGTTAAGTAATGCCTGTCCGACGGTAACGTATTGCTTCAGTTTACTCTGAATCAGCTTTCCCGTTTGCTGGAGCCGCTCGGCCTGAGTACGTTTTGCCCTGCTGAACAGACTACTCAGAATACGCTCGTGCAGATCAATAACTTCGTCAGTCAGGGTGGATCTGGCCTCCGATATGATACAAACCAGCGAGGCATAACGGCGAACATCCGTGAATCTTGCCAGATCCCGGCTACTCATTTTCCTGCCTTCGCGTGCGAGTTTCAGGAGTCGGTTCTGGTGAACGGAAAGTGCAATGCCGTCAGGGAGTGCCAGCGACTCAATCGCATTTAACCGGTCGATATGTTGCAGGACATTTTTACCATTAATTTTTCCCGGAGGCTGGAGCAGCCAGGCCAGCCGTGAAGGTTGCTCACCCTCAGATACCAACAGACGGTCCAGTGCCGCTTTATGCCCTGGTTCAAGCTGCGCGGTAAGCGCAGAAAAAACCGCCCTGTCGGCAAGTGTTGTTGCTTCGGCCAGGGTTCGTTCGATCACTTCAACAGAGGGGAAAATAACCTTATTATTGTGGAGCCAGGAGAGCATTTCCTCCGCAAGTAAAAAACCTCTGTCTGTCCGCATGGCGTGGGGATAAAGGTGGCGAATACAGGTTTTTTGCAGCGCCCGGTTAAAAGGGGATAATTCCAGGTAGCGGTAGAGTTCAGCCAGATGTTCCCAGCGGGTGACCTCTCTTGATGCATACTCGGCCCACAAATCAGACTGGACTTTCAAATGAGCCGCCAGCCTGAAGACAACACAGTCGTGAGGTGAAATACTTTTGTCGGGAGGAAACCCTAGTCCTCGCAAATAACAGAGTAAAACTGCAAAGCCCAGACGGTTAGCTGGCCTGCGGTGTTAATTAATGAGCGCGAGGTCATGTTCACTCAGAAAGCACATGCGCGTCAGAAATACGTCATCATCTGGCACAATCAACAAGCGTTCTTTTTCTTCACTACTGAGTATTTGTCTCCGTGGCATAAATGCTTCCCCTGCACATAGTTCATTAAAGTTATCATTCGCACTGACCGAAACCGGTCGGTTTCGTACGCCTCGCAAACAATATGTCCGAAAGTCAGCGAAATTTGTTTCGTACATACGTTATAATTCGGACACCCTTTGCGTACGGAAAGTTTCCTATGTCACGAGTTTTTGCCTACTGTCGGGTCTCCACTCTGGAACAGAATACAGAAAATCAGCGCCATGAAATTGAAGCGGCGGGTTTTGCCATCAGACCCCAGCGGCTGATTGAGGAACATATAAGTGGTTCGGTTGCTGCCAGCGAAAGACCAGGGTTCATCCGGTTGCTTGATCGAATGGAAAGCGGTGACGTATTGATTGTCACCAAACTTGACCGACTCGGCCGTAATGCGATGGATATCCGAAAAACAGTTGAACAACTGGCTACTTTAGATATCCGTGTTCATTGTCTCGCTCTCGGAGGTGCGGATTTAACCAGCCCGGCCGGAAAAATGACTATGCAGGTGATTTCAGCTGTGGCTGAGTTTGAGAGGGATCTGCTGATTGAACGCACACATTCAGGGATTTCTCGGGCAAGATCAGCCGGGAAACGCTTCGGTCGTCCGCCCATCTTGAGCGAGGAGCAAAAAAAAATAGTGTCAGAGCGCCTTAATTCCGGGGCCAGTATCAGTGCGGTTGCCAGAGAATTTAATACCACCCGGCAAACCATACTCCGGGTAAAAGCAGGACAGCAATAATACTGAATGTGAATAAAGCCCATAACTGGCCAGGCAGTTGAAACTGTTCTTGAAGTAAACATCTGGAAAGCATGAAACATCATTCTATCCACAGGGAGCAGTGGCTATTATAATCGAATTTCGATAACGAAATTCGATTATAATAGCCACTAAAACCAGCAATCAGGATCTGACCATGAACGATACTGCCAGGAATGATCACAGCCCCTGGGCTGTCTTTCTGATTTTCTTCCGACTTGGCCTGACATCCTTCGGCGGCCCAATTGCCCATCTGGGTTACTTCCGCGATGAGTTTGTGACGCGACGGCAGTGGTTGACCGAGCGCAGCTATGCAGATTTGGTCGCTCTGTGCCAGTTCCTTCCGGGACCAGCAAGCAGTCAGGTTGGTATAGCGCTCGGGCTGTCCCGGGCCGGTTATACCGGGGCGCTGGCAGCATGGGCCGGCTTCACGCTACCGTCAGCAGTTGCACTGATCCTGTTTGCGCTGGGGATGACCAGTTACGGGGATGTGATGCCCTCTGGTGTATTGCATGGGCTGAAAGTGGTAGCCGTTGCGGTGGTCGCGCAAGCTGTATGGGGCATGGCCCGAAATCTTTGCCCGGATATACCGCGTATTACTGTCATGGCAGTGGCAACCTGCTTTGTGCTTCTTGTGCCATCGGCCTGGGGACAGGTGGGAGTAATCGTCACTGCGGCTGTCACTGGCATGTTACTGTTCAAACCTCAGCAGACGACGGTACATGATCCGCTGCCCGTTTCAATACGGCGTCGCGTCGGATTGTTCTGGCTCACGCTGTTCTTTGTGCTACTGACAGGGTTACCATTGCTGACGGCGATATTCCCAAATCCGACGCTGTTAATGGTAGAAACTTTCTACCGGACCGGATCACTGGTTTTTGGTGGCGGGCATGTCGTGCTGCCATTACTGCAGACTGAAGTCGTTCCTTCTGGCTGGGTCAGCACTGATACATTCCTGGCTGGCTACGGCGCTGCCCAGGCCGTTCCTGGACCGTTGTTCACTTTTGCAGCCTTTCTCGGGGCTTCGATGAACCAGGTGCCTTCTGGCTGGCTGGGTGGTCTGGTTTGTCTGCTGGCAATTTTCGCACCGTCCTTCCTTCTGATTGTGGGAGCATTGCCGTTCTGGGAAAGTCTGCGCCGCAATATCCGTACACAAGCAGCGTTGCAGGGTATTAATGCAGCCGTAGTTGGCCTTCTGCTGGCAGCTCTCTATCAACCAGTATGGACGAGCGCAGTTCTCGCTCCGCAAGATTTCGGCCTTGCCCTTGTGGCACTGGTCGCTCTGATGTTCTGGAAACTGCCGCCGTGGCTGGTCGTAGTGAGTTGCGGTGTTGCGGGTTGGTTGTTGAGTTTAGCACTGTGAGGTTCCGGGCGTGACCGACAAAGATCTTTACGGCGGGATGATCCGTTTGCACATCCTGCATCATGCAGCCAAAGAACCCGTCTTTGGTCTGGGCATCATTGAGGAATTGCGACACCACGGTTATCAACTCAGCCCGGGTACCCTGTATCCGATGCTGCACGGTATGGAAAAGAAGGGGTATCTCACCTCACGACATGTTCAGGCCGGTCGACGAAGTCGGCGAGTATATGAAATCACCGGACAAGGGCACATAGCGCTAACGGACGCCAGAAACAGGGTGAAAGAGCTGTTCGGTGAACTTGTTGAAGGCAAATGATATGCCTATGGTTTTAGTCCGGTCTGCCGTCTTCTGAAAACGACAGACACATGTAAGATTATCCGCTGCCTGGCAGAAGGAGACTTTGTGAAAACGCTCATGGTGTGTATTTATACGATCAGAAGGCGTTATATTTTTTCCTGATTGACGCGGTACGAAAGTTCCTGATGACTCTCTTTTCGTTCGCTGTAGCGATCTGCAAGGTAGCTGGTTTGTCCCCTGAGCAGCAACGTAATTTTAAACAACTCCTCTGCGACATCTACGATACGGTCGTACCATGAGGACGGCTTCATCCTTCCGTTCTCATCAAATTCCTGCCAGGCTTTCGCCACCGAGGACTGGTTGGGAATTGTGAACATCCGCATCCAGCGGCCCAGAATGCGCATCTGGTTCACGGCATTGAAGGACTGCGAACCGCCGCAAACCTGCATCACTGCAAGTGTCTTGCCCTGCGAAGGACGAACCGCGCCTTCACTCAACGGTATCCAGTCGATCTGCGCCTTCATCACCGCGCTCATAGCCCCGTGCCGTTCCGGCGAGCTCCACACCATCCCGTCACACCATCTGACCAGCCCGCGTAGCTCGGAGACTTTAGGGTGCGTATCCGGGGCATCATCCGGCAGGGGTAAACCGGAGGGGTTAAAGAATTTCACCTCCGCGCCCATCGCCGTCAGCAGGCGACCTGCTTCCTCCGCGGCAAAGCGACTGTAGGAGCGCTCCCTTAATGAGCCATACAGGATCAGAATCCGTGGGGGCTCCTGCAGGTGCAGACGTTCGGCAATATGTTGATCAAAACAGTCAGTATTCAGGGCTGGAAATTGTTCCATTTTTCTCCTCCGGAGAGAACAGGTGATTTTAAAGTTAATATATATGATCTAACATATGTGTATTCTAAAGGGAACGGAGTGAAAAATGCTACAACCTGTTCAGCTTTTCAAAATCCTGTCGGATGAAACACGGCTAGCCATCGTCATGCTTCTCCGTGAGTCCGGAGAATTGTGCGTCTGCGATATCTGCGTTGCCACCTGCGAATCGCAGCCCAAAATTTCGCGACATATGGCTATCCTTCGCGAGGCTGATCTGGTTCTTGACCGTCGGGAAGGCAAATGGATCCACTATCGTCTGTCACCCCATATTCCGGCGTGGGCAGCAGAGACAATCACGACGACCTGGCAGTGTCTGCGCGAGGATGTACGTGAATGGCTGGACAAATCAGCCTGCACCTCCTGCTGAGGCAGGAAAACATATTTACAAAATCATATATGATGGGGTCTGAGATGCTTTTGGCAGGGAGTATATTTTTACTGACGCTGGTACTGGTGATCTGGCAACCCAGAGGCCTGAGTATTGGCTGGAGCGCGAGTATCGGGGCTGTGCTGGCGCTGGGAACCGGTGTCATCCATATCTCTGATATTCCCGTTGTCTGGAATATCGTCTGGAACGCGACAGCGGCATTTATTGCGGTCATCATCATCAGCCTGCTGCTCGATGAGTCCGGCTTCTTTGAATGGGCCGCACTGCACGTCTCCCGCTGGGGTACCCGGCGTGATGGTCCAGTTGCCGATGTCGATTTTGTCATCCAGATACCAGGCGTGCGCCTCGGTGCCGGAACGCGTGTCGCGGTCGTAAGGGCTTGAGCCGGACGGCAACTGCCCGCTGCTGGTGGCGGTGTAGTAACGCATTTCATGCGTTGATTCATTCACATAGCGATAGCCCACGCCCACTTCGTGCGCGGAAGGGCCGATCATAAAGCTCTGGCTGTAGCGTGGCTCAATACCGCGCACCCAGTAGATACGCGGCGAGAGGGTGATGCGTTTGCCTTGCTCCAGGTAGCCGCTGCGCAGGGTTTGGGTGTAGAACCCCTGAATGTTGAATTTATGCTGGCTGTCCGGCTGGAACTGGTAGCCCAGGCTCGCCAGCTTGCGACGGCCCCAGAAGCGGTCATACGGGCGGGTGGATTGCCAGCGATCGGCGTCGTAATCCGCGCGGGACAGGCCGCCGGGCATGTCGGCTTCACCATCGTAATATTGCAGCAGGCTGTTGAAGGTGTGCACCTCATTCGGCGCATATTTGCTTTTCAGCATCAGGTCGTCGATGCGGGTGGCGCTGTGCTCGCGCCAGTCACTGCCGCGCGTGCCGGAGTAGAGCAGCGCGGTGCCAAAACCGTTGTCCGCTGTGCCGCCCACCATCAGGTTGTGCGTCTCTTTCGGGTTGTTTTGTGAAGAGGTTGGGCTGAGCTGACCTTCCACCCCCGCCTCGATACCAAAGTCCTGCGGAATGGCGCGGGTAACAAAGTTCACCACGCCGCCCACGCTCTGCGGTCCGTAACGCACCGCACCACCACCGCGCACCACGTCAATGGCATCCATGTTGCCGAGCGAAACGGGAGCCAGTGAAAGCTGCGGCTGACCGTAAGGGGCAAAGGGGACGGGGATGCCGTCCATCAGGACGGTCGAGCGGCTGGCGAGGCGTGGGTTCAGGCCCCGGATGCCAAAGTTCATCGCCAGGTCGTGGCTGCCGGTGCCGTTGTTTTCCGGCGCGCTGACGCCAGGGATGCGGTTAAGCACCTCACGCATGGTGGTTGCGCCGGTTTTGGCGAAATCCTCACGGCGGATCACGTCACGCGCGCCAGCATGTTCAAATACGTCGTTTTCACGCGCATCGCCCAGCCAGTCGCCGACCACGGTCAGGGCATCTTCTTTTGGCGCGGGCGCGGTCTCCAGCGTCCAGCTGTTATTTCTCAGCGGTTTTACCTGCAGTCCGCTGCCGTCCAGCAGTTGTTGCAGGCCGCTCTCGACGTCGTAATCTCCGTGCAGGCCGTTGCTCTGCTTGCCGCGCGTCAGGCTGGCGTCAACCGAGAGGGTAATTCCGCTGTGTGCGGCATACTGATTGAGCGCTTTGTCGAGCGATCCCGGTGCGATATCAACCTGTGCAGCAAAAGCGGAAAACGAGAGACCGGCCAGCGGCAGCAGGCTCAGGCGAATGGCGTTAACCAAAGGTGTTGTTTTACGAAAAACGCGTAACGGCGTCATACCTTCTCCATCATCATTTTTGTTGTGTTCAGCTATGAGTCGAACGAGAAGGGTAAAAAGGACAATCGAAATGAGAATTATTTTTCTTACAGCGGTGAAATGTTTATCCAGTACCGCGTAATAGACTGAATTTTAACGGGAAGCGTTTGAGCGATAACGTTCAGGATCGCATCGGTATTTTTCAGCGGGAACGTCCCGCTCAGGCGCAGCCCGGCAACGGCGGGATCGCAGCGCAGCACGCCGTTGCGGTAACGGCTTAGCGTGGCTATCACCTCACCCAGCGGTTTATCGCTGAAGCTCAGGATGCCCTTCGTCCAGCTTGTACTCTCGTCATCCAGCGGTTTCACTGCGCCAAACTCAGAGGCGCTGAACTGCAGGCTTTCACCAGCGTTCACGATGCGTTTTTGCGCGGGGGCACTGGCGAGAAGCACTTCCACGGCGTGCTGCTGCACGTCAAGCTGCGTGAAATTATCCTGCTGGCGGACGGTAAATTCTGTCCCTAAAGCGGTGAGTTGGCCCTGACGGGTCAGGACGCGGAAGGGGCGTTGCTGCGCATCTTTCGCGGTAGTAATGGCGATTTCACCGTACCAGAGCCGGACGGTGCGCTGATGCGCATCAAAACGCACATCCGCCGCGCTTTGGGTATTCAGCGTGAGCAGGGAGTCATCTTCCAGTTGCTGACGGCTGACTGCGCCTTTGGCGGTGCGGTAATCTGCCCGCAGACCTTCGCCGGTTTCCGACTGCCAGAGTTGCCAGCCTCCGCCAGCGCCGAGCAACAGCAGTAATCCTTTCATCACGTGACGGCGGGTGAGGCGGGTATCGTGCAGCGCCCGGCTGGCAACGTCGCCAGGCACACCGCCAAGCTGGTTGCGCAGGTTTTCAACCTGCTGCCAGGCCCACTGGTTATCCTGATCCTGTTCATACCACTGTTGCCAGCGCGCTTCCTGTTGTGGGCTGACGCGCTCGCCGCTTAGCACGGCATACCAGTGGGAAGCTGAACGCAGCGCCTGACGGCGGGAATCGGTTAACGAAGGATTCATAACCCATGCTCCAGACGAAACAGCAGGCAGTGCTCGACGGCTTTCGCCACGTATTTTTTCACGGAGCTGACGGAAACACCGAGTTTGTGCGCAATCTCGCTGTATGTCAGGCCATCCAGTTGCGAAAGCAGAAACGCTTCACGTGTTTTTCCGTTTAGCCCGTCCAGCATGCTGTCGACGAGTTGTAGGGTCTCGAGCTGGCTTTCGCGTTCCTCAGGTGAAGGCGCTACCCCCTCCGGCATAAGCGCCAGCATCTCCAGATACGCTTTTTCCAGCGCGTTTCGGCGAAACAGGTCCACCATCACGCGTTTGGCGATAGTGCACAGGAAAGAGCGAGGATCGCGGATCGTCGAGAGCGTTTCGCTGCTCATTACCCGCAAAAAAGTGTCCTGGGCAATGTCATCTGCATCAAAGGCAGACTGGAGTTTGCGCGTCAGCCAACTTTTCAACCAGCCGTGATGGGTGCCATAAAGCGACTCGAACGTTAAGGAAGCTGTGGAAGTGGCACGGTCAGACATGCGGAGTGCATCAAAAGTTAATTATCACGTAGCCATATTAATATGAGAATGGTTATCATTACAATTGGAAATAAAATTGTTTCCAATAAACATTTTTAACATGTTGTTTTTCTAAGTGTTATAAGGTAGGTATAAAATGGGATGGATCCTCTGCTTCTGGCATCTGTCGGTCAGAATGACATCATGATGTGGTCTGCTATTATTGACATCCTCCCCGCCCTTTAGGGCGGGGAGGATGTCAACTATGAGTGTTGCCTGAAATGTCGCCAGCCCCCGGTACAGCAGAAGTATCTCGGGCTTTCTGCGTTTGCTCCTGGTGGGTATGGCCCCCGCAAGCGGGGGTTATTGCTAACTGGGTAATGACTCAAAATTATTGATAGTGTTTTATGTTCAGATAATGCCCGATGACTTTGTCATGCAGCTCCACCGATTTTGTGAGCGACAGCGACTTCCGTCCCAGCCGTGCCAGGTGCTGCCTCAGATTCAGGTTATGCCGC
>NZ_CAMSEL010000041.1:0-3295 GCF_947057495.1 Citrobacter sp. Marseille-Q5395 | reverse complement strand
ATGGCTATGCGTGTCTGCGCATTGGCCTATTTAACTATTTCAACACTCTAGGAAATTAACAAATGGAAAACTCAATTAACCGCAACAAGGTCAATGCCCGTCGCATTGAGTCCTGGTTGCTTAACCGTATCGCCATGAAAGGTGGCAACAACGTAGCTAAAGAGATCGGCGTCGATAAAGCACAGATAACCCGCTGGAAAGAAACGTGGCTGCCGAAGATGGCAATGCTGCTGGCAGTTCTGGAATGGGGTGTTGTTGATGACGATATGGCGCGGTTGGCAAGAGAAGTAGCTGCGGTGCTCACAAAGAAAAAACGCCCGGCGGCAACCGAGCGTTCTGACCAGATGAATATGAACTTCTAATAACTCAGAGGTGAATTATGCCAGGAATTATGATCTCAGGCAACAACGACAAAATTGGCACTGATGAGCTTCTTTCCATTATCAATCAGGCCCGATTAGAGCATGGAGAAAAGCCAGTTCGTAACAATGATTTTATCCCTCGGGTCAAGGATGAGCTTGATGGGGAGCACTACGAAACTTTCGTAGTTCAAAATTCAAACGGCACAAAATCAGAAAACCTTGTTGTATCCAACGACCAGGCAGTATTGATCGGCATGAGGGAGTCGAAGGCGGTTCGCCGAACTGTGCTCGCAAAACTAAAGGAAAAGGAGTCTCCATTATTGCCTCAAACGCTGCCTGAGGCGTTGAGACTTGCAGCTGATTTAGCTGAAGAGAAAATCCAGTTAGAGAATCAATTAGCCATTGCCGCCCCGAAAGCTCAATTCGTGGATAGCTACGTCAATGCGTCTGGATCTCTCGGCTTCCGCGAGGCATGCAAATTACTTCACATCAAAGAAAACGCCTTCCGTCAGTTCCTGATCGAAAGCGAAATCATGTACCTGCTTGCAGGCAAGTTAACGCCGTATGCGCAACATATTGATGCCGGGCGTTTCACTGTGAAAACAGGCGAGAACCAGAATAACGGTCACGCCTTCACCCAAAACAAATTCACGCCCAAGGGCATCCAGTGGATCGCCGGGCTGTGGGCGGCACATCAAATCGGAGACAAGGCGGCATGAGCAGAGCAGCAACGGACTGGGCATGGGGCCTTGAACTAAAAGCATCACAAAAACTTCTGATGCTCTCTCTGGCAGACCGTGCTGACGAATCGCACTGTTGCTACCCAAGCATACAACGCCTCGTTAAAGACACCGGCATGGACAGAAAGACCATCGGGAAGTGGGTCAGCCAGATGATTGACGATGGACTGATTACCGACACCGGAGAGCGCAAAGGTAAGACAAAACAGGTTCGCGTTTTGCGTCTCAATATCGAGGTTAAAGAAGCCCAAAAACGGAACAGTACCGAAAACGGTAACGATCCCAATTTTGGACACGAAACAAGCCCAAATTTGGACACGGAACGATCCCAAAATTGGGATACAGAATCAGTCATTGAACCCAACATAGAACCAACTCTCTCTGGGCGTGACGGTTTTGTGAGCGATGCAGCAAAGTCCCGCATGGGTATACCGACCGGTCAGGGGATTACATTCCCTTCCGCTTTCAGACCATCAGCCGAGCATATCGCTATGGCTGCCGAGAAAGGGGTCAGCATCGAAACCGAGCTGCTCAACTTCCGTGACTACCACACAGCGCGAGGAACCACCCTGATTGACTGGAATTCAGCATTCCGCGTCTGGATCCGAAACGCCCGCGTTAACCCCCTGGCATCAAAGCGCAGCCGCAGTGAGCCAGAAACCCCGCACTGGAACAGCCGTGAAGGCTGGGAGGACTTCCTGTGACAATGCAACTGATGACAGCTATTCAGAACCGTGATGGCGAAGCAATGGCCCGGATGGCCGGAAGCCACGATCCGAAAAACGTAATCAACATCGAAGCCGAGAACCTTGTCGACTCACTGTTTCGCCAGCTGAAGCAAATCTTCCCAGCGGCATCGCAGACCAACCTGAAGACAGATTCTGACGAGAAGACGGCAAAGCGACAGTGGATCGCCGCATTCTCTGAAAACGGAATACGCAGCAGAGAACAGCTTTCCGCAGGGGTGAGGCACGCCAGAGCCAGCGAGTCACCTTTCTGGCCTTCACCTGGGCAATTCATCAAGTGGTGCAAGGACAGCAGTACAGTTCTTGGAATTAACCTGTCTGATGTGATGAATGAGTTTCATCGCTACAGCAGAGAAAAAGGCGTTCACACTGGCGGCGCGGAGAGGTTCCCATGGTCACATCCTGTCATGTACTGGATTATCACAGATACGCGACGGGCCATGTATCAAAGGCAACTTAGCGAAGTTGAAACTGAAAAGTTCGCAGCTAAAAAGCTCGAGGAATGGGCGCTAAAAGTAGCTGGAGGCGAACAAATCCCACCACCCGTTATGGCTATTGAGTGCAACTCTGATGTCATTCCAGTAACCCATGAGAGCCGAAATATCGGTTACCACCCTGAAGGAAAAACATTTGGCTGCATGCCTAACGCTGCAACTTTGGGGGCGCTTACTCCAGCGCAGTGGCTATGGGATGAATATCTCAAAGGGAAGGCCGCTGGCCTTATCAGGTGAAGACGATGGACAGCTTAAAGCAACGCATTCTCGATTACGTATCAGCTAACCAGCCAGCCAAGGTTGATCTGATTTACAAGGAAGTCGGAATCAGTCGCAACCGCTACTACGAAGAGGCGAAAGAGCTTCGTTTCATGGGCAGATTGCGCAGCGTTCCTGGTATTGGCGTATTCCCCGGCGAAAAGGCGTTCCAGCAATGGCTGAAGAATGGCGGCGGCGAGGCCATCAGGCAGCGTGCAGTTGATGCTAACCAGAGTAGCCAGGTAGCAAAAGGCGTTATCAAGAAATATAAAACCAATAGTGACGATCCGAAGATGTTCACCCCATACAACCCGGAGAATAACGGTGTTGTAGCGGAGTTCATGCAGAGCGACGCGAGAAAGCGGCTGATGATGGTTTACGGGAGGTTAGGAGCATGAAAGAGACACGCAATACCAGAGAAATTATCGAAACTCAATACCCGGAATTCCCTGAAACCATCCTCCACGCAGAACTATGCCGGGCATGTGCTCGCGTAGACGGTCGCAGCATCAAGCAGTCACTCAAGGCATTTGCTCTGGCACGTATCGAAAAGGTTGAGAGCAAGCCACTTAAAGGCGCACTGGAGCAGATGGCATCAAGCATGTTTCCAGAGACAGAGATAGCCCGTATCCGCGCCTGTGTAGGTCGCATGGAGTCGGCACTGGTTAAGACATTCGGAGTGAAGCGAGCATGAC
>NZ_CAMSEL010000040.1:0-6712 GCF_947057495.1 Citrobacter sp. Marseille-Q5395 | reverse complement strand
TACATAGCAGAGCTATCTGCAAGCGTGGCCGTGATAGTCGGCCTTTTTTATGCCCGGAGGAAATGGTGAAGCTCGATAAATTCTACTTCCTTGGCAAGTTCGTATTTGGCTTTGGGATATCAACTGAGCTATGGCACACGGAGCGTAAATCAGGCGGTAAGGTTGTGCATTTCCTCCATTTTGGTTACACGCCAGACCTTAGCCCTGAGAGAGCATTCAAAGCATCGCTACTGGTGCTCACATTCATATTTTTAACGATGCGGATAGGCATCTGCCGAAAACGCAAAAACATCGATTAACAGGCTCGCAATGCGGGCCTTTTTTATGAGGGTAGGATTATGAGCGTATACGAAATGGAAGGTTTTCTCCGTGGCAAATGTCTTCCCGGTGACATGAAAGTTAACGAGAGCAATGTGCAGTATCTGGTGCGTAAACTCTCTGAGCTGCAATCCCAAAACGCAGACATGGCAGTACAGCTCGCTAACGCCGAGAGCAAGTGCAGGGAGCTGGCGGCGGAATTAAGCGCTGTGGACAAAATTCACAATGAGGCGGCATTCATCACTGACGACCATTACGAACAATGCCCGCCAGAAGTTCAGAAGATGATTCGCAAACTGGCTGTATTGAAGATACCTGCTTACGACGCTTTCCTGGCTGAAGTGCGGGCGCAGGCGCGTAACGAGGGCATCAACTATGCCGCCAGCCGCCTCGCCGCTGCATTCAATCATGGCTTTGTCGATAAGCCACTGGCTGAAGTCTACGACGTGGTGCGCATGATTATGACCGCCAAAGAAGACCTGGCAAACGACCCACTGCCAGCCGCTGATGGGTTATCTGGCGAGTACGCAGAAGAGTTTCTCGAAGACATCGCAGCCCAACTTCGCAAAGGAGCCGCGCTATGAGCATTCTCACCATTCTCAACACCGGACTCGCCTTGATGGGATGGTTGTTCATCATGTTCAAAACAGGGCAGTGGTTTATCTCAGTTTTTCTAAAACAATGGGATAAACGCAGAAAGCTATCTCGTCGGCAAAAAGCAGTAAACGAATTTTACGATGCGTTTGACCTGTCCAGCATCGAACCCGGAACAACGGTTCGCCTGGCTACTAAAGACGATCTGACAATCATGATGTTTCGCCAGGAGGCAGCCCAATGAAAGCACTCAACAAACAGGCGCTGAACTATGACCCCGCTGACCCTGACAAGATGCGGCTACCTGCTGGCGCTACGTGCGGTAACTGCCATCACATACGGCGCTGTAAAGCCATGTTCGGCCACACAGAATCTGACACATATTGTGATTGGTCACCGTCGCGATTTATTGCTGGCATTGGCGTGAAGGGAGAGTGAGATGGATAAATTTACGAAAGAGCAACAGGTGCAAGCAGTTTACGATTTAAGGGTCGGTTACACCCTGGGGCATGCTGATATTGCAATGCTGAAATCAATGGCCCGCCAACTGCTTGCCAGCATGGAGCAGGAGCCGGTGGCGTGGTTGCTGTCAGGCAGCGGCGCTAAAAACCACGTCAGCTTCGATGGTAGCAATGCTTATGCTGACCCATTGCGTGAGGTGACGCCTCTCTACGCAGTACCACAGTTACCGCAGCCAGCAGTGGCCATAACTCAGCATTTCGACACAATCGCACTTGATACGGCAAAGATGGTTATGTGCGATGTGAATCGCCGCGATGAGTTTTTGGGCGGTGATATTCAGTTGCTATCCCGCATTCAATGCCGCATTGACGAAGCCTGCCGCGCCGCCATGCTTCAGGTTGAAAACCATACCGAGCAACACCTCGACATGGTAGACCATTCTGGTGATGCCAACGAAAATGGTAAGGATGTTACCCTCATCAATGAAGGTAACATACCAGCAATGCAGATTAAGCCAGTAGCAGACCTGTACAGCATAACATCGCCAACCGGTAGCGAGACAACGTTCACCTTTGACGCCAGCGAGGCATCCAGTTTTGTTGGTAGTGGCTGGTCTGTTCAGGAGTATGTAGAACTTGAGCGCTATCAGGAGGCAATTACCGGCAAATAAGTAATAGGCGCAACGTCAAGCAACATTACCCACTATCAAAATTAATGTTATAATTATGTCGCAGTCGGATTGAGCACCCGGCTGTGACCTCTGCATCTGATTGGGAAATTAGATGCGAAACACAAAGAGTACGACCTACCTTATGCCGTCAGCGTTATCTAATGCTGAGGGTTTTCTGCATTCTGCGTTACCTCTCGGAGGTGGCGTATGAACCTGCAAAAAGACGGCATCCGTCTGCACAAATCAAACTTCAACGCTATCGGTCAGCAGATCCAGCCCATGTTGGAATCTGGCGACTGCTATCGCCTCATCATCAAGCCGTGGAAAGAAAAGCGCAGCCTGTCACAGAACTCGCTTATGTGGATGTGGAATGGCGACGTAGCCACTGCAGTTAACCTGCACTCATCCAGCAAGCTCACCGAAGAAGACCTGCACGAATTCCTCAAGGACATGTTTTGTCCGGCCAAGCCGGTGACCGTCCTTGGAGTCACCAAGATGGTGAAGTCCACCAAGCTGCTCGACACCGAAGAAATGACCTTCTACCTGCGCCGCATCGAAGTCTGGTGCATTGAGCGCGGCATCAAGCTGCGGATCCCCGCGAACTCCGAATACCACGCAAAAGGACATGAAAACGTATGAGCATCTATCAACGCATTAACGGCGCTGACTGGCGCAATATTTGGGTGGTTGGCGATCTGCATGGTTGCTACACAAACCTGACGGGCAAGCTGGATGAGCTCAAGTTCGACCCGGCGCACGACCTGCTTATCTCCGTTGGTGACCTAATCGACCGCGGAGCTGAAAACGTAGAATGCCTGGAGTTGATCATGATGCCGTGGTTTCGTGCGGTACGCGGTAACCATGAGCAGATGATGATCGACGGCCTGTCAGAGTATGGCAACGTTAATCACTGGCTGATGAATGGCGGCGGTTGGTTCTTCAATCTGGACTATGACAAAGAGGTGTTGGCTAAGGCGCTGGTTCACAAAGCGGCTGAACTGCCGTTGGTCATCGAACTGGTGACCGGAGATAAGAAGATTGTTATCTGCCATGCCGACTACCCGGCTTGGACATATGAGTTCGGAAAGGATATCGACGAAGAACAGGTGATCTGGAACAGAGAGCGTATCGCCAATTCACAAGACGGGAATCATCACGAAATCACTGGTGCCGACCTGTTTATCTTCGGGCATACACCGGCTCGACAACCCCTCAAATATGCCAATCAGATGTACATCGATACCGGTGCCGTGTTCTGCGGGAACCTTACTCTGGTGCAGGTTCAGGGTGGTGACCATGACTGATTTACGAAAAGCAGCGCGCGGTCGTGAATGTCAGGTGCGGATTCCGGGTGTATGCAACGGAAACTCTGAAACCTCGGTACTGGCCCACATCCGTATTGCTGGCCTCTGCGGGACCGGAATCAAGCCGCCTGACCTGATCGCAACCATCGCATGCAGCAGTTGCCACGACGAGATTGATCGCCGCACCCGTCTGGTCGATTCGGAGTATGCAAAGGAGTGCGCGCTGGAAGGCATGGCTCGCACGCAGGTCATCTGGCTGAGAGAGGGGCTCGTGAAAATATGAATATTTTCGATATCACGCCAGTCAGCAAACCCCGCATGACTCAACGGGACCGGTGGGTAAAACGTCCGGCAACAGCGGCATATTGGGCTTTTAAAGCCGAAGTACGCCAGCTCGGGATCTGTCTGCCTGAGTCCGGTTATCACGTCACCTTCATCATTCCCATGCCAAAAAGCTGGAGCCAGAAGAAGCGCGCGCAACTCAACGGCCAGGCGCATCAGCAGAAACCGGATAAAGACAACCTGGAAAAGGCGCTACTCGATGCCATTTTCGACGACGACAGCCGCGTCTGGGATGGCCGGGTGACAAAGCTTTGGGGAGAGAAGGGGCAGATCATTATTGGGGAGTGCGCACCGTGACCCGAGACGAGATAACCCGATACCAGGCCGAAAGCGTCATGCGCGCCAAGATGCCGCCAGTAGCAAAGCACAGCCAGACAAAAACCAACCAGCCACAGAAGGAAGCCGCGTAATGAGAAAGCTCACACCAATTTACACCATGGTTAACTTTGTCGATGACGCCCATTTCCGGCGTGTCTGGAAGCATCCTAAGAAGACCATCACAACCAAGCAACGAGCCTGGGTGCAGTACATGATGTCAGTGTGGGGCAGAATTAATCGCGGCGATGACTCACCAGCTGGCGCTGTTAACGTTATTGGCCGCCTGATGATCCGGACTCAATGGAATCCTGATATGGGTGGACACATCGAGAGAATGGTCAACTGGCTTTATAGCGAAGAGGGTGGGGCGCTGAGAGGTGAGGAACTCTATAAGAAAGCTCGCGAACTGGTAATCCCTCAATCCTCTGCCAGCAACATCATCGCTCTCGCCAAAGAATCAGATGATGCAGCGTTCGTTGAAAAGGTGATGATTAAATTATTCCATCGGGAAAGCCCAGTCCGCGATTACGCCATTAAACGATACTGCGAACGCAAGTGCACGCAAGATATTGCCAGGAAGATGCACCTGGCCACCGGATTGGACATCCAGGCTTGCCGCCGTCGAGTTGTCTGGTGTGAAAAAGTTTTCGAAGCAGAAGTTTTTTATGCAATGAAGCGAGAAATGGAGAATGAGATTCCTCTAATTGCTGCCTAATTAAAAAATATTTCTCAAATAACTTGATTTGGCGAAATAGAAGTGTATATTTTCAGGTATGCTCTGTCGTAACAGCGAAAGAGCCAGCAGTAAACAAATTACGAAGTAGAAAACGCCCTGAGTTAATAGCTCGGGGCTTTTTGCATTCTGGGCCGGAAGCTCATTTGGTATGAGCGGTCCCCTCATAAGGGAAGGGTAGACAGGTTCTAATCCTTCAAGGCCCACCAAATTTGCCTGTAGCTCAGAGGAAAGAGCAACCGCCTTCTAAGCGGTTGGTCGCTGGTTCGAATCCAGCCAGGCGAGCCAAACCCAGCCAGGGTATTTACGGCCAGAGAGCCGACATTGCCTTACCTTCACATTGCCAGCCTGTCGCTGGCTTTTTTATTTTCAGGTTCCGGGAACCATCATCGACACGCCTACTTGTTAAATCGTCCCGAGGGCCTGATCCCTTACTACAAACAGCACCCCGTTCTTTCTGAGGTGATATGGCTAAACGTATGCAAGATAAAGAAAGCATTGCCGGAGTGTCATGGCTGATAGTCCTTGCTCTGTCATGCTGGGGCGGCCTGGTCCGATACCTTATTGACGTGAAGCAGAACAAAGCCGCCTGGAGCTGGGTCAATGCGCTGGCGCAAATTGCAGTGTCCGGCTTTACCGGTCTCATTGGTGGCCTGATCAGCGTTGAAAGTGGTCTGAGCCTATACATGATCCTGGTTACTTCTGGTATCAGCGGGGCGATGGGGTCCGTGGCACTGACGTACTTCTGGGAACGACTGACGGGGATGAAGAATGCAAACCAGTGATAAAGGCATTGCCCTGATCAAAGAGTTCGAAGGCTGCAAACTCACCGCCTACCAGGACAGCGTAGGAGTATGGACGATTGGCTATGGCTGGACTCAGCCTGTCGACGGTAAACCGATCCGCGCCGGGATGACGATTAAGCAGGAAACGGCAGAACGTCTGCTGAAGACCGGACTGGTCAGCTACGAAAGCGACGTGTCCCGCCTGGTCAAGGTTGGCCTGACTCAGGGGCAATTCGACGCCCTGGTGTCGTTCACGTACAACCTCGGCGCCCGGTCACTGTCGACATCTACTCTCCTGCGAAAACTCAACGCCGGAGATTACGCTGGCGCTGCCGATGAGTTCCTGCGCTGGAATAAAGCGGGTGGTAAGGTCCTGAACGGGCTGACCCGTCGGCGTGAGGCGGAGCGAGCTTTATTTCTCGGGCATTGAGGTGTCTTGTGGAAGAACTTACTGATTATCTTGAAATAAATAAGAGATCGCCAAGCTGTCTTGTATGGAAGAAATCACCCGGCGCGAAGATTAAAACGGGGGACCCAGCATTTACGACAGTAACACGTTCAGGTTATTACGCTGGTAAGTTCCGCGGTGCGCGATTATCGGCTCACGTGGTGGTTTTCTTCTTGCATAATGGGTTTCTACCAAAAGGTGAGGTTGACCATATTGATGGGGATAGGGTCAACAATGATCCGAAAAATCTAAGAGATGTCAGCCGTTCTGTGAACGCGCAAAATAGGAAGAAGGCAAAGGGCTACAGCTTTCATAAACGTATCAATAAGTATATTGCCACCATAAATGAGCCTGGAACTGGCAAGCGTTTGCATCTCGGTTACTTTGAAAATGAGATTGATGCAAGGAAAGCCTACCTTACTGCCAAAAAGTCATTACACATTGGTTATGTAGGAGAGCATTCGTGATTAGCGCACTGGTCAGGCGTTACTGGCTGCAGTTGCTGGTGCTGGTGTTAATCGGCGTGCTGGCGCTCCTCGTGAACCACTACCGCGACAACGCCATCACCTACAAAGACCAGCGCGATAAAGCCACTGAAAAACTCAGCATGGCTAACGACACCATCAAAGACATGCAGACCCGCCAGCGTGATGTTGCTGCTCTGGATGCCAAATACACGAAGGAGCTTTCTGATGCTAATGCGACTATCGAAAGTCTCCGCGCTGATGTTTCTGCTGG
>NZ_CAMSEL010000039.1:0-11688 GCF_947057495.1 Citrobacter sp. Marseille-Q5395 | reverse complement strand
AAAAAAAAAAAAAAAAAAAAAAAAAAAAAAAAAAAAAAAAAAAAAAAAAAAAAAAAAAAAAAAAAAAAAAAAAAAAAAAAAAAAAAAAAAAAAAAAAAAGGAGAAAAGAAGGAAGAGAAAGAAGAGTATAAGAGAAAGATAACTGGCATCAGGCTGGTATCTGGCCGCGCTGGTGGCCATTGTGCTCAATCGTCTGTTTGATGGTCTGGATGGGGCGCTGGCGCGTCGCAGAGGATTAACCGATGCGGGGGGATTCCTCGACATTGCGCTCGACTTCCTGTTTTACGCCTTAGTACCGTTTGGCTTTATTCTGGCGGCACCGGAGCAAAATGCGCTGGCGGGTGGCTGGTTGCTATTTGCTTTTATTGGCACCGGCAGCAGTTTCCTGGCCTTTGCGGCACTGGCAGCGAAACACCAGATTGATAACCCTGGCTATGCACATAAATCATTTTATTATCTGGGTGGACTGACCGAAGGCACTGAGACAATTATGTTGTTTGTTCTGGGCTGCCTTTTCCCTGGATATTTTGCAGTGATGGCCTGGGTGTTTGGCGCGCTGTGCTGGATGACAACCTTTACGCGGATCTGGAGTGGCTACCTGACGCTGAAGTCACTTCAGCGTCAGGGCTAGCGAGAGGTTACTGACTGCTTTCCGGGCCGCGTTCACCGCTGGCGACCGGGTTTTTCGGATGGCTGCTCCACTCGTACCAGCCGCCGTCATAGACGGAGACGTTTTTCCAGCCCATCGCGCGGGCATACATAAACGTCTCAGAGGCGCGCCAGCCGGTGCCGCAATAGAAAGAGACCTGCTGATCCGGCAGGATATTCCACTGCTTCCACATTGCGGCGATGTCATCCGCGCTACGCATGGTGCCGTCCGGGTTATGGAAATCTTCCATATGCGTGGAGTCGCTCCCTGCGTGGCCCCAACGAGCGCCTGCAATCTCACCTTTTGGCTTAATGTAGCTGTATCCGCTGGTGGTGCCGACAAACTCTGGCCACGAGCGGATGCTGACCAGCGACGCGTCCTGGCGGTGCAGCAGGCCACGCGCCTGTTCCATATCCAGCATCAGCTGCGGTTGGGCAGGGATCGTTACGCCGAAATTCGGTTCTGGTTTCACCGTTGGCGCAGTACCGCGTTCAACCGGTAATCCTGCATCGGACCAGGTTTGCCAGCCACCGTCGAGCAGGCGAACGTCTTTTACACCCGCGTACAGCATGATTTGTGCGACACGTGCTGCGGCGTAAACATCGCGGCCATACAGAATGACCGTTGTGTCGTGGCGAATTCCATGTTTTGCCAGCATCGCTTTTAGCTGAGCGTCCGAGACTTTATTCCACAGCGGTTCGCTTTCGACTTCGTTAGTATCAATGTATCCGGCTCCCGGGATGTGGCTGAGCAGATAGAGTTTCGGCGCCCCCCAGGCGGCCTCGATCACTTTCCAGTCGCCAGCCGGTTTAGCTGTGACCTCTTTACCCTGTTGAAGGTCGTGCAGCCACTGCGGATAGACCAGTTGTTCGAAGTGCGGCAGGCGTTGCAAGCGAGCTGGATCCTGCAGCGCATCGCTGAGCGTTGAAATATGGCTAAAGCCGGCCTTTTGCAGGCGATTTTTGACGGCCTGCATATCAGTGTCGTTGCCATAGAGTGCAACCGGGGCATCGGTTTTTAACTGATGTTGATGAACCCAGGCGGAGAGTTGCTCATCATTCATCTTGTCGAGCCATGCGGCAGACAGATTCAGGGCGGAAGGTTCATGTCCAGAAGGGCCATTAAGCGATTGCGGCCAGCCGTTATAATAAGCGCTCTGACGGGTATCGATTGCCGCGCCTTGTTTTTGCTGTAACTGGTTGAAGGTGAGCGTCTGCGCGGTTTCAGCAGCCCAGGAAGAAGCGCAAGCCAGCCCTAAAGCCAGTGCCAGCGCGGTCATTTGAGAAACACGTTTCATCGAATAGCCCGACGTTGAAAAAAGAAGACGACATTCTGTGCCGCCAGTTAAGTAAAATCCTTGCGTTAACGCAGCATATCGCCACATTCACGTCCACTGCACCATCTGCAAAACAGAACCCCCAGGCGGCACGTCCTGCGCGTCATGGGTAACCTGTACCACGGGAATACCCTGCTGATGAACTTCGTTAAACACCCACTGACGAAATGTGTCGCGAAGCGACGTATCCAGGCGACTGAACGGTTCGTCCAGTAGTAGCGCCTGTGGCTGTGCCAGCAGCGCGCGCAGCAGCGCGATACGCGAGCGCTGTCCCCCGGACAATGAAGCCGGATCGCGGTGAAAAAAACCGGCCAAATCTGCACGTTTAAGAGCGTGTTCAACTTCATCGTGTCTGGCGGAGCCTTTCAGGGAAGCCGGTAATGCCAGCAGTAAATTTTGCCCAACGCTGAAGTGGTCGAACAGCAGTGCATCCTGGAACAGGATGCCAATCTGACGTTGTGCTGTGGGGAGTGAATCAATGCGTTTATCGTTGAGCCACAGTTCGCCAGACGCCTGAAGTTGAGGCGAAAGGGCTCCAACCATCCATGAAAACAGCGACGACTTGCCGCTGCCCGATGGGCCCATAATAGTGACAATGTCACCTTTCTTAACCTGGAAATTGACTGCTTGTAGCAGCACGTTCGCACCCTGACATAGGGAAACGTTTTTCACGATAAGCATTAACGGAGTCCTTGTCGTAAGCGGCCAATCCACGCAGAGAGTAATGCCGCCAGTGCGAAAACCAACAGAGGCAACAGAAGCTGCCATAACGCCTGTGTTGCAAGCATAGCGGTACTACCGCCGCTGCTCAATGCCACAGCTTCGGTAGTGAGCGTGGGAAAACGCCCGGCGCCTAACCACAGGGTGGGCATGTACTGGGCGATGCTGACGGAGAATCCTACTGATAAGGCAATCAGCGCCGGGCGCAATAACAGCGGGCATTTTACCTGCAAGAAGATGCGGCCCTGCGTCCAGCCAAGAGTTTGGGCGATCAAAATCAGTCGTGGATCAATACGCTGCCACGCCGGTTTGAGCACAAACAGCATCCATGGCGTTACCCACAGCAGATGCCCCCAGATAACCGTCAGGAACAGACCATCCAGCTCCGCGTGTAGAGCCAGCGTATATTGCCCGGTGACCAGGGGTAGCGCAGGCAGGATAATCGGCAGCCACACCCAATTATTCCCACTTTGTGGTCCCCATTCCAGCCATAAGAAAAGTGTTATTAATGCCAGTACACTGGAGATTAATCCCATCTGCAGGCTGGTCAATAGTGTCTCAGGAACCACCGAAGAGAAGTCTGCAACCCATACCAGAATCCCTGCACATAACACACCGCTAACGGGAAGTAGTTGTGCCAGTGAGCGCCCGGATGAACAGGAGGACAAACGTTGACGTACTCCGCTTATCGTCGGGATTGCTCGTTGCCAGCATCGCCAGAAAAGAAAACCGATCAGTGCGAAAATGGCCAGTAACAACACCAGTAGCAAACTGGCAAGCGCACCTTTCGTCTGCTGGTCGCTGTCTCCCTGACTGAGCCATTGCCAGCTCAATACAGCAAGCGTCGGCGGATTGCCAGGTCCGAGGATTATCGCCACATCAACGACGGACAACGACCAGGCAACTACGGCCAGCATAACTTTACCTAATGCCGGGGCGATGGAGGGCAATACCAGCCAGTTCAGGCATTGCAGTCGGCTATAGCCCAGTGAGTCCAGGACGATAACCTGCTGCGAGAGCTGTTTTTCGCTCAACAGAGCGGAGAGGATCCATAATACAAAGGCGCTCTCTTTAACCGCCAGCGCAATGCCAAGGCCAATTCCGTAGCGGTCGGTCTGCGGGGTAAGAAAGGGCAGTGCGCGATAGAACATACCGCCCTCAGCAAATAGTAACAGGACGCTGGTGGCAAATGCCACGTGTGGAATGGCCAGCAACCAGGGGAGTCGGGTACACAGACGAGCCCAGCCCGCGCCGGGCCACAATGCGAGGAGCGCCATCAGTGCAATGACCAGCGCAACAGTGGCTGCCAGGGTAACGGAAACCAGCGTCGCCAGTAGTGCCTGCGGTAACTGTGGATCGGCAAAAAGCACCAGCCAGTTGAGGCTGGTAAGCGCAGGTGTGATGAGATCGAAAGCAGCGGGCACCAGCGGCAAATAGATTGCCGCCATGATGCCCCATATCAACAGGATTAATGCGTACCGTAACGGCGTAGCCATTCTTGTTCCAGTGCGTTTACCCAGGCTGCATGGGGTTCAGGAAGTACAGCGGGCAGGTCTTTTGGGATCCGTGCCAGTAGCGCTTCACGCTGCTCAGCGGGTAGTTTTTGCGGGTCAAGCACCGAAGGATCGCCCCAGTAAGTGGGATCGGCCTTACGCAGTTGCGCTTCGGGAGAGAGCAGGAAATTAGCGACGACTTGCGCCCCGGCTCTGGCCCGTGCGTTAGCCGGAATAGTGACAAAATGCACATTGCCAATCATCCCTTGTGAAAAGCCAAAACTGTAGCTGTTTTGAGGCAATTCACCGCTGGCCACTTTTTGCTGGGCGTGCGCGGGATTAAAGGTCAACGACAAACGCAGCGCTCCGCTATTCAATAGTGCATCCATGCGCGCAGGAGTGGGAGGAAAGTCTTTACCTTCACGCCATAACATGGGATGTAATGTATCAAGATACTGCCACAATGGGGCGGTAACGTCGGCAAACGTCGCAGGTTCGGGCGCAATTTTCAGCGCTTGTGGCTGAGTGGTGAGCATAATTAACAACTGTTCGAGAAATGCTGTACCGGTAAAATCAGGGGGACGCGGATAGGTCACCGTACCGGGATAGGCTTTAGCAAACTCCAGTAATGCCTGCGGGGTTTGTGGTGGTTGTTTGCTAACATCGCGATTGGCGATAAAGGTTAACTGCGCGCCGCCCCACGGCGATTCAGCCCCGTCAGTCGGGATGGAGAAATCTTCGCTCACAGGCTTCAGGGTATCAACGTAGCGCCAGTTGGGCAGCGTTTGCGCCCAGTGCGTGTGTAGCAGATTAGCCTCTTTTAGCGTACGGAAATTTTCGCCGTTAACCCACAGCAAATCGACTGAGCCGCCGGTTTTACGCCCGGAAGCGGCTTCCGTTTGAATGCGTTTAACGGCATCGGCTGCATCTGCCAGACGTACGATTTTCAGGTTAATCGCGTAATGTGTTTTCATCTCACCGCTAACCCAGTCGAGATACTGGTTAACCGCGTTATCGCCTCCCCAGGCGTTAAACCAAATCGTTTGCCCTCGGGCTTCGTTTTTGATCTGCTGCCAGTTCGCATCCTGCGCAAAAGTTGCCAGGGGGAAGAGCAGTAAACCAAGGCACAATAAGCAGTAACGCATAATATTTCCTTGATAATGAGTGAATGCAGGCTTCAGGACTGTTTCCTCTGCCGCTCAAGATAGAGGCTTCGCGCGACCGGGATAACCACGGTCAGCGCAAAAAGCACAAACAGCCCGGTAACAAACCAAAATGCGCCTCCGGTTAACAGGCTCCCGGCCCATGAATAGACGATGGTAGCGGGCAACTGACCAATGCCGGTGGCGAGGAAAAAGTGGCGAAAGCGGATCGATGTCAGGCCTGCGGCATAGCTTATCGGGTCAAAAGGGACGAAAGGGAGGAGGCGGCACACGAGAATAGTATGTTTGCCGTAACGCTCAAAAAAGGCATCCATATTTTTCAGCACCGTTTTTCCGGTCAATTTTTCCACCGCACTACGGCCTAAAATACGGGCAATAAAAAAGCATAACGTCGCACCCGCCATGGCACTGGTCCAGGACAGTACGCCTCCCCAGAATGCGCCGAACAGTGATGCGTTCGCAAATGTGATCAGGAAGGCCGGAAGCGGGGCGATAATTGCCTGCAAAATCATCAAAAAGAAGGAAACTACTGCTGCCTGAGTACCCCAGGAACGAATGAAATTCTCAAGCGCATGCTGATCAACCGTGGCAAATGCCGCCAGGCTTTGCCGGAGAAAGTCGCTTACGGCAGGTATCCATACCCACGCCATCAGCGCCAACAGCAGCAGTATAATCAGCCCGATCCGGCAAAACTTTATGAGGTGCGCTTTATTTCGCTTCATCATTTACCTGTTTGCTCACGATGGGCAGAGGGATCGACACGTTTACACCGGGCCCAGGCTTTTGCCGCCTGTACCAGGGCGAATAATGCAATGCCTGCCCCACTGAGTTTAATGATAAATGCCAGAGTGATGCCTTCCTGGGCAAGCTCGTGCGACATCAGGGTATAGATAAAGATACCGGGCAAGGTGGTAACTGCTGAAGTAAAAGTAAACGACCAGAAAGAGATTGCGGTCAACCCGTAAGCATAATTTTGAATATTATATGGAAATAGCGGAACGAGCCGGGTGAGGATCAAAAAGTCAATCCCACTATGGGCAATGCCTTTTTCGATTGCCTGAAAGGTGGTGGTATGACCGGCATATTTCAGCAGCAGATCGCGGCCAAGCCAGCGGGCCAGTAGAAACGACAACGCCGAGGCTACGGTGGCCGCTACCAGGGAAATAAGGGTGCCAACCAGTGGGCCAAAGAGGATCCCGCCGACGATCACCAGAATACTGCCGGGGATCAGACATAGCGCCGCCACGATAAAAAGCAGGATATATAACGTGTAGCCAAAGATACCGCTCTGACGGATGGCGTCTTGTAGATGATGGAAATTAGTTATCAGGTCACTCAGACCGTAATAATGGACAGCTCCCGTCAGAACGCAGAATAATGCGGCGACAATCAGTAGCCTGTATTCTGCCTTATGCGAACTTCTTTTTCATAGGGGCACTCCTGTAAACCATGTGCGCTGACGCGTTTTCGCAAGCGAAAAGTGGGCGGAAGATATAATAAATTCCCGGACGTAACAATGTATTACCGTTATTTTATTGATTTTGCTCAGGATATATCCGCTCTCCAGAGCGGCGATGCTCTGGAGAAAAGGCGATGGTATGGATTACACGCGGAATTTTGCCCACACCGGTGCGTGGTCGGATGGTTTTTCCATGCTGCGGATCTCATAGTCGATCCCGGTTTCTTCGCAGCGCTCTGCCAGCGGAGTGCTTGCCAGCAGCAGGTCGATACGCAGGCCACGGTTGTCGTCGAAGCCTTTTGAACGGTAATCAAACCACGAATACTGGTCGTTTGTTTCCGGATGAGCATGACGGAAGGTGTCCACCAACCCCCAACCCAGCAGGCGCTCCATCCATTCACGCTCTTCCGGCAGGAAAGAGCATTTTCCGGTACGCAGCCAGCGCTTGCGGTTCTCTTCACCGATGCCGATATCAAGATCGGTTGGGCTGATATTCATGTCTCCCATGATCAGCACTGGATTGTCGCGCTTCAGTTCGGTATCCAGATAGTTTTGCAGGTTCTGATAGAACGCTGCTTTGGCCGGGAATTTGGTTTCATGGTCACGGCTTTCACCCTGAGGGAAATAGCCGTTGATGACGGTGATGTTACCCAGAGATGAAGGAATTTCCGCCATGATAATACGGCGCTGGGCTTCTTCGTCATCGTTCGGGAAGCCACGACGTACAGACACCGGGGTTTCTTTCGTCAGTAACGCTACGCCGTAATGCCCTTTCTGACCGTGATAGAAAACGTTGTAACCCAGCTTTGCTACCTCTTCGAGAGGGAACATATCATCATGAACTTTTGTCTCCTGCAGGCCAATAACATCGGGTTGGTGTTTTTCGACAATAGCTGCCAGTTGATGAGGACGGGCGCGCAGGCCGTTGATATTAAAAGAGACAAATTTCATAGTCGCTGCCACTTTGCAAGGTGAATAGTGCAAGGATGGTAGCAGAATTTCTGCTGGCTGACTGCCACTTGTCACCTGATTCCAACAATGACTGCTAAAGGTGTTAACGATGGGGCAAAAACTGCACTGTTTTGGCGCGGAGTGCGTCAGAATAGAGCAATAATTTCCGATAAATTTCGTATATGATCACAATTCCAGAATTATATTTGGTAACTGAATAATATTTCGCTTTTTCCTCTGTTTAGTCGCCCAGTGCGCAAACATATTCACTTTATATGCACGTACAGTGAATATCGCTGGGTTATAACCTGTTGATATTCCGTTCCCTCACTCCGTTTATGCATTTTTTTCGCTGGCTGGCACGAACCCTGCAATCTACATTTACAGCGCAAACACTATATTATTTAACATATAAATAACTTTTTATTTACCGTTGAGGTCGCTATGTCTCTGTCAGTTACGCGTGAAAATTTTGATGAATGGATGATGCCCGTATACGCTCCGGCGCCTTTTATTCCGGTTCGTGGTGAAGGCTCGCGTCTGTGGGATCAGCAGGGTAAAGAGTATATCGATTTCGCGGGAGGCATTGCGGTTAATGCGCTGGGGCACGCACATCCGGCGTTACGTGAAGCATTAAACGATCAGGCGAGTAAATTCTGGCATACCGGAAATGGCTATACCAACGAGCCGGTACTGCGGTTGGCGAAACAACTGATTGATGCAACTTTTGCCGAGCGCGTTTTCTTTTGTAACTCTGGTGCGGAAGCTAACGAGGCCGCACTAAAACTGGCGCGTAAATATGCTCACGATCGTTTCGGTAGCCAGAAAAGTGGCATCGTGGCCTTTAAAAATGCCTTCCACGGTCGCACGCTGTTTACCGTAAGCGCCGGGGGGCAGCCAGCCTATTCGCAGGATTTTGCACCGTTGCCGCCAGATATCCGCCATGCCGTGTATAACGATCTGGATTCTGCCAGCCAGTTGATTAATGACGCAACCTGCGCGGTTATCGTGGAACCAGTCCAGGGCGAGGGTGGCGTGGTACCGGCAACGAAAGCATTTTTACAGGGGCTGCGTGAATTATGCGATCGACACAATGCGCTGCTTATTTTCGATGAAGTGCAGACCGGAGTCGGTCGTACTGGCGAGCTGTATGCCTATATGCATTACGGCGTGACGCCGGATCTGCTGACGACGGCCAAAGCGTTGGGCGGTGGTTTTCCTGTTGGCGCGTTATTGACGACTGAGCAATGCGCCAGTGTGATGACGGTGGGCACACACGGTACCACTTACGGCGGAAATCCGCTGGCCTCTGCGGTGGCCGGGAAAGTGCTGGAAATTGTTAACACACAGGAAGTATTGAACGGCGTCAAACAGCGTCACGACTGGTTTGTGGAGCGTATCAACGCCATTAACGAACGTTTTGGATTATTTAGTGAAATTCGTGGACTTGGCCTGTTAATCGGCTGCGTACTGAATGAAGAGTTTGCCGGGAAAGCCAAACTGATCTCGCAAGAAGCCGCCAGTGCAGGGGTGATGGTGCTGATTGCTGGTGGGAACGTAGTGCGTTTTGCGCCAGCGTTGAACGTCAGCGAAGAAGAAGTTGCCACCGGACTGGATCGCTTTGCACTGGCCTGTGAACGCATTACAGCAGGAGGTTCATCATGATGGTGATCCGTCCCATTGAACGCGCAGATATTACGGCGTTAATGCAACTTGCCAGTAAGACCGGTGGCGGATTGACGTCGCTTCCGGCGAATGAAGCCACTCTTATGGCGAGAATTGAACGTTCGCTGCAAACCTGGCAGGGCAAGTTGCCGAAAAGCGAGCAGGGGTATGTTTTTGTGCTCGAAGACAGCGCCACAGGTACGGTAGCAGGAATTTGCGCAATCGAAGTGGCGGTTGGACTTAATGATCCCTGGTATAACTATCGGGTGGGTACCCTGGTGCATGCCTCGAAAGAGCTGAACGTTTATAACGCGCTGCCGACGCTGTTTCTCAGTAACGATCATACGGGAAGCAGTGAGCTGTGTACCCTGTTCCTCGATCCGGACTGGCGAAAAGAAGGCAACGGCTATTTACTGTCGAAATCGCGTTTTATGTTTATGGCCGCCTTCCGTGACCGGTTTAACGAAAAAGTAGTGGCAGAAATGCGCGGAGTGATCGATGAACACGGTTACTCCCCGTTCTGGCAAAGCCTTGGGAAGCGCTTTTTCTCAATGGAGTTCAGCAGGGCTGATTTTCTGTGTGGAACAGGGCAAAAAGCATTTATTGCTGAATTGATGCCCAAGCATCCTATTTATACCCATTTCTTGTCGGACGAAGCGCAAAGCGTGATTGGCGAAGTGCATCCGCAAACCGCACCTGCCCGCGCGGTGCTGGAGAAGGAAGGGTTTCGCTATCGTAACTATATTGACATTTTCGACGGTGGGCCGACGCTGGAATGCGATATCGACCGGGTTCGGGCTATTCGCAAAAGCAGGTTGGTGGAGGTTGTTGAAGGACAACCGGCACCAGGCGAATATCCGGCCTGTCTGGTTGCCAATGAAAACTATCACAACTTCCGCGTCATGCTGGTTCGCGCCGATCCGCATACTCAGCGCCTGGTGTTAACGGCGGCGCAGTTGGATGCCCTGAAGTGCCACGCGGGCGACAAGGTCCGTTTAGTTCGTCTTTGTGCAGAGGAGAAAACAGCATGACATTATGGATAAATGGCGACTGGGTAACGGGTCTGGGTGAACGTCGGGTGAAAACCAATCCGGTGAGTGGCGATACCCTGTGGCAAGGAAATGATGCTGATGACTCGCAGGTGGCCCAGGCATGTCATACAGCGCGTGCAGCTTTCCCTGGTTGGGCAAAACAGCCTTTTGCCGCACGTCAGGCGGTGGTGGAGAAATTCGCCGCCTTGCTGGAGAGCAATAAAACAGAACTCACAGCGATTATTGCACAGGAAACCAGCAAACCACGCTGGGAGGCCGCGACAGAATTGACGGCGATGATCAATAAAATCGCTATCTCCGTAAAAGCCTATCATGTACGTACCGGTGAGCAACATAATGAGTTGCCAGATGGTGCTGCGACGTTGCGTCACCGTCCCCACGGCGTGCTGGCGGTTTTTGGTCCGTATAACTTCCCCGGTCATTTGCCCAACGGTCATATTGTTCCGGCTCTGCTGGCGGGTAATACACTGATTTTCAAACCCAGTGAGCTGACCCCGTGGACCGGTGAGGCAGTAGTAAAATTGTGGGAGCAGGCAGGATTACCGCCAGGAGTGCTGAATCTGGTGCAGGGTGGGCGCGAAACGGGGCAGGCGTTGAGTGCGCTGGAAGACCTTGACGGCCTGCTGTTTACCGGCAGCGCCAATACGGGCTATCAGTTGCATCGACAGTTATCCGGGCAGCCGGAAAAAATCCTCGCGCTGGAGATGGGGGGCAACAACCCGCTGATTATTGAAAATCCGGAAGATATTGATGCGGCAGTGCATCTGACCATTCAGTCGGCGTTTGTCACCGCCGGGCAACGTTGCACCTGCGCTCGTAGGCTGCTGGTAAAAAAAGGGGCGCAGGGGGATGCATTTCTGGCGCGCCTGGTTGAAGTCAGTCAGCGTCTGGTTCCGGGAAACTGGGATGACGAGCCGCAACCCTTTATCGGCGGGCTTATTTCCCAACAAGCGGCACAGCACGTATATGATGCCTGGCATCGTCTTGAAGCCCTTGGCGGTCGCACTTTGCTGGCTCCACGGCGAGTGCAAGTGGGTACCTCCCTGCTGGCACCGGGGATAATCGAACTGACCGATGTGGCAAACGTGCCGGATGAGGAAGTCTTCGGTCCGCTGCTCGGCGTGTGGCGTTACGACAACTTCGACGACGCCATTCATCTGGCCAACAATACCCGATTTGGTCTGTCGTGTGGGCTGGTGT
>NZ_CAMSEL010000038.1:0-12180 GCF_947057495.1 Citrobacter sp. Marseille-Q5395 | reverse complement strand
AGTCACCGGCGGCTTGCCTGCCACACATTGAACATTACAGACCAATTAGCACTTTGTCACCGGGGAAAGATGTAAAGATTATGTATAAATAGATTGGCTTAGAAGTGACATTTCAACTTTGGAGAAACAGGTGACATTTTAAACTTGCTTTAACACAATTAATCGACATATTACTCAGGAACAAGCTGCGGCACGCATTGGCATTTCTATTCGGCAGGTTAAACGTCTGGTGCAACGGTATAGAAATGAAGGGCCTTCTGGTCTGGTTTCCCACCGACGTGGAAAGCGTCCTAATAATTCCTTTTCTACTGAATTCAGAGCAACAGTAATTTCACTCCTCAAAGGCCGTTACGCTGATTTTGGACCTACGTTTGCGTGCGAAAAATTGCGCGAGATACACGGTTTATCTTTATCCGTTGAAACTCTCAGAAAGTGGATGATAGAAGAGGGGTTATGGCGTGAACGCCGTCGTAAAATTGCCCGTATATATCAACGCCGCATGCGACGACCATCTTACGGTGAACTGATCCAGATTGATGGCTCACCTCATGACTGGTTTGAAAATCGAGGCCCCAGATGTACACTGATCGTTTTCATTGATGATGCCACCAGTGCGTTGATGGCGTTGCGTTTTGTGCCTGCTGAAACAACCCGGGCTTACATGGAAACCCTCCGGGGTTACCTTAATGATCATGGCGTACCGCTCGCTCTCTACTCTGATAGACACAGTATATTCAGGGTAAATAACCCAGAGCGGGAAGGTGAGCTGACCCAGTTCACTCGTGCGATAAAGACACTGGGCATCGAGCCAATCCATGCCAACAGCCCGCAGGCAAAAGGGCGGGTAGAGCGCGCCAATCAGACACTACAGGACAGGCTGGTCAAAGAAATGCGGCTTCAGAATATCAGTGATATTGAAACAGCAAATGCATGGTTGCCGACCTTTATTGAAGCCTATAACAACCGGTTCGCTACGTCGCCTCGTACTACTGATAATGCTCATCTTGATGTGCACCATTCTGAAGAGGAACTGGGTTATATCTTCAGCCTACAGGCGAAGCGCGTTCTGTCTAAAAATCTCACTTTCCAGTACAAAAGCAGTGCGTTTCAGGTACGCAGTGAGGGCCGGGGATATCGACTTAGGCATTCGGTTGTTACTGTATGCGAGAACTTTGACGGTGAAATTAACGTTCTGTATGACGGGAAAGCGCTGGGCTGGGAAAAGTATGTTGATGGCCCGGAGCCTATACCACTGGATGATGAAAAGAGTGTCCATGAACGAGTGGATAATGCCCGTATTGATTTACGCTCAAAATACTATGTTAAACCTAAAGCTGACCATCCCTGGCTTACGCGCCGAACGCAAAGTCATCAGCAAGTTAAGCCCCCGAAGTTACCTAAAAAGAAGCCTGATCCCGATAAAAAAGATTGAAACCAAGATCGATTCGGTTGAGTGCATATCCATTCATAGGGTAGATTCTTAAGTCGCGTTTCTGGTGTTCATTTTCGGGTGGTTTGTTACTTGTTTTACCGGGGATATGCCAGAAACGCGCTGAGTCAGTCTGGGCGGTGCGCGTAATGAGGCGTTATGGTAAATAGCCTATGCTAATGTCCGCTAAGAGCAAGAAGCGGAAGTTGGCAGTTTTGTGGACTGTCCCCACAAAAGTGACTACAGAAATAGTTGCAATTCATAATTGATCATGGGTTGTCAGTGAAACTCGTGGCGATTTAAATAGACTAATTGGGAGTGCGTCCATTACTTATATCTTGTAATGTTAACTATCAGAAATGATACAAAGATAATATGTCTTTAAAGAAAAGGCTGATGGCGAAAAGTGGCCCGATGAGGGCCACAATACGGCTGTCACTTAGACGTAAATATCAATGGTGCCAGCGGTATTTGTATCGTCTTTTTTCTCTTCTTTTTTATCAGGCTGAACTGTCGCGTCTTTATTCTTTTTCTCTGCCTGCTGCCTTAACAACTGCTCCAGTTGAGCCCTGAGGCTTTCAATTTGCTTCTGTACCAATGCAGCCATTTCTTTTTTCTGCTGTGTCGTCATCCCCTCTTCCGATGAGATTTTCCCAAGCTTTTCAGTCAGCACCTGAATTTGTCTTGTGATTTTGGCTATTTCTGATGTTCCTTCCGGGGCGGAGTTGTTTGAAATAACGGTTGAGGTATTTCCCTGAATTGTGACAGACATAGATTTCTCCTTTTAAAAAAGCACTATCGGCATGCACAAAAAAATCTTTAATCGTATTTCTTGTGTCATTAATTGTTTGATGTTCAGATTGTTTTCCTCGCGGGCTGGCGCGCCTCAGAAAGTAAAGCTTGTTGACAGGGGTAAACGTTCGGCAATAATTTTCTGCCGCATGCGGGTGTTGCATAAAACGTGCTATGTTCCTTTATCGACAGGTCAGGTCACCGCTCACCCGCCGACGAGAAAGCAACACTGACATGCTAAAGCAAAAAATAGATGAATAAGTTGAGTTGTGCATATGTAGCCTGACCGTCACAAAGTATATGGTGTCTGTACCAGTAAGATGATGGCCGGACTCTTTAAAAACGAGCTGACCTGCACAATACAGGATGGACTTAGCAATGGCTGCTCCTGGCACAAAGCGGACAGTGATCACCGTTCTTACGACTACTTTCTGACTTCCTTCGTGACTTGCCCTAAGCATGTTGTAGTGCGATACTTGTAATGACATTTGTAATTACAAGAGGTGTAAGACATGGGTAGCATTAACCTGCGTATTGACGATGAACTTAAAGCGCGTTCTTACGCCGCGCTTGAAAAAATGGGTGTAACTCCTTCTGAAGCGCTTCGTCTCATGCTCGAGTATATCGCTGACAATGAACGCTTGCCGTTCAAACAGACACTCCTGAGTGATGAAGATGCTGAACTTGTGGAGATAGTGAAAGAACGGCTTCGTAATCCTAAGCCAGTACGTGTGACGCTGGATGAACTCTGATGGCATATTTTCTGGATTTTGACGAGCGGGCACTAAAGGAATGGCGAAAGCTGGGCTCGACGGTACGTGAACAGTTGAAAAAGAAGCTGGTTGAAGTACTTGAGTCACCCCGGATTGAAGCAAACAAGCTCCGTGGTATGCCTGATTGTTACAAGATTAAGCTCCGGTCTTCAGGCTATCGCCTTGTATACCAGGTTATAGACGAGAAAGTTGTCGTTTTCGTGATTTCTGTTGGGAAAAGAGAACGCTCGGAAGTATATAGCGAGGCGGTCAAACGCATTCTCTGAACCAAAGCATGACATCTCTGTTTCGCACCGAAGGTGACACTTCTGCTTTGCGTTGACAGGAGAAGAAGCCATGAAACTGCCGAACCAACCCGTTGTTTTGTGCGTATTGATAGTATGTCTTACGCTGTTGATATTCACCTGGCTTACGCGCAATTCGCTCTGCGAACTGCGGCTGAAAGACGGTACGCGGGAAGTGTCGGCTGTGATGGACTACGAATCCGGTAAGTAGCTGAAAGAGGGGGGGTAACCCCCCTCGATTCAGATGTGGCCAGCAAGCCAATAGCACCTTTAGAAAAGGGTTTCTCCGGTCGGGGAAACCCTTTTTTCCTTCCGTTCGGTGGCAGACCGCCACTCAATTACCCAAGGCATTCAACAGTCTCAGTGGAATACCGTCGGATTAAAATTCTCCCCAGAACGGCTGCGGCTCGCACTGGGTACCTCCTCCTGCGTCCTGTTTAATTCTCAACGCCTCAATTTTTCGAGGACCCGCCGCAATTTCCGAACCTGGCTGGTCGTGGAGAGAGTACTGGTTTGTGGATGACATGCACTGGTCTTCTCATTGGGCTGTAGCTCATAGGACATAGCCAGTGCGGTCAGTGCTTCTTCAGCATCCAGCAGAGCTTTAATGGCCGTCTGGCGCATCTCTGCACGGCGTTCAATTATGGTCATGTTTGTCCTTGCTGCATCCGGTAAAATGACGCCGGGTATTCAGTCTTTCACGTTTTTCAGAATGGCCTGGCGGCAGGCATTCCAGATCGTCTGGGCATTCGCATCGCAGTCCACGAACCCGCCGCATTCCTGATAGATGACCTGGTAGACGCTGTCTGGGATCTTCTCCGGTACAACCGGGGAAAAGATGCTGACGGATGCCTTTCCTTCGGCGGCGTCACAGACGGCGTCCAGATGATTCGCCATCCATTCGGTTAAATTCAGATCCTCCTGAATTGCCTGCGCCTTATAGCGTTCTTTTCTTGTTACAGTGGCACGCATCTGAATTTGTACGCTCGCAGGCTCTTCGCCCTTCATCGCATTCTGAAGTGCAGATTTGGGCTGTTTCATCTTCGTTTTCATTTTCAATCGCACTATTTGGAAAGCGGCTTGTCTTCAGTGGGCTGAACCGGGGCTGTCTCCCCCGGCGTAACCAGCACACCAGCTTCACTCAGCACATGTCTCCACTGCTCATCCCGGTAGGCCGTTGCGGCGTCGGCAGAATCAAAGCATTGGTCGCAGGGCGGACAATTTACGGTAACCAGGCTCACTACCGGCTTAACGTAGTACGCTCTTCCCCGTGGATAATCTTTTCCACAAGGGGCATAGAGCTCCTCGTCCCCACCAACACGGCGGAGGTGGAATTCTGGTTGCTGGCTGGCCTGCTCGGACAGCTTCACGGATGCCGTCTGCCAAGCTGCGATAGCCCGGGTCATGTCGCTTTCATGCCTGGCAAGATCTGCATCCCGGCGAGCCAGTAGGTGCGCGATAATATTGGCTTCATCGTAATTGATGACCGCCATTAGTTGACGGGTCGCTTCATCCCAGTCCTGTACTGCGGAGCCATCCAGTGGATTAGCGAGGTGCGCCTGGTATGTCGTACGGTAATTTGCGGCAGCACCTTCCAGCTGGTGCAGTTTTTCATCCGATAGTTGTTCGGTCATTGCACAGTTCCTTTTAGATGCAGGCTCAACGCTTGCATTAAAATTCATGCCGTCTGTTTGGCTGCGGCTTTACGCTGGGCGGCGATATGGGCGGCAATCTGCTTTTTGAGGCGCTTATAGTCAGCCCTGAAGCGTGCCACGTCATCGATCTCAATCATGTACCCGCAGCTGTAACCGGCATGCCCAAACGCATCGTCATCTTCGTAGTTTGGACAGTGATCGCTTTCCCAACCCGCTGCATCCAGCAATTCATCAATAGCGACGAGGTGTGCCCTGGGCGCATTCTCAATGATGAAGTAGAGCGAGCGACCCCAGAAGTGGCTGCGGGTACCTTCGATTACAGCAGTGTCGTTCGTGGTCTGGCGGGAAAGTTTCATTGGATACTCCTTTGCCCGGAGCCGCCGGGGCGGGGGTGTGATGTTCACACCTTGTGTTTGCAGTATGCGGTCCTTTTCAGGCAACCGGGAAAGTAACTTTTCGCTGCTGCTGGTGGACTGTCGCCTATTGCTCGCCAGCCTTTTTCTTTAGATAGTTTACGTCTGACTCATCACATACCTGATCCATATGACGCTGAATCCATGCCGAGATAGTCAGGCCATTACGCTTCGCCTCACGGACATAGCGTGATTTTTTCTCCGGGGTCATACGCATCTGGACCAGTGCCGTTGCTTTGTCGGCCTCATCTTTTTTCGCGTTATCGTTGCCCTTCATATGGATCGCGTTAACGTGCTTTTCATTGTTATCGGTCATAGTGTTCTCGGTCAAACAGAGCCGCGTAGTGCGGCTCCCAGGGGGAGAGTGCAGCCGTGTCATGTCGCTGTTGAAACCGTCGGGTCAGGGGCCAGTTTCTCGCGAAGCAGTTCGGCGGCATGCATCTGGTCTTCGGCCCAGAATGGAGCGAGTCCCATAAATTCGCACCAGTACGCCAGACCGGATTTTCCGTCGTCCCGGTAAGTCCAGACCGCCTGGCCGTGACCCACGCCGGAGTCGACGGTTACATACAGCCCGGGCATGCATTCACAGGGCTCCTCGCAGTCGCAGGTGCCACTCTGGACCACGTGTACTCGTCTCAGCTTCACTGCGGTACGCAGGCGCAGGAGGTCCTCCAGCGCATCAGCGTCGAATTTCGCCGTGCTGACAAGGGTGTTTGCACTGGTTTTACGCAGCGCCTGAATACGGGTGCGAAGCGCATCGTTGCTGATAGTAGACTTAATCATCATTATTCCCCCATCTCACCCAGCTGCTTGCGGATTGAAACGCTTTCCGCACGGAGTTCATCTTGTTTTGCCAGCAGGAAACGTTTTACAAGCGCCATCGCGTCCAGAAATTCAGTGGGCTCACATTCAACCCGTTCGCACACGCTCTGAACGGCTTCCGTCACCAGCGGCATTACGTCCAGCGCTGTCTGCATTTCCGAAATCACAGAGGAGTTGCCCGCGTAACGGGTTGCCAGTGACAGAGTCTCTTTGCTCATGGCTCGCTCCTTATGCCGAGACCGGACGGACAAACAAGTCATGTGCCCCTTCTCCCTGCGGTGGTCGCTGGGTTCAATATAGGATTGAAATTCCCCGCTTATCGACCAGATGTGGCATGCGAACAGGGTAGAATACTATTCCGGATTCACGAATTATCAGCGCCAGCCGGTGACCCGCTGACGTACCCGCTGCAACCTGTGCCGAAGGTGTCGACATGATTAAAAAGGAATGTATGAAAGAACGTACACAATCCCCGGGTGAGTCGTTTGCTCACGCTGAGTTTATGGAGAAAGTCTTTACCAACTTACGGATGTTTTGTGACGCCGAATACCGACGGTTAGCCACAGGTGAGAAAGAAACCCAACAGTCGCAACCGGAAAAGACCATACATTCGCATTATCTCGTGTAAGACCCATGCCGCCGTATCCTTTCCCGATGGCCGGGCAGATTTAGCCTGGCCCGATTTTAATTCCCTCATTCTACCTGCCCCGCGTTGAGATGTTCGACAGTGATCCCGGTTATTCCTTTATAGCGATAGATAGATTGCCATTCCATATTTTGGAAAAGTAACTTTAGATGCCGTGTGACGCCGCAGTTCCCCTCTTACTCATCTTCCCTTCAGCGCATGTCACACCTTTCATGCTGACGGATCTGCATTATTGTGGGTTCTTGCAGACGGAAAAGTAACTTTTCGATAAATTCCGGCTTTTTGGTACCCGATTTCACACTAAAGTTAAATTTGGCCTCCTTAGCGAAAAATTAAAACGGACGGATCACGTACTATTACCCCGGGAAAAAAAGTTACTTTTTTTTTCGCCTCAGGTTATTAGGAAATGAATCGAACCTGGTATTGTTGTGTTGTAGCGAACAACCACCCTAAACGAAAAATTAAAAGGAAGGCCACAATGTCCACTATCGAAAATGATGTAAAAACCGCTAACAACGATATCAGCCTGCGCACTTACCTGGAGCGTTCCGGTAACGGCGCACGCAAAAGCAATGGTCTGGTCATCAACCCGGCAGTGGTCGAAGAGGAAGAAGGTTTTAACACCCGTACCGCTGGCATGGGAGAAAGCTACTACTCCTTACCCCACGTGGTAGCCCACCTGAACAGTCTTAAAGAGTCCTATAAGTCTGAGCCTTTAAGCGTACCAGCTATCGTCGTGCAGGTTCTGAATGGTCGTCCTGTTCTGCGTCAGGGGGCATGTCGTATCCGCGCCGCCGCTATGGCAAACATCGAGCTGGCAGAGGAAGGGCGTGAACTGATTTCGTTAATTCGCTGCGAGGAGTTTCGCGGTAGCCGCGCCAGTGCCGAACAGTTTACGCTGGACGGTAACTCTAATCTGGCTCTGTCTGTCGTGGCTGAGGCGCTCTCCATCAAACGGATGGTCGAAGATGCTGAAGAACCTAAAACGTTCGCAGAACTGGCCAAGCGTCGCGGTAAAACAGAACAGCACCTGCGTCAGATGGTTCGCGTCCTGGACCTGCCTGAAGCCCTCCAGGTTATGCTGGTGACAGGGGAAGTGAGCATGTATGTCGCGCTGGATGAATATCTCTACAGCGGCGATAAGGCCGTGAATAATATCACCAAAGCCATCGACGTCTATGGCAAGGCGACGGCCAAAACCCTTAAATTCGTCAAAGCTGGCAAAATTGATGCAGCCATGCAGCCGAAAGCGCCGGTCGTGCAGGAAACGAACGCAAACACCCCTGAAACCACCGTGACGGAACAAACATCCGTCGAAGGTACTACGGATGAGACCACCCCGCCGCAGCTGGTGGACGGGAATGTTGGGACCAACCCGGAGCCAACTCCGGAAAACACCCCGGAGCCGAAGGCGAAAGATCCGATCAAAACGCCAGAGCCTAAAACTGTATCGGTCTCCAGCGTACTCAACAAAAAGACCGTGACGACGATTGCGGACACGGCAATCCCGCTTTTTTCGCGTATTGCGGAAGAAGCAGAACAACGTGCCGCTAAGAACCTCAGCGACGATACGTACACCTTAGTGCTGACCAATGATGAGATGAATGCCATCTGTGAAGCCCACGGCAATCTCACGCAGTACCTGCGTAAGCATGCCGAAAAGCAGCAACAGGGCCAGGCATGATTTTCTGACCGACCCTCCACCCGGTAGGGTCGGTTACCACCACAGGTCAAGGAGAAACAGGGTAATGAAGAATATCGCGATCAACGTCAGCACGAAGGCACCATTGCAGACAGTTAAGGACCCTGTGACCCGGGTCAGCATTCAGTGTACGGCGAAGGATGAGAAGGGCGAAGACGTGGAAGTGAATATTCTCGATCTGGAGCAGCACCACACCACCAACGAAATTAAAGTGACTTTTGGCGGCTCCCCCTCCCAGGCGCTGACCATGCTCAGCCGGGTGATGGACGTGCTGCAACAGCAGGCGGACGCAGAGCTGCAACTGAATTCTTACGCTCGTTTGCAGTAAACGTAAAAGGTGAATGATCCGTTTTAATAAGTACCTGCAAACCCCATGGATACCGATTTGACGAATGGCACACCCATTTATAAATCTTAACCGCCACTGAACAGGCAATAAACAGAGTTATTGTGAACTTACATCCGAGGGAAAATAGGTGGCTACCAGCTTTTAGGATGGTGATATTCAAATAACTGCAAAATTACGAATTAGCAAGCGTATTGTAGGGAATACATAATGGTAGAATAAGATATGGTTTTAATAATTTACAACGCTTAAATCCACATTCGTCCATATTTAATATTTATGGGAATTTAAAAATATATTCAGTGTAGGTTATTAGCTAGCAGGTCGAATTTTATATAATACCAAAAAACAGGAGGTATTATGAAAACCAGTCTGGCTTACGCATCTAATTGTTCCGACTCTCTCTATTCCTTTATTTACAAGGCACTGCAACAACGCTCAGGTGCCGAAAATGAAAGTCTCTATCAGCAGGCTATTTCAGCGTGCCGTACTCCGAAGCAAAAAAAGAAAATGGCCGGTTACTACGCCGGTCCGTGGCAGATGCTGTTTAACGCCTGGTGTTACAACCGCCTACCCAACATTGCCGTACTGCCCGTGTTGGCACAGCAGTGCTTATCCTTTTTGCAGTGCGAAGAACTGATCGCCGACTGGCACTAATCACATTATGTCCTGCTGGTGGATGCTGGCAGGTCTGGAGTACCTTTAAATGTACAGATATGACAGGAACCGGCAGTCGTTCAACCTGGTCAATGCGCTTCAGCCGGTCTATCGCAACAACGGTGGCGGTTTGTTTGAGTTCGACCGCAGGAAGCAACATGAAACGGCTGATCTCATCTTCGAGGCACTGACGTTTTCCCAGGCGCCCGAACTGGAGCTGGCGAAATTTGTCCGTCTTAAATCTGTGCGCCGAATTGCACAGTTTGACGACGGTGAAGTGCGCTATGGCGTTCACGTTGAACTGGCCGACGCTGTTGATAATAATTCCTTCAGAATTTTCAAAGATGATAATACAGGTGGATTTGATTTTTATTTATTTTCTACTTCAAATAATGAAGTAGAGCTTGTCCGCTTTAATCTGGATGTCTGTGGTATTCATTTACAGGACATTTTTGAACGGTCAACCGGCTTGTGTCTGTCGTACTGAATTATTTATTAAATATTTCACTTCAGGTTATTAGCCACGAAACCGATTGTGGAATAATAATAAAAAACGACGAGGTGAAATATGAAAAATCTTAATATTCAGATTAACGACATCGCAGCAATTAACACACTTGGTGGATCAATGCTGGCGGATATCATCGCCACCCAATATAAAGTAATTGGTGATAACAAAGACACTGCGGAAATGCCTATGCCGTGTATTGCTTACGGGCAGACCCCTGCAAATATCGACCCAGGCGTCTTCATCAACCGTGTGTACTGCTTGGACAGTCAATCGCTAAGTGCCAGCCTGCGTTACGAGCTGTTTAACGGACTTGCGAACCAGGCGTTTACCTTCTTCTGCCAGTCGGGCTGGTACGGTGCATTCCGGGTGGTGTCTTTCCGTGATAACGGACCTGCCGGACTCCTTAATATCGGCATTGTCCATGAGAAGGTGTTAAACGAATTTTGCGCCGATTTTCCCCGGGCTAATGTCAGCGAAACCGGCTTTAACTGCGGCATGACGTTTGACCAGATCCGGATGTTTATTTCAGACCGGGCCTATCAGATGCCGCTCTACAACAACCAAGATCACTTCGTTAAACTCGCGAAACGCCTTGTGGCCTGACACCCAGTGCCAGGCTCAGGCCTGGCCATTATGAAGGAAATGCCCATGAGCGGATTTTTCAGCAACGAATCACCGTTATCACTGGCTCAAGCCCGCGCCGTTGCCGCCGGTTACCAGAACGTCTTTATCGAAAACCTCCAGCCAGCAGGCCATTTCCAGATTGCCATCCGTAATCATCGCGACCACGATCGCCAGCTGATCTGGCGTAACTGGAATTATGAACCCGATGCCTATGATGCGCTCAATAGCCACCTGCAAAGCCACGGACTGAAGGCCAGCTGATCAGCACAAGAACCCGGTAACTCCGGGTTTCTTTTTATGGACTCAGATGTCAGTGCTGGCAAACGGGGAAGGGAGTCTGGGTCTGCCCGGGGCCCACAGCTGGTGGTATAAGTCTGACCCGCATGCAGATGGTTTCGCCCGGTGCCGAGATGGCGCCGGGGAACTGAAAAGGTATCTTGCATCCGGAAAGAAATCGTCGTGACCTCCCGACCTGCGTGTAGATATGCCTGGCGGATGCCTGCGGTGTGTCGTCTGTAACTGAACTGAGCCATCTTAATTCGCGATCGAGAGAAAAGGGACGTGCTAGCAAAAATTAAGCGCGAGGGACTTTGATATAAATACTCAGACAATTAACGATGACTCACAGGATTTCACTGGTGCTTATGATTCTCAATATTGTTTTAACCCTCTATGTGGTTGTATGTCTTTTCTGCTGTCTATTTTTGAGAGCCCGTAATAAAAAGGCACTTTGCCATTCCCAGACCGAAGGGCGTCGGTATACGCAGGATAGTAAGAGAGGGGGGATTGCCGACGGAAATGGTTCCTTCTTTACCCCCGATACCTCAGGCGGTGATGGTGGATGTGGGGGTGGTGGTGACGCTGGTGGCGGATGTGGGGGTGGTGGTGATTGATGCTGTTCGCAGGCGTCCGCTGGTGGGGAGCTATCGACATTGGTAATTTTGACGGTTTTTTTCGTAAAGGTTGCGGCCGTGGGCTCTGGCTGGTGGGGCGTGAAGTCAGAGAATCTAAATTAAATCCGTCGTGCAGAAAAGTACCTTTTCTGAATCTGTCAGACGCATCCGGAAAGAAAATATCTCTCGGGGCAGCAAAGGCACGCCGGAGGTGATTTGCAGATTCAAGCGGGAAAGTCTATTTTTCATGCACCGAACCTATTTGGGCTGGGACGGAACCTGGTATAATGGACACATACAAAGGAGGGCATTATGAATACTTTTCTTTACGTACTGGTAGGCTGGATTGTCGTGCTGTATCTGGTTAATAAAGTGCGCGAAAAACGCAGCAAAGCGAAAGCGGTTAAAATCCTGGTGAAACGCAATGGCGTTTATCAAGAAGTGGATGCCGTAATGTTGCCCAAATACCAAGGCAGCGATGTGAGTACAGTTAAGACAGGCAATGAATCAGCCTCGCAATGGTTGAATAAAGAGGATGATATTACTGAACCGGAGTACTACAGTGGCGCTTCATTATTGAAGGCAACGAGAGATTTTGAAGCTCAACAAATGGAACAAAAATTCTAGCTACAC
>NZ_CAMSEL010000037.1:0-12826 GCF_947057495.1 Citrobacter sp. Marseille-Q5395 | reverse complement strand
GGAGGTTCATCAGGCGCGGAACTCATCAAGGCGCGGGAATAAAATCCCATTCAGACGCCGGATAGATTCAAGCAAGCCAACTTGTCGTCAAAATCGGTGTTGCAAAAACGGGAGTGACCATAGATTCCGTTTTCTGAGACGTCCCCTTGTTGTGACCACTCCGACCGCGCACAAAAGCCTCTGAGCCGCTTTTAGCGGAATATGGCTTTGCAGGGTGAAGGGATGGATAGGCGATCCCTTTCGATCCCTCACTGGTATCGGCGGCTAACCCTCGGTGCTACCTGTCATTTCATCCTGCCGCCTTACATGCGCTAACGCGCATAAATCCCCGTTCCTCAGTGGAACGAAAACTCACGCTAACAGGGTAGTGACCGGGTAGCCACGATAACTGCCAACAAAATTAGCTTATAGGTTAATTCTACCTGTCAACGCAAAGCAGAAACGGCACCTTCTTTGCGAGACAGAAATGACCTGTGATTGCCTGGCCGATTTATGGCAGCTAAGTGCGAGAAGCGGATATAGCGAATTCGCCATTGTACGGGATTAGCAGGTTTACTGAAGCAACCTGCGATGGCGTTATGGCAATAGTCAGTCCCCTGTCCAGTCGGCATAGGTGGCCACCTCGTCACCGCCGGGGATAAACTGATTGAAGCCTCCGCGCAAAATCACTTATTCTTTTCCGTTAATAAAATGCAGGAGCAAAGTCATGACTGGCGAAATTCGTGGGCGAGGCAGGCCACGAAAAACAGAGAGTACCTATACAGGGTAAGGGTGCCAACTTACTGATTTAGTGTATGATGGTGTTTTTGAGGTGCTCCAGTGGCTTCTGTTTCTATCAGCTGTCCCTCCTGTTCAGCTACTGAAGGCGTGGTGCGTAACGGTAAAAGTACTGCCGGACATCAGCGCTATCTCTGCTCTCACTGCCGTAAAACATGGCAGCTACAGTTCACTTACATCGCCTCTCAGCCCGGTACACACCAGAAAATTATTGATATGGCCATGAATGGCGTCGGATGTCGCGCCAGTGCACGCATTATGGGCGTTGGCCTCAACACGATTTTACGACACTTAAAAAACTCAGGCCGCAGTCGGTAAACTCACGCATACAACCGGGCAGTGACGTTATTGTTTGCGCGGAAATGGACGAACAGTGGGGTTACGTCGGCGCTAAATCACGCCAGCGCTGGTTGTTTTACGCGTATGACAGGATACGGAGGACGGTTGTGGCGCACGTATTCGGTGAACGCACGTTGGTCACGCTGGAGCGTCTTCTGGGCCTGCTGTCGGCCTTTGAGGTCGTGGTATGGATGACGGATGGCTGGCCGCTTTATGAATCACGCCTGAAGGGAGAACTGCACGTTATCAGCAAGCGATATACGCAGCGCATTGAGCGGCATAACCTGAATCTGAGGCAGCATCTGGCAAGGCTGGGCAGGAAGTCACTGTCTTTCTCAAAATCGGTGGAGCTGCATGACAAAGTCATCGGGCATTATCTGAACATAAAACACTATCAGTAAGTTGGAGTCATTACCGGTGCTCTGATATATTTATTATACTATAGTGGGGTATGTGTTGATCTTAATGTAATACTCCCCTATAGTATAAGAAATACAGAGCAGTGAGGTAAGCAATGCCCAGTACTCCTGAAGAGAAAAAAAAGGTCCTAACCCGGGTTCGCCGTATCCGGGGTCAGATTGATGCTCTGGAAAGAGCACTTGAAAGTGGCGCTGAATGCCGTTCCGTTCTCCAGCAAATCGCCGCCGTCCGGGGCGCCGCTAACGGACTGATGGCAGAGGTGCTGGAGAGCCACATACGGGAAACCTTTGACCAGAATGACAGCTACAGTCATGAAGTCAGTAAATCAGTTGACGATACGATTGAGCTGGTTCGTGCCTATCTTAAATAGGTGAGGCCATTATTACATTGAGGATATATTACGTATGAAATCACGTGCCGCTGTTGCATTTGCACCAGGGAAGCCCCTGGAGATTGTTGAAATTGATGTTGCTCCGCCTAAAAAAGGCGAGGTGCTGATTAAAAACACCCACACAGGTGTCTGCCATACCGATGCCTTTACCCTCTCAGGGAATGACCCTGAGGGCGTTTTCCCGGTGGTTCTCGGCCACGAGGGAGCCGGTATCGTCGTTGAAGTTGGTGAAGGCGTCACCAGTGTGAAGCCGGGTGACCATGTTATTCCGCTCTACACCGCTGAATGCGGGGAGTGTGAATTCTGCCAGTCCGGTAAAACGAACCTCTGTGTATCGGTTCGCGAGACTCAGGGCAAAGGACTGATGCCTGACGGGACCACTCGCTTTTCATACAACGGTCAGCCTCTTTACCACTACATGGGATGTTCCACATTCAGTGAATACACCGTTGTGGCCGAGGTTTCTCTGGCAAAAATTAACCCGGAGGCGAACCATGAACACGTCTGCCTGTTGGGTTGTGGCGTGACTACCGGTATTGGCGCCGTCCATAACACGGCTAAAGTGCAGCCGGGCGATTCAGTTGCCATTTTTGGTCTGGGGGCAATTGGTCTGGCTGCGGTACAGGGGGCCCGTCAGGCAAAAGCGGGACGTATTATCGCTATCGATACTAATCCGACAAAATTTGACCTGGCCCGTCAGTTCGGGGCCACTGACTGCATTAACCCGAATGATTATGACAAACCGATTAAAGATGTTCTGCTGGATATCAACAAGTGGGGTATTGACCATACCTTTGAATGTATCGGTAACGTTAACGTCATGCGTGCAGCGCTGGAAAGTGCTCACCGTGGGTGGGGGCAGTCCGTTGTCATTGGTGTCGCAGGGGCCGGACAGGAGATTTCCACCCGTCCTTTCCAGCTGGTCACCGGGCGCGTATGGAAAGGTTCCGCGTTTGGCGGAGTAAAAGGCCGCACTCAGCTCCCCGGTATGGTCGAGGATGCCATGAAGGGGGATATTGACCTTGAGCCATTTGTAACCCATACGATGACACTGGATGAAATCAATGACGCCTTCGAGCTTATGCATGAAGGCAAATCTATCCGGACAGTGATTCATTACTGATCCCATCAGAATTTTAATCAACTCAAACTGAAGGAAGTGGAAAATGACAACTCCGGTAATTTCTGGTGACGGCATCTTTTCTCATGTGTTCATTGGCGCAGCCGATGTCGAGAAATCCTCCGCATTTTACGATGTCGTCCTGGGCACGCTTGGTATCAATAACCTCGGCCCGTTTGGCAACGGCTGGGTACTCTATGGCCGCGAAAAGCCGGCATTTATCATTGCCCGTCCGGGCAACGGTGAAGCACCTTCCGCTAACGGGGTGACTGTCGGCTTCGCTGCTGCCACCCCGGAAGAGGTTGATGCTTTCCATGCTGCCGGCCTTGCCGCCGGTGGAGCTGATGAAGGTCAACCTGGCCCGCGTGGTCACCTTCCCGGGGCCTATGCTGCCTACCTGCGGGATCCGGCGGGTAACAAAATCACGGCGTATACGTTTATCTGACGTCCGGATTTAAAGATACTTCCCCTGGCTTCGGTCAGGGGAAATAACCATGAGATAACGGCTGATGGAACTCATTGAGCAGCATGCCAGCTCTGGCGGCTGGCAAAACGTGTACCGGCATTATTCACAATCCCTTAATTGTGAAATGAATTTCGGTGTGTATCTTCCTCCCAAAGCAGTAACAGAAAAACTGCCGGTACTATACTGGTTGTCGGGCCTGACCTGTACTGAGCAGAATTTCATCACCAAATCAGGTATGCAGCATTATGCAGCCCGGCATAACGTCATCGTTGTTGTCCCGGATACCAGTCCCCGGGGTAATAATGTCCCGGATGCCGACAGTTACGATCTTGGCCAGGGGGCCGGTTTTTATCTGAACGCGACGGAACAGCCGTGGAATGTTCATTACAGGATGTATGACTATATTCTCAGAGAGCTTCCGGATGTCGTCATGAATCATTTTCCTGCAACGGCAAGAAAATCTATATCCGGTCATTCTATGGGAGGGCTGGGTGCTCTGGTGCTGGCTCTGCGAAATCCTGGTGAATATGTGAGCGTATCAGCATTTTCCCCGATAGTATCGCCTTCTCAGGTGCCATGGGGGCAACAGGCATTTAGCGCTTACCTGGGTGAAAACAGAAAAACGTGGGAAGCCTACGATCCAGTCAGCCTCATTTTACAGGGTGAAAAATTACCAGAAATCTTCATTGATCAGGGGCTGAGTGACGCCTTTTATGAAGAGCAACTGCGCACCAAAATCCTTGAGAGAGTATGCAATGAGATGAACCTCAATGCGTCGTTCCGATATCATACTGGATACGACCACAGCTATTATTTCATTTCCAGCTTTATTGGTGAGCACATTGCTTACCATGCCAACAGGCTCAGGCTGTCAGCATGAGTTGATTTCCAGCCTCAGAAAATGTGCTTAATTTTCAGGCCTGAACAGGGCCTGAACCCTGCAGACCTGAGATGTACTGTAACTGGTGGCTTCAGCAGTTTCTCTTATGCTCAGTTTCTTGACCTGTCGGTAATACAGAACTTTCTTATGTCGTTCCTGATCGGCCTGTTTGCCCCGGTGAATAGCCACGGATAATCTAGACACTTCCGAGCCGTTGATGGACTGACCCCGCCCCGGTAGACGATCCTGCCCTATAGTTTGGACTGACCCCACGCCTGTAGACAAATCCTGTCCTCACGACGAGGCCTGTTCGAAGGCCTCCGGACTGACGCCGCCGAGGTGGCTGTGGCGCCGGGACCGGTTATAGAAGACTTCAATGTAATCGAAGATCCGCCCGGGCCAGATCCCTGGTTTTATATATGCGTTTTCTGATCCGTTCTTTTTTCAGCGAACTGAAGAACGATTCGGCCACCGCATTATCCCAGCAGTTGCCACGCCGGCTCATGCTCGGCGCCAGGTTATTGGCCCGGTAGAAGCGCTGCCAGTCGTCACTGCCGTACTGGCTGCCCTGGACGCCCTTCTAAGAGTCAAGCTGTTATCGGGATACTGTTGATCCGCCTGTTTTGATTGCGCAGTAACGTGTAAACTTCGCGGGAGATATATCGCTTTAGACAGCGTATCGCTTCCATTTTTGTATGTCCTTCGGCTACACGCCTGGCGACATATTCCTTTGTTTTTGCGTCAGTTCGTAAGCGTCCGATGGCGATGATGTGAAGTGCACTATTTGCAGCACGATCTCCACCACGATTAAGTCGGTAACGGTTCGTTTTTCCAGAAGAAACGGGGACCGGGCTGACACCACACAGTGCCGCAAATCCTGATTCTGATCTTAACCGTTGAGGATTGTCTCCGGCAGTGATCAGCAACTGTGAAGCGCTTTCGTATCCGATAGCATTACGTTTAATCAGCTCAGGTGCCAACTCGTCGACAATTGCCGCAATCATGACATCCAGATCAGCGATTTCGTCATGTAACTCGAGATAGCGTCGGGCAAGGGACTTTAATGAAATGCGATAAACGTTGGTTACATTGCGGTATTCACTGGCATCAGGTCTCCAGGAACCCAGGGTCCTGATGAGCTGCATGCGCGTCATATTTCTGAGCTGTTCACGTAATTCATCCGGGGCAGAGATAATATTTGAATGGATAATCTGGAGAGCGACTCTGCGGGCTGATATTGCTGTTTTTCGGCAAGTTTTTAATACCCGCAGGGACTCAATCATGCCATCACGCGTTTTGGGAGTAACTGTCCTGATGCCTGAGAATGCTGCATGAGCGGCACATTCAGCATCAATTGTGTCACTTTTACCCCGTTTGCGTCGCTCCATCCGGTCTGGAGCAGTCACCTCAAGAACTTCTAACCCGGCGTTCTGAAAATAACGAAGCAAACCGGAACCATAGGTACCTGTGCACTCAACACCAATTCGCTTTAATGTCCCAAACGAGGTCATCCATGCCAGCATCTGCCGGTAACCTTGTCGTGTTGTGGAGAAATACTGAGTCCCAAGGACTTTATTGTTCTGATCTACGACAGCGGCAACGTGCAAATCTTTATGTGTATCCACGCCACCCACAACGGCAGCTTCGGTAACTTTATCAACCATGACAGAGCTCCTGTGAGGAAACAGAGTTGAATCTCCAGACAGATAACCTGGACAGGACAGTAACGAGACAAGCCGTCAGGCCCTTCTTGAGTCACGCGCATCGGTGAGGAGATGCCTCGCATGAAGGCGCTTCCGGCAACCGACGGGTCCAGGGCAGGACACAAAAGGTCGATCGCTGTGTGAGTCAGGATGCGGGAAGGTCTTCACTGCATCAGTAATCACACCAATCTGGTTAAACGGCAAACTAAGTGGTGGTAAAGACTGACATCGGCATTATTACTATCGCTGTGGAACATCACCCCGACGGGCTTACCACGGGTTTCCCATGCCATTTCCAGTGCTTTCATGGTGAGCCTGCTGTCCGGCGAGAACGACATGGCCCAGCCCACTGGTTTTCTTGCGAACAGGTCGAGAACAACGGCGAGGTACGCCCAGCGCTTACCCGTCCAGATATAGGTCACATCACCGCACCACACCTGATTTGGTTCCGTTACGGCGAACTGTCGCTCAAGATGATTCGGGATAGCAACGTGCTCATGACCGCCACGCTTATACCGGTGAGTCGGCTGCTGGCAACTGACCAGCCCCAGCTCTTTCATGAGTCTGCCAGCAAGCCAGCGCCCCATCTGGTAACCTCTCTGGGTTGCCATTGTGGCGATGCTTCTTGCTCCGGCAGAGCCGTGGCTGATGCCATGCAGTTCAAGTACCTGACTGCGTAATACAGCCCGTCTGCCGTCTGGCTTTTCAGGACGGTTTTTCCAGTATTTGTAGCTGCTGCGATGAACCCCGAACACATGGCAGAGAGTGGCCACAGGATAACGCGCCCTGAGTTTCCCGATTATCGAGAACTGTTCAGGGAGTCTGACATCAAGAGCGCGGTAGCCTTTTTTAATATTTCATTTTCCATTTCAATACGTTGTAGCTTTTTCCTGAGCTCACGGATTTCAATTTGTTCCGGGGTAATGGGGGAGGCTTTTGGTGTTTTGCCCTGCCGTTCATCACGTAATTGTTTCACCCATCGCGTCATTGTGGAAAGGCCGACATCCATAGCGCTGGCTGCATCTGCCACGGTGTAGTTCTGGTCAACGACCAGTTGAGCGGATTCGCGTTTAAACTCTGCGCTGAAATTTCTTTTTTTCATTATGACACCTGTGTTGTTCTGAGGTGAGCATATCACCTCTGTTCAGGTGGCCAAATTCAGTAAACCACTTCATATCAGCCTGGAGCCTGTGTTGCCCGGTTGGCGCGGGATAATGGAATTAATGACAATCTGCTGTTTACCTGGCGCCAGCGTTACAGACATCTTCTGCCCGATGAAATACAACGGTCAATCAGAGAGCAAGACTCTGTTATCCCCGTTGTCCTGCCTGATATGGTCCTGTCACACCATGCTGAGCCGCACTATGAACCCGCCGCTCCAGCCTGCCGCGAGGCCATGACATGCGAGGTGACTGTCGGCGGTGCCAGCCTGCGTCTGTCCGGGGATTTATCACCTGCACTTCTGAAAACGCTGATCCGCGAGCTGAGCGGGAGGAGCCGATGATACCCTTACCGTCAGGCACTCGTATCTGGCTGGTTGCCGGGGTCACCGATATGCGTAAGTCCTTCAATGGTCTGGGCGAACTGGTCCAGCATGTTCTTGATGACAATCCGTTCTCCGGCCACCTGTTTATCTTCCGTGGTCGTAAAGGTGACACCGTGAGGATCCTCTGGGCTGATGCTGACGGTCTGTGTCTGTTTACCAAACGTCTGGAAGAGGGACAGTTCGTCTGGCCTGCTGTACGCGACGGCAAAATCGCCATCACCCGCTCACAACTCGCCATGCTCCTCGATAAGCTGGACTGGCGGAAACCTAAAACTGCACGCCTTAACTCACTGACGATGTTGTAAAAAGCGCATGACCGCATTATAAATGGGGTCATGAGTCAGGACTATCTCGCCCGTATCGCTGCGCTGGAAGACGCGCTTCGCCAGAAAGACAGCCAGCTCAGTCTCGTTGCTGAGACTGAGTCGTTCCTGCGTTCAGCGCTGGCCCGCGCAGAAGAGAAAATAGAGAACGAAGAGCGTGAAATAGAACATCTGCGGGCTCAGATAGAAAAACTGCGCCGAATGCTGTTCGGTACCCGTTCAGAAAAGCTACGCCGGCAGGTCGAAGAAGCCGAAGCCCTGCTGAAACAGCAGGAGCAGCAAAGCGATCGTTACAACGGCCGGGACAATGATCAGCAGGTTCCGCGTCAGTTGCGCCAGTCCCGTCATCGTCGCCCGTTACCGGAACATCTTCCCCGCGAAATAAACAGACTGGAGCCAGCTGAAACCAGCTGTCCTGGTTGCGGTAGTGATATGGCCTATCTCAGCGAAGTCAGCGCGGAGCAACTGGAGCTGGTCTCCAGCGCCCTGAAAGTGATCCGCACGGTCAGGGTGAAAAAGGCCTGTACCCGATGCGACTGCGTCGTTGAAGCGCCAGCGCCCTCACGTCCTATCGACCGGGGCATCGCCGGGCCGGGTCTGCTGGCCCGCGTGTTAACGGCCAAATACTGTGAACACCTGCCGCTGTATCGCCAGTGCGAAATCTTTGCCCGTCAGGGTGTGGATCTGAGTCGTGCGCTGCTCTCCAACTGGGTGGATGCGTGCTGCCGGTTAATGGCCCCGCTGGATGAAGCCCTCTACCACTACGTGATGGACTGCCGCAAACTGCATACGGATGACACTCCGGTGCCCGTGCTGGCGCCGGGCAGAAAGAAGACGAAAACCGGGCGTATCTGGACATATGTCCGTGATAACAGAAGCGCGGGTTCATCAGATCCGCCAGCGGCATGGTTCGCCTTCTCACCGGACCGACAGGGGAAACACCCTCAGCAACATCTTCGGCACTATCATGGCGTGCTGCAGGCAGATGCCTTCGCAGGGTACGACAGGTTGTTCAGCGCAGAGCGTGAAGGTGGCCCGTTGACAGAAGCGGCATGCTGGGCTCATGCGCGGCGCAAAATCCATGACGTCTATATCAGCACCCGGACGGCCACAGCAGAGGAGGCTCTGAAGCGCATCAGTGAGTTATACGCGATAGAAGAGGAAATACGCGGCCTTCCGGCATCTCAGCGGCTGGCCGCCAGACGGTCCCGAAGTTAACCGTTGCTGATATCCCTGCATGACTGGTTGGTGGAGAAAAGTGCCACTCTGTCGAAAAAATCCCGGTTAGGCGAGGCGTTCGCTTATGCACTGAACCAGTGGGATGCCCTGTGTTACTACTGCGATGATGGTCTGGCAGAGCCGGATAATAACGCTGCTGAGCGCGCGCTACGAGCGGTCTGTCTGGGCAAGAAAAACTACATCTTCTTCGGCAGTGATCATGGTGGTGAACGTGGTGCCCTGCTGTATGGTCTGATCGGAACGTGCAGGCTGAACGGTATCGATCCAGAGGGTTACCTTCGCCATATCCTGAGCGTATTGCCGGAGTGGCCCATCAACAAAGTGGCCGAACTGCTGCCATGGAACGTAGATCTCACCAATAAATAGCCGTCAATACGGCGCTCACTTAACGCTTACGTTCACCTGAGGTGTTTTTGTAGTTATCTGGCGTTACGTGACAGTGTTGGTCAGATACTTCCACCTCTTCAGAGTTAAAGTTTGATATATGGGAAAAAAACGCTCCCGGACGGGAGCGTAAGCCAGTGACTTCGGCGTCAAATGAGGGTCTGACAAGTGGAGCTGCGGGTTAATTCTGGGTGATCTGGCTGCGATGCTTTTCAGCCTGCTGCTGATGAATAACGGAAGATAGACCATTATTCGCCTTCTCATGCACAACAGCGGCTTTCTCATGCTCGTTCATTTCGGAAAATGGCTTAGCAGTTTCTTGGGTGTTCTCAGGTTTGGATTTCATCATTTTTTTATGCATTTCAGCCATGTCCTGATGGGCAGCAGAATTGCCGTTTTGCATCATTTCATGGGACATTGCGGCCTGATCGTGACCGCTCATATCCATCATTTTCATGCTCTCCCCGGCTTTGTTGAATAAATCAGATTTCGGGTAAGTCTCCCCCGTAGCGGGTTGTGTTTTCAGGCAATACGCACGCTTTCAGGCATACCTGCTTTCGTCATTTTGTTCAGCGCTCGTACCAGGGCCATAGCCTCTGCAACCTGACCATCGTAGTCACGCAGTGTCAGTGAACCTCCGAACAGCTGTTTTACCCGGTACATCGCCGTTTCCGCTATCGAGCGACGGTTATAATCTGTTGTCCATTTCCACCGCGCATTACTCCCGGTCAGCCGCTGATTCGCAACAGCACGGTTACGGTCTGCATATTCACCGGGCCAGTAACCCGCGCCTTTTCGGGGCGGGATAAGCGCGCTGATTTTCTTACGCCGCAGTTCATCGTGACAGAGCCGGGTGTCGTAAGCGCCGTCTGCCGATGCTGCCCTGATTTTTCTGTGAGTCTGCCGGATAAGACCCGGGAAGGCTTCTGAGTCCGTCACATTGTTCAGCGACAGGTCTGCACAGATGATTTCATGTGTGTTGCTGTCAACTGCCAGATGCAACTTTCGCCAGATACGGCGGCGTTCCTGGCCATGTTTTTTGACTTTCCATTCGCCTTCACCAAAGACCTTCAGCCCGGTGGAATCAATCACCAGATGCGCGATTTCACCCCGGGTGGGCGTTTTGAAACTGACATTAACCGACTTTGCGCGCTTGCTGACACTGGTGTAATCCGGGCAGCGCAACGGAACATTCATCAGTGTAAAAATGGAATCAATAAAACCCTGTGCAGCCCGCAGGGTCAACCTGAACACGCGTTTAATGACCAGAACGGTGGTGATGGCGAGATCAGAATAGCGCTGAGGTCTTCCCCGTGATGAAGGCGTTGCCGACTCATACCAGGCCTGAATAGCTTCATCATCCAGCCAGAAAGTTATGGAGCCACGGTTGATGAGGGCTTTATTGTAGGTGGGCCAGTTGGTGATTTTGAACTTTTGCTTTGCCACGGAACGGTCTGCGTTGTCGGGAAGATGCGTGATCTGATCCTTCAACTCAGCAAAAGTTCGATTTATTCAACAAAGCCAAACAGAAGCCACTGGAGCACCTCAAAAACACCATCATACACTAAATCAGTAAGTTGGCAGCATCACCTTTTGCGTCTATAGTCATGATGTCAAATGAACGCGTTTCGACAGGAAATCATCATGAATAAATATCAGGCAGTTATTATTGGTTTTGGCAAGGCTGGAAAAACATTAGCCGTCACGCTGGCAAAAGCAGGTTGGCGTGTGGCTCTCATCGAACAATCAAATGCAATGTATGGCGGGACCTGTATTAATATCGGCTGTATCCCAACCAAAACATTGGTTCATGACGCACAGCAGCACACAGATTTTGTCCGTGCCATACAGCGTAAAAATGAAGTGGTTAATTTTTTACGTAATAAGAATTTTCATAATCTTGCGGATATGCCCAATATCGACGTGATCGACGGCCAGGCGGAGTTTATCAATAATCATAGCCTGCGTGTTCATCGGCCTGAGGGAAATTTGGAGATTCATGGCGAGAAAATTTTTATTAATACCGGTGCACAAGCCGTGGTTCCGCCAATTCCTGGAATTACCACCACGCCTGGTGTATATGACAGCACCGGATTACTTAATCTAAAAGAATTGCCTGGGCATTTAGGTATTTTGGGCGGCGGATATATTGGCGTTGAGTTCGCCTCTATGTTCGCTAATTTTGGCAGCAAAGTAACCATTTTAGAGGCAGCTTCGCTGTTTTTGCCTCGGGAAGATCGGGATATTGCTGATAATATCGCGACGATTTTACGCGATCAGGGCGTCGATATTATCCTCAATGCCCATGTGGAGCGAATCAGTCACCATGAAAATCAAGTGCAAGTGCATAGCGAGCACGCCCAACTGGCGGTGGATGCACTGTTAATAGCTTCCGGTCGTCAACCGGCTACCGCTTCGTTACATCCAGAAAATGCCGGTATCGCAGTAAACGAGCGCGGGGCAATTGTCGTTGACAAGCGATTACATACCACCGCAGACAATATTTGGGCGATGGGAGATGTTACCGGCGGGCTGCAATTTACTTACATATCACTGGATGATTACCGCATTGTACGTGATGAGTTACTGGGTGAAGGCAAACGTAGTACTGATGATCGGAAAAATGTGCCTTATTCCGTATTTATGACACCGCCCCTGTCCAGGGTTGGTATGACAGAAGAACAAGCCAGAGAGAGTGGTGCTGATATTCAGGTGGTGACATTGCCTGTAGCTGCAATTCCGCGCGCCAGAGTGATGAACGATACCCGTGGGGTATTAAAAGCGATTGTTGATAATAAAACCCAACGTATATTAGGAGCATCACTGCTGTGTATTGACTCCCACGAGATGATCAATATAGTGAAAATGGTGATGGATGCCGGGCTGCCTTATAGCATATTACGCGATCAGATATTTACTCATCCGTCGATGAGCGAATCACTCAATGATCTATTTTCATTAGTCAAATAAACTCAAAATCAGACGCCAGAACAAATATTCTGGCGTCTCAGAGAAAAGAATCTTATTAATTCTCTGTTACTCTATAACTTCTTAATCACTTCATTGATGGTATTTTATATGTTTAAAAAATCGGTGATGCTGCCAACTTAATGATTTAGTGTATGATGGTGTTTTTGAGGTGCTCCAGTGGCTTCTGTTTCTATCAGCTGTCCCTCCTGTTCAGCTACTGACGGGGTGGTGCGTAACGGCAAAAGCACCGCCGGACATCAGCGCTATC
>NZ_CAMSEL010000036.1:0-19254 GCF_947057495.1 Citrobacter sp. Marseille-Q5395 | reverse complement strand
GACCCTGATTGGCCAAAAACACGAAGGTACGCGCCAGCTCCACGCAACTCATCTTAAGCGCGCAGTAGTGGAAGTAATTTTGCAGAACAGTAGTGACATCATGGTGAAAATTACCAAAGGATTTCATGAGCCAGGCAATCGCTGCATTGCGGGCCGAATGCTCAAACTCCGAGCGGGCGACCGTCGCATCATAGGCAATATCCGAAACGCCACTAAGCGCCCGAACGACTTCAAGCATGCGCTGGCGCGGTGCGCTTAGACGGCCTTGCAGCATATCGCAGACCACCAGTGCTCCGGCGTTGATGAAGGGATTGCGTGGTATCCCCTGTTCCATTTCAAGCTGAACCAGAGAATTAAACGGATGTCCTGAGGGATCCTTGCCTACACGCTGCCAGATCTCTTCTTCCTGATAATGACGCATCGCCACGACAAGGCTGAGCACCTTCGAGATTGACTGAATAGAAAAACGCTCCTGCGCATCGCCCGCCTGATAGTGCTGACCATCAACGGTACAAATGGCAATGCCCAGTTTTGAACCATCGACGGAAGCTAATGCGGGGATGTAATCAGCGACTTTACCCTGACTAATCAGCGGGCGAACCTGCTGCACAATGGTCTCTAAAATTGAATTGTCCATGGCCCTGGCCACAACATGCTCCTTGCTCGCAGGTCTGAAAAGCCTGCGAGTATAACAGAGCTGAATACACAGCGTCAGACCGGAAGACGGAATCTGGCAACGGCCTGCATTAACTGATGGGATTCATTATGCAGTTGCAGGGACGATTCCGATGCAGCATTCACCAGTTCACTGGTTTGCATGGCAGCACGGTTAAGCGACTGCAACTGGCTGGTCAACTGATGAATACTGCTCCCCTGATTGAGGGTCGCACCTGAAATATCATTCAGTAAATCCCCCAGGTTTTCCACTAATGAGATAACCTGATGTAAATTCTCATCCAGCACGTTAACCGCATTGAACCCCTCTTCAATCCCCAGTAAGGAATGATGAATCAACGCCTGAATATTCTGCGTAGACTGGCTACTTTTTTGCGCCAACAATCCAACCTCTTTTGCAACTACCGCAAACCCACGCCCTTGCTCCCCGGCGTGCGCCGCTTCAATGGCCGCATTTAACGCCAGAATTTTCGTCTGAAAAGCGATAGTGTCGATAAGCGTTATAATTCCACGCATTTCTGATGACCGGGCCACAATAGCCTGCATTGACTGGTTTACCGTTGCCATCATGCGATCGCCACCAGCAGCGATATCCCGAGCCTGCACAGCACGCTGATTAGCCTGTTGGGCAAAACCACTATTATCTTCCACATGCGTTTCCAGAAACGAAATATGCGAAGTGACGGAATTCAGTTCCTCACTTTGTTTTGCCGACTGCTGATACAACTGCTTATTACTTTGCGCAAGTTGGCTGATATTCCCCACCATTGATGTTGTGGCATCATTAACTTGCTGCACCAACACACGCAATCCCTGCTGCATTGCATCAATTCGTGAGCTTAGCTGTGAAACCTCACGATTAAACTGGCTCACAACTGGCGTCGGCCGGGAAAGATCGCCCGCCGCCAGAATATCAATATGATCTATTAGCTGCCGTAAAGGAGTGATAACCCAGCGGGACATTCCCCACCAGACCTGAATCGCAATGACTACCAGCACGACAGGGATAAATAAAAAAAGATGCTGCAACCCTTCGAGACTGGTCAGAAGTTGCTGCCGCCCGGCTTCAACTCGCCGTCCGCCATCTTTCTGAAAGCGTGCATAGTTTTCGTTAAAATCCGTCTGAAACGCCTGAGCAGGAACGGCAAAAAACGCATCAATAGAATTGGTTTGCATCAGTCCATCCGCCTGTTCCTGAATTCCGCTATAAAAGCGCTGATAACTCGTCATCAGTTCAGGATCCTGATGAGGGTTCAGGCTGATCCAGGAATCCCAGGCATTTTTTGACTGCGTCAGTGCGCGATACGCCTCCTCCATTAGCGGGCGCCAACTCCCCTCCGAACCGGTAGCAGCGTCCTGCATAAAATAGACCCCGGCACGGTTAAGCAAATCGCTGGCGGACAATAGCGCAACCCTCGCCTCATCGACCTTCGCCTGCTGCAAAAGCGCTAATTGATTACGTTGCTCATTATGTTGAGCATCAGTGACAGAATCGGAAAGCATTAACGAAGTCGCCACCTGCAAAACAGAGAACAGCGTAATAATGCAGAAAATACCGGTTAACAGACCAAACTGACGGGAAACAAGGCGACGAAAAATTTGCATTAAGTTCATAATACTCTTCTGTATCAAAGCGTTAAACGCGAGTGTACGCAGAGTAAATGACAGAAACATGGCAGAAATAAGACAGGTGCCCCCTTAGAGGCACCAGTAAGATCAGATACGGTTTTTCCAGACGGTCTGCACATTACAAAACTCATGCAGACCAAAATGCGAAAGCTCGCGACCAAAGCCACTTTTCTTCACGCCACCAAAAGCGACGCGTGCATCACTCGCACTAAAGCCATTGATAAACACACCGCCACACTCCAGACGTGAGGCCATTTCCTGAGCCAGCGCCTCATCAGCGGTGAAAAGTGTTGCCGACAAACCAAAATCACTGTCATTGGCGAGCGCTAACGCATGCTCAGCATTTTTCGCCACGGTGATCGCCGCGACCGGACCAAACAACTCCTGACGGAAAGCCGTCATTTCAGGGGTCACATCGCCCAGTACCGTCACAGCATAATAGTTACCCTTGCCGGCAATTTTTTCCCCACCCAGTAGCAATCGTGCCCCTTGCGCCAGCGAGGCTTCTACCTGCTGATGCAGTTCATCACGCAGATCAAAACGAGCCATCGGTCCGAGTTCATTCTCTTCATTCAACGGAGAACCCATCTTTAACGCACTGGCAGCCGCCACAAAACGTTCAGTAAATTCTGCCGCAATCCCTTCTTCAACGATAAAGCGCTTTGCCGCAGCACAAACCTGTCCGGTATTCTGATAACGCCCTGCTACAGCGGCCTTAACAGCCAGATCCAGATCGGCATCATTGAGGACAATAAACGGATCGGAACCGCCAAGCTCCAGCACGCATTTCTTGAGCGCCGCTCCGGCCTGAGCGCCTATCGCCGCGCCAGCACGCACACTGCCGGTCACCGTTACCGCCGCAATACGTGGGTCATTGATCATTTGGCTGACCCCGGCATTATCTGCATTAACCCAGTTATAGACGCCAACAGGTATTGCGGCATCAGCAAACACCTGCGCGATTATCTCCGCACATCCGGTCACGTTAGGCGCATGCTTTAACAAATAGCCATTCCCGGCCAGCAAAACTGGCACTGCACCACGCATGACCTGCCAGAGTGGGAAGTTCCACGGCATTACCGCCAGAATTGTGCCCAAAGGGCGATACTCAATCACCGCCTGCTGATTCTCAACCAGCGTTGGTTCCGGGTTAAGCATCGCCGGACCATGTTCTGCATACCAGTCGCATAAGGCGGCGGACTTCGCAACTTCAGCACGAGCCTGTCTGAGTGGCTTGCCCATTTCACGCGAAATGCACTGAGCCATTTCTTCTGCACGCAGGCGAAGTGCCTGTCCGACATTACGTAGCATCTGCGCCCGATACGTAACGGTCGTAAGTTTCCATTCATTGAATCCACGTGCTGCAAGGTCTAGTGCATGTGCAATCTCATCAGCACTGGCCCACGGCATCGCCGTTAATATTTCGGCATTGGAGGGATCGACGGAAATAGCATGTGTTGCTGCTGTGATGGTCATAGGTCTTACTCTCTTTATCGCAGGATATGGTTATATCATGAGCGTATTTACTCTTTATGAAAAATGAATAATATTAACCACACCATTCACGAATAGAGAAAAACAATGGATCTGACGCAACTGGAAATGTTCAATGCTGTTGCAGAGACCGGCAGCATTACGCAGGCGGCCGCAAAGGTACACCGTGTGCCATCCAATCTCACTACGCGTATTCGCCAGCTTGAAGCCGATCTGGGCGTCGATCTGTTTATTCGTGAAAACCAGCGTCTCAGGCTTTCCCCCTCCGGGCATAACTTTCTACGCTACAGCCAGCGGATCCTGGCATTAGTGCAAGAAGCGAGAATGGTTGTCGCCGGGGATGAACCGCAAGGACTGTTTTCTCTCGGATCGCTTGAAAGTACAGCGGCGGTCCGCATCCCTGCAACACTGGCGGAATATAATCAACGCTACCCCAAAATCCAGTTTGCGCTGGCAACAGGCCCCTCAGGCACCATGCTGGACGGTGTACTGGAAGGTACGCTGAATGCCGCATTTGTTGACGGTCCGATTACTCACCCAGGGCTAGAAGGAATGCCGGTATACCGTGAGGAGATGATGATTGTCACCCCCCACGGACACGCCCCGATCCATCGGGCCAGCGACGTCAATGGCTGCAGTATTTACGCCTTTCGCGCTAATTGCTCATACCGCCGCCATTTTGAAAGCTGGTTTCATGCCGATCGCGCAATGCCTGGCACAATCCATGAAATGGAGTCGTATCATGGCATGCTCGCCTGCGTCATCGCCGGAGCCGGAATTGCGCTAATACCGCGTTCAATGCTGGAAAGCATGCCGGGGCATCATCAGGTTAACGCCTGGCCGCTTAGTGAAAACTGGCGTTGGCTGAATACCTGGCTGGTCTGGCGTCGTGGGGGCATGACGCGGCAACTGGAGGCGTTCATTGAAGTACTGACCCCTCAACTCTCACAAAACTCAGATTAACCGACGTCAGTCAAATGGCGATGACAAGGAGCGATTCTCACTCCTCTTATCGTGTGAATCCGCCATAACTGCCGTCAGACTGGTCATATGTGCGATACCGAAGAAGTGACAACGTCACTTATCATGGCTTTATGATTAGACCTCATCTCTTTTTCTGTTCGTATTACAACGTGACCAGCCTGTAACATACGGGTAAAAAACGAGATCTGAATCACGAAATGTTTGTATTTTAGCCAGTAAACGTTTTAAGATCATGGCCTCACCTTTTCGCAACTAACCCGACTAATTTATATGACAACAAACACTGTTTCCCGCAAGGTCGCGTGGCTACGGGTAGTTACGCTTGCAATTGCCGCTTTTATTTTTAATACCACTGAGTTCGTCCCCGTTGGTTTGCTGTCAGACATCGCGCAAAGTTTTGGTATGCAGACCGCTCAGGTCGGGATCATGTTGACAATCTATGCCTGGGTTGTCGCACTGATGTCGCTGCCTTTTATGCTGCTCACCAGCCAGGTCGAACGGCGCAAACTTCTTATTTGCCTTTTCATTCTGTTCATCGCCAGTCATGTGCTCTCTTTTCTGGCGTGGAATTTTACTGTGCTGGTTATTAGCCGTATTGGTATTGCTTTTGCGCACGCCATTTTCTGGTCAATTACCGCATCGCTGGCCATCCGGCTGGCACCTGCCGGTAAACGTGCGCAGGCTTTGAGCCTGATTGCCACCGGGACCGCACTGGCCATGGTGTTAGGTCTGCCGATCGGGCGTATCGTCGGTCAGTATTTTGGCTGGCGCACCACCTTCTTCGCTATCGGTATGGGCGCACTTGTTACCCTGGTCTGTCTGGTTAAACTGCTACCAAAACTGCCCAGCGAACATTCCGGTTCTTTAAAAAGTCTTCCACTGTTGTTCCGTCGTCCGGCACTGATGAGCCTCTATCTGTTGACGGTTATTGTAGTCACCGCGCACTACACCGCTTACAGCTATATAGAGCCTTTCGTTCAGACCGTCGCCGGACTAAGCGCAAACTTCGCTACCGTGCTACTGCTGATTCTGGGCGGGGCTGGCATTATCGGCAGCATTATCTTTGGCAAACTGGGGAATCAATACTCCTCAGCGCTGATAGGTAGTGCCATCGCATTGTTGACGGTGTGCCTGGTACTGTTGCTTCCTGCCGCCGACAGCGAAATGCACCTTGCCATACTGAGTATTTTCTGGGGTATTGCCATTATGGTGATAGGTCTGGGGATGCAGGTGAAAGTGCTGGCGCTGGCACCGGATGCCACCGATGTTGCCATGGCGCTGTTCTCCGGTATCTTTAATATTGGTATTGGCGCAGGAGCGCTGGTGGGAAATCAGGTGAGCCTGCACTGGTCAATGTCTACGATTGGCTACGTAGGTGCCCTGCCTGCCGTTTTTGCACTGATATGGGCGGTGATTATATTTCGCAAATGGCCAGTTACGCTGGAAGAACAGCCTCAGCAGTAGTGAAAACCAGGCCCGACAGGAATATCGGGCCTGTTGTTTAATGGTAGGTTTGAATAATTTCCAACACACCGTTAATAATAAACTGCACGCCCATACACACCAGCAAAAAGCCCATCAGACGGGAAATGGCCTCAATACCACCTTTCCCAACGAGGCGCATGATGCCGCCAGAGCTGCGCAGACACCCCCAGAGAATAATCCCGACAACCGCGAATATAATCGGCGGTGCAATCATGATCACCCAGTCAGGAAATTCAGAACCGTGACGCACGGCAGAGGCCGAACTGATGATCATTGCAATTGTACCCGGCCCGGCAGTGCTTGGCATCGCCAGCGGGACAAATGCAATGTTGGCAGTTGGTTCATCCTCCAGTTCTTCTGACTTACTTCTCGCTTCCGGGGAGTCATGCGCCTTCTGCTGCGGAAACAGCATTCTGAAGCCGATAAACGCAACGATTAACCCACCCGCAATACGTAATCCGGGAATCGAAATCCCGAAGGTATTCATTACCACCTGCCCGGCATAGTACGCCACCATCATGATGGCAAACACGTAGACAGACGCCATTAAAGACTGACGATTACGCTCCGCGCTGTTCATGTTGCCGGCAAGGCCAAGGAACAACGCCACGGTGGTTAACGGGTTTGCCAACGGTAACAGGACCACCAGCCCCAGTCCTATTGCTTTAAACAAGTCCATCATAAGATCATCTTTCCTGTGCGTTATTCGTCAACGGCAAGTATAAGGTGAAACACCAGGGATAAGCCATTTAAGCGATGTAAGGATTCATTTTGCGTCTTTACGCATAAGCCATAATTATCAGAATGTTAAAAATAAGCACACCGCAAGCGACACCCACGACTTTAGCAAAACGTGGCATTCGCTGATCCATTCATTTGACTTATATTTGCCTGAGCAATAATATCAGCCGTGACTAACTACTTGCCAGGGCAACCATTGTGAAAAACACCAGTGATCTGTTCAACGAAATCATCCCACTGGGTCGTTTGATCTACATGGTTAATCAGAAAAAAGATCGTTTGTTAAACGACTATCTGTCACCGCTGGATATCACTGCATCGCAGTTTAAGGTGCTCTGCTCCATCCGATGCGCGGTGTGCATTACCCCTGTCGAATTGAAAAAAGTGCTGTCTGTCGACCTAGGCGCCTTAACGCGGATGCTCGACAGGCTGGCCTGTAAGGGCTGGATCGAAAGGCTTCCAAATCCACATGACAAGCGAGGCGTGCTGGTGAAACTCACCGAGCATGGCGCGGCAATTTGCGAGCAGTGTCATCAATTAGTAGGGCAAGACCTGCACCAGGAACTAACAAAAAACTTAACGGCGGACGAAGTAACAACGCTTGAGCATTTGCTTAAGAAAATCCTGCCGTAAACAGAAAGAGGTATGACGATGTCCAGACGCAATACTGACACAATCACTATTCATAGCATTTTGGACTGGATCGAAAATAACCTTGAATCGCCGCTCTCGCTGGAAAAAGTGTCTGAGCGTTCGGGTTACTCCAAATGGCACCTGCAACGGATGTTTAAAAAAGAAACTGGCCATTCATTAGGTCAATACATTCGCAGCCGTAAAATGACTGAAATAGCGCAAAAATTAAAAGAAAGTAACGAACCGATCCTTTACCTGGCTGAGCGTTACGGCTTTGAGTCCCAACAAACGCTGACCCGGACATTTAAAAACTATTTTGATGTCCCGCCGCATAAATACCGAATGACCAATATGCACGGCGAATCCCGGTATTTGCATCCACTTAATCAATGTAATTGCTAATCGCCAGTAAAACGACGTAACCGAGGAAATCATGAAACTTCTGTCATCTGCAATGCTGGCCCTGCTGCTTGTTGTTTCGGGCCAGAGCATGGCGGAACAAACTGCGCAGCCTACCCTACAAAATAATCGTGATGCGATGATTATGCCCCCTGCGCAGGAACAGTCCCCATTCGATTTCAACCATATGGGGGCCGGAAGCGATAAGTCCGACGAATTGGGCGTGCCTTACTACAATATGCGCAGCCTGTAATTCGTTTTGCCCCGCCACCGCGGGGCTTTTTTTAGCCCCTCATCTGCACAATCTTGCGCAAACGAAAGCCGAACACGTTGATATACAGCCCCGCCATAATCAACAACGCGCCAATAAGCTGCAACCCGCTTAGCGTTTCATCAAGCAGCACAGCCGCGCTCGCCAGACCAACCACCGGAACCAGCAACGACAGCGGTGCGACACGCCAGGTCTCATAACGTCCCAGTAGCGATCCCCAAATCCCATAACCCACAATAGTCGCCACAAAGGCCAGATAGACCAGCGAGAGAATTGTCGTCATATCAATCGTGACGAGGCTGTGGACGATTTGATCAGCCCCATCAAGGATCAACGATGCCAGAAAGAACGGGATAACGGGAATCAACGCACTCCACACTACCAGCGACATCACGGCCGGACGCGAAGTATGCTGCATGATCTTCTTATTGAAAATATTACCGCAGGCCCAACTCAGCGCCGCCGCCAGCGTCAGCATAAAACCAAGCATTGCCACATGTTGTCCATTCAGGCTGGCTTCTATCAAAACCAGAACACCAAATACTGCCAGCGCGATCCCAACCAGTTGTTTACCCTGTAAACGCTCACCAAAGGCGAATGCCCCGAGCACAATAGTAAAAAAAGCCTGAGCCTGTAATACCAGCGACGCCAGTCCCGCGGGCATGCCAAATTTAATGGCGCTAAAGAGAAACGCAAACTGCCCAAAGCTGATGGTCAGGCCATAACCGAACAGCAATGAAAGTGGGATTTTGGGGCGCGCCACAAAGAAAATAGCCGGAAACGCCACCAGCAAGAAACGCAGCCCAGCCAACATCAACGGCGGCATATTGTGCAGACCAACCTTGATGACGACAAAATTCAGTCCCCACACGACGACGACCAGTAACGCCAACAACCCGTCTTTACGCGACATTCTACCGCCCCTGGAATTATTAAATTTTTGTAAACAAGTTAAAGTAACGGAAATCTTTGTACCGTAACAGATCATTAATTCAGGTAGGCCATACAGCGCATTTTCAGACAACTTATTGAGTGTACATCACACTTTTGACATGCTATTTCTTTCCGATATCTAAAAAAAACATAACAACATGCACTGTCGGGCAGGAAAATGAATACCACCTTGAGAAGGTCCACCCTCGCTTTACTCGCCTCATCTTTATTACTAACCATTGGACGCGGCGCCACACTGCCGTTTATGACTATCTACCTCAACCGTCAATACGGACTGAGTGTCGATCTGATTGGCTACGCCATGACGGTCGCACTGACAATAGGTGTCATTTTCAGCCTGGGGTTCGGTATTCTGGCAGATAAGTTCGATAAAAAACGTTATATGCTGCTGGCAATTACCGGCTTTGCATCCGGCTTTATTGCGATTCCTCTGGTACATAACGTGGTGGTAGTAGTTCTGCTTTTTGCGCTGATCAACTGCGCTTACTCAGTCTTCGCCACGGTGCTGAAAGCCTGGTTTGCCGATAATCTCTCTGCCACCAATAAGACCAAAATTTTTTCGCTCAACTACACCGTACTTAACATTGGCTGGACGGTGGGTCCACCGCTCGGTACGTTGCTGGTGATGCAAAGTATTAATTTGCCCTTCTGGCTGGCGGCGCTTTGCTCGGCCTTTCCGCTGGTGTTTATCCAGACCTGGGTGAAGCGTTCAGAAACGACATCAGAAGGTGTGAATGCATCAGTATGGTCTCCGTCGGTTTTGCTGCGTGATAGAGCATTATGTTGGTTTACGCTGTCTGCTTTTCTGGCCTCATTTGTCGGCGGCGCATTTGCGTCCTGTATTTCTCAGTACGTTATGGTTGTCGCAGACGGTAATTTTGCCGAAAAAGTGGTCGCTGTCGTCCTACCCGTCAACGCAGCGATGGTAGTGACATTGCAATATGCCGTCGGGCGCCGACTCACTGCCGCCAATATTCGACCACTGATGGCCGGAGGGACACTCTTCTTCGTTCTGGGACTGGTCGGATTTATTTTCTCAGGCAACAGCTTGCTACTTTGGGGGATATCCGCAGCATTCTTCACAATTGGCGAGATTATTTACGCTCCCGGTGAATACATGCTCATCGACAACATTGCACCGGTGGGTATGAAAGCGAGTTATTTCTCCGCCCAGTCACTGGGCTGGCTTGGCGCAGCGGTAAACCCGTTAGTCAGTGGCATTATTTTGACGACGTTGCCATCCTGGTCACTGTTTGTGGTGCTTATTATCGCCATCGTCCTTGCCTGGGCACTGATGCTAAAAGGGATGCGCGCCAAGCCCTGGGGTCAGCCAGCGGTCTGCTGATCATGCAGCTACAGAGCCCTGGCGGCTCTGTAGCCTCACTACTCAGATAGCCACCAGCCCACGCACACCCTCTGCTTGCATATTTTCTCCCAATCCACTTTGAATAATACTTCCGCGCGACATCAACAAATATCGGTCGGCAAGTTGTTCGGCAAAGTCATAAAATTGTTCCACCAGCAAAATCGCCATATCACCACGATGTGCCAGTTGAGAGATAACCTGGCCAATTTCTTTAATGACTGAAGGCTGGATCCCCTCGGTCGGCTCATCGAGTATCAATAGCTGTGGACGACTCGCCAGTGCCCGACCAATCGCTAACTGTTGCTGTTGCCCGCCAGACAGATCGCCGCCCCGGCGGTGTTTCATCTCTTTCAGGACCGGAAAGAGCGCATAGATTTCATCCGGAACAGACTCTGCCTGATGCGCAGGAAACCGGGACAATCCGAGCAGCAGGTTCTCTTCCACCGTCAGACGAGGAAATATTTCCCTCCCTTGCGGTACATATGCCACGCCAGCCTGAACGCGCTGGTGCGGCTTTCGCTGCGTGATATTCTTCTCCTGCCAGATTACACTTCCGGTGCGGGTCGGAATGAGCCCCATCAGGCACTTCAGCAGCGTCGTTTTTCCAACACCATTACGCCCCAGCAGACATGTTACCTCGCCGATATGCGCTTCAAAGCTCACGCCGCGTAGAATATGACTACCGCCATAATATTGATTCAGTTCGTTCACCTGTAGCATCAGAACCTCCTATCGCCCGAGATAGACTTCAATAACATGCTCATTGGCCTGCACTTCACGCAGACTGCCCTCGGCCAGAACACGCCCCTGATGCAAAACAGTGACATGGTCAGCGATGGTTTCAACGAAACCCATATCATGCTCAACGACCATTAGAGAGTGTTTACCGGCAAGTGTCCGAAACAGCTCGGCGGTGTATTCCGTTTCTGCATCGGTCATCCCTGCTGCTGGCTCATCCAGCAACAACAAATGCGGCTCCTGCACCAGCAGCATGCCGATCTCCAGAAACTGTTTTTGTCCATGAGAAAGCAGTCCGGCGCGACGACTACGATCGTTAGCCAGCCGCAGTAGCCCTAACATGTCATGAATACGATCCCGCTGTTCCCCCGAAAGACAAGCCCGTAAGGAACCCCACACGGATTTATCATTTTTCATTGCCAGCTCAAGATTCTCTTCCACTGTCAGAGCTTCAAATACCGTAGGCTTCTGAAATTTACGCCCAATCCCCTGACGGGCAATAGCGACCGAATCAAGCGCGGTTAAATCTGTCGATTGGTCATAAATCGCACGTCCACTCTGCGGCCTTGTTTTGCCGGTAATGACATCCATCAATGTCGTTTTTCCTGCACCGTTAGGGCCAATAATGCAACGTAACTCCCCTACACCAATGTTGAGTGTTAAATCTGTTAGCGCCTGGAAACCATCAAAGTTAACGTTGATTTTATCCAGTTGCAGTACCGGGTCAGTTTGATTACGAAAGCGGTCGCCGGGCATCTGACGGGTAAAAAGTCCTTCATCTGGCAGCATTATTTATCTCCCTTACGAAACAAGCCGATCACCCCACGAGGTAAAAACAGCGTTACGCCAATAAAAATCAGGCCGAGAAACAGCTGCCAGTACTCCGGCATAATGACGGTAAACCAACTTTTAGCACCGTTGACCAGCAGTGCGCCAAATACCGGACCAATTAGCGTGCCACGCCCACCCAACGCAACCCAAATGGCCGCTTCGATTGAGTTGGTTGGCGACATTTCACTGGGATTAATAATGCCTACCTGTGGGACATACAGTGCCCCTGCCAGCCCACATAGCACCGCAGAAAGTGTCCACACCAACAGCTTGAATCCTTTCGGGTCATAACCGCAAAACGTCAGACGGTTTTCAGCGTCACGTACAGCAGTCAAAATACGGCCAAACTTACTGCGGGCAAGCGCCAGTCCCAGCCACAGCGCCAGAACCAACAGCATTACGGTCGCTAAAAATAAGGCGACACGAGTTGAGGTTGCGGTAATGGGAAACCCCAGAATCGTCGTGAATCCGGTAAAACCATTGTTGCCGCCAAACCCGGTTTCATTGCGAAAAAACAACAGCATCCCGGCAAAAGTCAGCGCCTGGGTCATGATGGAAAAATAGACGCCTTTGATTTTTGACCGGAAAGCAAAATAGCCAAATATCAGCGCCAGCAGACCGGGAACCAGAACGACCAACAGCATTGCCCAGATAAAATGTTGCGTTCCCCACCAGAACCAGGGCAGTTCGCTCCATGACAGGAAAGACATAAATGCGGGCAATTCTTCGCCAGACGCCTGACGCATCAGATACATCCCCATTGCATAACCCCCCAGCGCGAAGAAAATCCCATGTCCGAGAGAAAGCATTCCGGCGTATCCCCATACCAGATCCAGCGCAACCGCAACAATGGCATAACAGAGGATTTTTCCAACCAGGGTCAGCGTCCAGACGGATATTGCCAGCGGATGCTCTGCAGGCAGGAGCGCAAGAAACGGCAATATAATCAGCGCGAGCAACAAACTCAGCCCCAGTATCCGCATTGTACGCGGCGCTTTACGCGCCAGCGTTAATGTCATTGGCATCGTCATCAGTCAATAACCCTCCCTTTCAGCGCGAACAATCCCTGGGGGCGTTTCTGAATAAACAGAATGATTAGCACCAGGATCATAATTTTGCCGAGTACAGCGCCAACCTGCGGTTCAAGTATTTTATTGAAGATCCCAAGGCCAAACGCGGCAGCCACACTGCCTGCAAGTTGCCCAACGCCGCCGAGCACTACCACCAGAAACGAATCGATAATGTAACCCTGTCCCAGTTCAGGTCCGACGTTGCCTAGCTGCGACAACGCCACACCACCCAGTCCGGCAATTCCGGATCCCAGGCCAAAAGCCAGCATATCCACACGCCCGGTAGGCACACCGCAACAGGCCGCCATACTGCGATTTTGCGTTACCGCACGCACGTACATTCCCAGACGAGTTTTATTCAGCAACAGCCAGGTAAAGAACAGAACCAGAATGGCAAAACCAAGTACCACGAGCCGGTTCCACGGCAAAATCAGGTTGGCATAGACCTGGATACCACCCGATAGCCATACCGGGTTAGCAACCTCCAGGTTCTGTGCCCCAAAGGTCATGCGCACCAACTGGATAAGCATCAAACTGATCCCCCAGGTCGCCAACAGCGTTTCAAGAGGGCGTCCGTATAGATGACGAATAACGCCGCGTTCGAGAATCATCCCTATCCCTGCGGTAAGAAGAAAAGCAACCGGCAGTGCGACAATCGGGTAAAAGGACAACCACTGTGGAGTAAAGTGGATCATCAGCTGTTGCACCATCCAGGTACAGTAGGCCCCAAGCATCAGCATTTCACCATGTGCCATATTGATGACGCCGAGTAACCCGTAAGTAATTGCCAATCCCAGAGCTGCCAGCAGCAAAATTGACCCCAGTGATAACCCCATAAACGCCTGCCCAAGAAGATCGCTAATCATCATGCGATGGCCGATGGAATTCAGGCTCTCGCTTGCTGCCGCGCGTACGCTGGCATCAGGTTCATATTCAATCTGGGTAAAGGGTTGTAACCGCGCCTGAGTTTCAGGATCATTTGACTCAGCCAACAGTTTGATCGCCTGGCGTCTGACCTGCGGCAACGTGCTGTTGAGTTGCAGATTTGCCAGTGCAATGGAGAGCTGTGACTTCACGCCTGCATCAGTCTCCTGCGCCAGCCTTTGTTGCAGAAACGGCAACATGGCAGGAAGAGCTTCCCGTTGCAATATCCTTGCAGCGGCAACTCTTTCAGTGACACTGTCACTTAGAAGTTGATGTATCGCCAACGTGCCGGCGACCAGATTACGTAGTCGGTTAGTCAGACGGATTTTTGTTAATTCCCCGGATGGACTGGTCACTGCGCCAAGCGGTTGCACCAGGGTGCCATTCATTGTAAACGCATTCTTTGCGCTGTCAGTCAGCAGACTTTCGCTCCCCAATGCATACAGCACAGGTAAACGTTGCGCCTCAGGGTTGAGCGACCATTGTTCCAGTAAGGCGGCCTGTTGAGTACGGCTGGCTGCGGTAAAGATATCGGCATCTGTTGCCTGTGCTATCCACGGCAAAAGCCACGTCAGCAGCAACACGCCACGAATTAAGCGCATGGCTTTCATGATAGCGTTCTCCAAAATTGCGCCCTCCCGCAGGAGGGCAAAAGATCAGTTGCTGGCAGTTTTAACGGGCTGTTCTGACTTTTTGTCATTGCCGCTGATATACGGACTCCACGGCTGAGCGCGGACTGGGGCATCGGTCTGCCATACCACGTTGAACTGGCCGTTACTTTCAATTTCACCAATCATGACCGGTTTATGCAGGTGATGGTTGGTTGAATCCATCGTCAGGGTAAAACCTGAAGGTGCAGCGAAAGATTGCCCAGCCATCGCAGCACGTACTTTATCCACATCGGTGGTGCCGGCTTTTTCCACCGCCTGCGCCCACATATGCAGGCCGACGTAGGTCGCCTCCATCGGATCGTTTGTCACTACAGAATTCGCATTCGGCAGCTTATGCGCTTTGGCATAGGCCCGATAATCAGCAACAAACTTCTGATTAGTTGCATTATCAACGGACTCGAAGTAGTTCCAGGCCGCCAGATTTCCCACCAGTGGTTTGGTATCAATGCCACGTAATTCCTCTTCGCCAACTGAGAATGCCACCACCGGAACATCCGTTGCTTTCAGCCCCTGGTTAGCCAGTTCTTTATAAAACGGAACGTTGGAGTCACCATTAATGGTCGATACCACCGCTGTTTTGCCGCCAGCGGAGAATTTTTTAATACTGGCAACAATTGTCTGATAATCGCTGTGTCCAAATGGGGTATACACTTCTTCAATGTCTTTATCGGCGACGCCCTTCGAATGTAAAAAGGCGCGCAAAATTTTATTAGTTGTACGGGGATAGACATAATCCGTACCAAGCAGGAAGAAACGTCTGGCGCTGCCGCCGTCTTCGCTCATCAGGTACTCAACCGCCGGAATCGCCTGCTGGTTAGGTGCTGCTCCTGTATAAAAGACATTAGGTGACATCTCCTCACCTTCGTACTGCACTGGATAGAACAGCAAACCGTTTAGCTCTTCGAACACCGGCAGAACCGATTTACGCGACACCGATGTCCAGCAGCCAAAGACCGCCGCCACCTTATCCTGACTCAACAACTGACGGGCCTTTTCGGCAAACAACGGCCAGTTTGAGGCCGGGTCAACCACTACCGGTTCCAGCTTCTTGCCCAACACACCACCACTGGCATTGATTTCATCGATGGTCATTAGAGCCACATCTTTAAGCGGTGTTTCAGAAATTGCCATCGTCCCTGACAATGAATGCATGATGCCAACTTTAATAGTGTCTGCGGCCTGGACGCTAAAACTTAGCCCCATTGCCACAGCAGAGGCCGAAAGAGCAAAAGCTTTTAGTAATGTACGACGCTGCATAATTTCACTCCTGAAAGATGATTTGCGAAAGCTCCGGTGCAGCCGGGCTGACAAAACGGTGCAAATTAAGGGTGTTCAGAAGTAATAAGGCAAAAACGATGCCAGATATTTTAAGCCCATTTAAAATCAATGAATTAGAAACAAATACAGGAATTCAACTGCAACACCTGGGCTCAAATGCCAGGTAAGTTGAACCACCATGAAACAGCGTTGCATTAGAAACGTGCAACACTTTGTATCGATTGCAGCATCACAAACGGGGGTAATGACAGTCGCTTTTTGAGTTCCTGCATTATTCCATCATTATTTTCGTCACTATTATTTATTTTCCTCGACGAAATAGCGTTAAAAACTTACCTTTCTGTCGAAATAATCACATAGTTCAGCCTTTGTTTAAGTTTGAATTGCTACTCTATATCTAAAATAATTTGAGTTGCTGGCAAGCGACAACTGAGCGAAGCCCCAGGTAGCTTGAAGTATGGAGGGTATGGTTATAAACGAGGTGAAATTAAGGTAAGAGAGGAAACTCAAAAAGCAAAGGAGTAATTTAATATGTTAGGTAATATGAATATTTTCATGGCAGTTCTGGGAATTATTTTATTTTCCGGTTTTCTGGCCGCCTATTTTAGTCACAAATGGGATGATTGATGAACGACGATAGTCCTGCACCGAACCGGCCCCTTGTAGCGTAACTGCACAAGGGGCCATTTTTTTACCCGCCACAGTCCAGTAAGAATTTTCCAGCGTAACAGGCAAAAAAAAACCGCCGGACAGACCAGCGGTAAATGCTTGCATGGATAGATTTGTGTTTTGCTTTATACGCTATCAGGCGATTCCCTGCTGAGATAACGGATAGTCGGCTATGCTATCATCGACAACCCCAATGAAAGTTAAACGAAACGAAACTCCCCAGACAAAACTCACTCTCTGACCCGTGGCATCAATCGATCGTTAGTCTCAACCAACCTGATTTGCTGATGTTGATCCATAAACATACAGCGATTCCTGCCAGTCTGCTTCCCTTCATACATCGCACTGTCCGCCCGCCCGAGAGCGATATCCAGCGTTTCCCCCTGGTGCACACGGGAGATACCTGCAGTCACAGTGATGCTCAGTTCGCCGTCAGGATATGAGATTTTTTTACCGCCAATTAAATGGCAAATACGTAATCCCGCCTGGCACGCTTGCTCATCAGTCTTCGTCCTGATAAGGATAATGAACTCTTCACCACCATAGCGATACGCGGTTTCATCATGACGTGTCCATACTTGTAGATTTGCAGCCAGACTACGCAACACCATGTCGCCAACCAGATGACCATAAGTATCATTAACATATTTAAAACGGTCGATATCCAGCAATACGATGTACAAATTAAGTGGCTCAGCATCGAGCAACTGGCGGTCAAAAGTCTCATCAAGCATCCTTCTGCCGGGCAACCCGGTTAACACATCGATATTGCTACGAATATTGAGTAAATATATTTTATAGTCCATTACCGCAGACGTAAACGACAATAGCGCGTCCTGAAAGCTATCAAAATGCCATGAATGACTACGCTCTGCGACTATCGCCAATAGTAACTCTTTACCTAACGAGTGCATTTTTTCATGCGCGGATGTAATCCCGGCAATATAACTACAATCTCCATTATTTTGCGGCGCAGAATTATTTAACCATTGACCAAATTTGCAGGCACAATGCGCGTGAGACCCTGTAATGTCCAACTGCGTGACGTCAGACGATACGACGCAGCGGAACATTTTCACCAACCATTTGTAGTGAGCATCAATTGAATGATTGAGTTCCAGCAAAATTGTATCTATTTCCGGTGTTCTTTTTATCATCTCGACTCCCTTCCCTGTGTGAGCACTTCAACAGAAACAGTTTAACGATAAAAAAGAAAACTTATGTAAACTTATTAATAGTAGTTAATATACCACCGTTAAAATTAGCAGTGATACGGGCTGTTATTACGCAGACTGTATCACCCTCACGGCTATGCTTTTCTGAGGCTGGAGACTCTCAATTCCAGTTCTGAAATATCTCCAGATGATAATAGTGGTTGTAACTCTAGCAACCTTTCTTCTGGAATTTGATATAAATCAAGATCCCGTAATCGCTTAATATCATTTTCAGGAAATCGATATTTTATGATTTTTGCAGGATTGCCCCCAACGATTGCGTATGGAGGTACATCTTTGGTAACAACCGAACCAGCGGCCACTACGGCGCCTTCTCCAATGGTGACGCCAGGCATTATCATTGCTCGCATACCTAGCCAGCAACCATCCTGTAGTACGGTATCACCACGAAACTGGTAGGCATCCTTAATAGATTCCATAAAGGGATAAAGACTTATCCAGTCAAGCCGATGTGTACTGTTCCCCCCCATGAGAATGACGCTCTCCGCGCCAATACAGACAAAATTACCGATAATCAGCTTATCCAGATGGCCAAGAGGTTCCCAGCCTCTACTAACCTCATCACCGAGCAGATATCGCACAACTGAATGTTCAAATCCTTTATCCCAACAGTCACTGTAATAGCTATGAGTCCCTTTGATACAAATATTTGGGTTCGTCACTGTCTGATGAAGATATTCCATTCTTGACCAATGCTTTCCTGACATTTCCGTCATCCTTTTATATAGCGTTTTTAAAAAACAACGCAATTATGAATGGCCTCATTATATCTGATTGTCATGAGAGAAAGCAGATGAGTCATCTGGCGGCTGACGAACCTGAAGCTGGTGGTTATCTGGCACAGAATAAAGTTGGGGGTTCTACTCCAGGTTTATCCGTAACATCAACAATCGCTATGGATTCGTGATATCGTTTTTTGCATAAACTAACAACGGAGACATGTATGCGTGTCGACACAAAAGTAAGGATTTGTTCACTATGTTACCTGGTTTGTGCGTACGCTATCGCAGTTGTAGTCATGGCGTTGTTTGCTGATTTTGTTGTAGCGGGTGTAGCCATTGATCTGTGGAGAGGCGAACTTACTGTCACTGATTACTTTGAGTTACGAAAACTACTTTTGCTCAAACTTTCAGGGCTGGGTGCAATAATCGGCTTTGTGGTATGGTTTTTCTTCTACCGAAAGCAATCTCATCACGATCCGTTAGAT
>NZ_CAMSEL010000035.1:0-22125 GCF_947057495.1 Citrobacter sp. Marseille-Q5395 | reverse complement strand
CAGTTAATCAATGGATTTAACTTCCAGCGATGGCTGGAAAGCAATCCGCAGGATTCTCACAGCGAACATGTCGTGATTAATGGACAAAATTTCCTGATGGAAATTACACCGGTCCATTTACAGGGTGAAAATAACGAACTGATGTTGACCGGCGCTGTGGTGATGCTGCGTTCCACCATTCGTATGGGGCGTCAGTTGCAAAATATGACCACTCAGGATCTGAGCGCGTTTAGTCAGATTATCGCGGTCAGTACCAAAATGAAACACGTCGTGGAGCAGGCGCGCAAGCTGGCTATGCTGAGTGCGCCATTGCTGATTACCGGGAATACCGGTACGGGAAAAGATCTTTTTGCACGAGCCTGCCATCTGGCGAGCCCACGTGCGGAGAAACCATACCTGGCGCTGAACTGCGCTTCGATTCCTGAAGATGCGGTTGAAAGTGAGCTGTTTGGCCATGCACCGGAAGGCAAGAAAGGCTTCTTTGAACAGGCTAATGGCGGTTCGGTTCTGTTGGATGAAATTGGCGAAATGTCGCCGCGTATGCAAACAAAATTGCTGCGTTTTCTTAATGACGGAACGTTCCGCCGCGTCGGCGAAGATCATGAAGTCCATGTGGATGTGCGCGTGATTTGTGCTACGCAAAAAAATCTTGTGGAACTGGTACAGAAAGGCCTGTTTCGTGAAGATCTCTACTATCGTCTCAACGTATTGACGTTAAACCTGCCGCCACTGCGCGATTGTCCGCAAGATATTATGCCGCTCACTGAGCTGTTTGTCGCAAAGTTTGCCGACGAGCAGGGCGTACCGCGCCCGAAACTTTCCGCCGATCTCAGTACAGTGTTAACCCGCTATGGTTGGCCGGGTAACGTGCGTCAGTTGAAAAATGCTATCTATCGGGCGCTAACCCAGCTTGAGGGATATGAACTGCGTCCGCAGGATATTTTATTGCCGGATTATGATGCGGCGACGGTTGCTGTTGGAGAAGAGGTTATGGAAGGCTCGCTGGATGAAATCACCAGCCGCTTTGAGCGCTCAGTGCTTACGCAGCTCTATCTGAATTATCCCAGCACACGTAAACTCGCCAAACGGCTGGGCGTCTCGCATACCGCGATTGCCAATAAATTACGTGAATACGGACTGAGCCAGCAGAAGAAGAGCGAAGAGTAACTCAGTAAATAACAATGCTCGTCTGGCGTCATGCCGATCGGTTAAGACGCGCTTAACCGATCGGAGGCGCATGTTACGGAACAGATTTTGAGGCGGATATATGCATTTTGCATCAATTCCGCCCCTTAGAATTTGAGAAGTGAGCCAGTTACGCTCCTTCAGGCACCGGAAGAGGCCAGCCGCCCAGGCGCTTCCAGCGGTTAACGATTTCGCAGAACAGAACTGCAGTACGTTCAGTGTCATACAGCGCAGAGTGCGCCTGAGTTCCATCAAATTCCATTCCAGCCGCAAGGCACGCTTTTGACAGCACGGTTTGTCCCAGAGACAGACCGCTCAGCGCCGCTGTATCAAAGGTAACGAACGGGTGGAACGGATTGCGTTTCAGTGAGGCACGCTCCGCTGCCGCCATCATAAAGCTGTGGTCGAAAGTGGCGTTATGCGCAACCATGATCGCCCGATTACAACCACTGTCTTTGATGCCTTTACGCACCATTTTAAAGATTGCGTGCAGAGCATCGTATTCGCTGACAGCTCCGCGTAGCGGATTGCTCGGGTCGATACCGTTGAACGCGAGTGCTTCCGGTTGTAAATTTGCCCCTTCAAAGGGTTCGACGTGGAAATGCAACGTCATGTCCGGCATCAGCCAGCCTTGTTCATCCATTTTCAGCGTGATGGCTGCAATCTCGAGCAGCGCATCGGTTTTGGCATTAAATCCTGCTGTTTCTACATCAATGACGACAGGATAAAAACCACGAAAACGGTCACACAGACCGGAAAGTTGAGCGTTATCGGACATCTGGGTCTCTTAATACGGGAAAATTGCAGCGGGTATTATGGCAAAATGATGAGTATAAAACTACGGGCACAGACGATCTGCGCCCGACGGGAGATTAGTCACCCAGGCCGCGACCTGCGTCTTTTTCTTCGATCAGTTCAATTTTATAGCCGTCCGGATCTTCCACAAACGCGATAACCGTCGTACCGCCTTTAACCGGACCCGCTTCACGCGTCACGTTACCGCCGTTCTGACGAATACGCTCGCAGGCTTCTGCCGCATTGTCTACGCTCAGGGCAATGTGACCGTAAGCAGTACCCAGGTCGTATTTGTCGACGCCCCAGTTGTAGGTCAGCTCAATGACGGCTTCGCTGGTTTCAGGGCCGTATCCGACAAACGCCAGAGAGTATTTGTATTCAGGGTTTTCACTGGTACGCAGCAGCTTCATGCCGAGTACTTTGGTATAAAAATCGATGGAACGTTGCAGGTCGCCCACGCGTAGCATGGTATGAAGTAAACGCATCTTTTCTTCCCCTTCAAAAATGGCTAATACATTCAAAATGTTGTTTTAGTATAGCGGCGTTGTGACGCCGCTATCAATGCAGGATTATAACCGCTCTCTTTGAGACCACATTTTATTGGCGGCAACTCAAAACCCAGTGCTATCGTCAGGGCAATTACAGAGTCGGATAATCAGTGTAACCTTCAGCGCCACCGCCATAGAAACTCTCAGCGCGCTGTGGATTCAGTTCAGCTTTATGCTGCAGACGAGCGACCAGATCCGGGTTAGCAATATAGGCGCGGCCAAAGGCGACCGCATCGATCAGGCCTTTTTCAATCAGCGCTTCAGCTTTCTCTGGCGTGTAGGCTCCCGCTCCAATAATTGGACCATGGAATCGAGCACGAATTTTCTCGCGGAACGCATCGCTATACGGCTCACCACCGGCCCAGTCCGGTTCGGACATATGCAGGTAAGCGATCCCGCGTTTGCCAAGTTGTTCAATCAGATACAGTGCATCGGCTTCTTCATTCGGACCGTTATCCACGTTCTGGAAAGAACCAATAGGGGAAACCCGAATACCAATGCGGTCTGCGCCCCATTCTTTGATCCCGGCATCGACGACTTCCAGCACCAGACGCGCACGATTCTCTACGCTGCCACCGTATTGATCGGTGCGGTGGTTAGAAGTAGGGGACAGGAACTGATGCAGTAAATAGCCATGGGCGGAGTGCAACTCTACCAGGTCAAAGCCCGCTTCACGCGCGTTAGCTATTGCCTGACGGAAATCATTGACGATACCTGGAATTTCTTCGGTTTCCAGTGCGCGCGGCATAGAGGTGTCCACTCGCGTCGCCAGTCCGTTTGCATCGCGCAGTGAAGTGCGGGTTCCTGCGCTGATGGCAGAAGGTGCAACCGGTGGCTGTCCATTTGGCTGCAGGCTTGAATGAGAGATTCGCCCGGTATGCCACAATTGTACGGCGATATGACCCTGCTCAGCATGAACGGCATGGGTGATTTTTTCCCACGCTGCAATTTGCTCTGCGCTGTGTAATCCTGGCGCACCCGCATAGCCTTTTGCCTGCGCGGAGATCTGCGTGGCTTCACTGATGATCAGACCTGCACTGGCCCGTTGGCGATAATATTCGGCCATGAGCGGAGTCGGGATGTCGCCAGGTTCGATGCTGCGCAGACGCGTCAGTGGTGCCATGAATACGCGGTTTGCGGCTGTGATAGCACCCACTTTCAGCGGGGAGAACAGTTTTTCAGATGACATAATAACTCCAGATATGAATAGACCGGTCGTCTAGTGATAATTTAAATAAAAACGCCTGTTAAACGTCAGGCGTTGTAATGACGGTTTTAACGTGTGCCAGCGCATTTTCCAGCGGTGTGGCACTGCGAGAAATCTTAGCCTGCAGGTTGGCCCCCAGCCACAGCGCATACAGCACCTGCGCCTGCTGTAAAGGTTCGCCAATGAACGACAAACAGTGGCAGTCCCGTCCTTTTTCCAGCGCTTGCGCTAACAGCGTAATAATATGTCGCGCGCCTTTATCCATCGCCGTACGCATGTCTTCAGAGAGATCGCATACTTCGGCGGACAATTTGACGGTCAGGCATCCGCTAATAATGCCATGCTGGCTAAACTGATTCAGGGTTTCCTGATAGTAGGCCAGGATCCGGTCGCGGTAATTACCAGCACCCGCATCAAAATGCGCGCCGAGTCGCTGATGATAGGCCGCATAATGGCGTTCCAGCATAGCCACACCAAATGCTTCTTTTGAGCGAAAATAGTGATAAAACGAACCCTTGGGAACCTCAGCGGTTTTCAACAATTCGCTTAAACCCATACCGGTGAATCCGCGTTGCATGCAAAGCTGCTCTCCGGTCGCCAGAAGATGTTCGCGCGTGTCGTGTTCAGTTACTTTGTTCATGCGAAGGAGTGTAATAGACCAGTCGGTCTAATGCAATAGCGCTTGCCAGAAATTCAGTTAACGTCTTCAATAGGTATATCGAACTTATTTAAGGAGGGGATGTGGCCGAACAGCTGGAGTTTTTCCCCGTCCAGAGCCCGTGCCGTGGGATCTGTCAGTCTGACGAACGCGGTTTTTGCCGCGGATGTTTTCGCAGCCGGGATGAGCGTTTTAACTGGCAAAAAATGAGCGATGCCGAAAAACAGGATGTGCTGCGGCTTTGTCGCCAGCGGCTTATGCGTAAATTACGTGCAAACAAAACCAACCCACCGGAAGAACCGCAACAACCCTCACTCTTTTAAAATCGCAATTGCGTATACTCGATACACATTCACTTATTAAGGAAGCTGCTATGGTTCAGCGTATCACTATTGCGCCGCAAGGCCCGGAATTTTCTCGCTTTGTCATGGGGTACTGGCGGCTGATGGACTGGAATATGTCCGCGCGCCAGTTAGTCAGCTTTATTGAGGAACATCTGGAACTGGGCGTAACTACTGTCGATCACGCGGATATTTATGGCGGATACCAGTGTGAAGCTGCGTTTGGCGAGGCACTGAAGTTGGCTCCACATCTGCGGGAAAAAATGCAGATTGTGACCAAATGCGGTATAGCTACCACGGCGCGAGCGGAAAATACACTTGGTCATTATATCACCGACAGCGCTCACATTATTGCCAGCGCAGAACAGTCTCTGAAGCTTCTGGCGACCGATTATCTTGATCTGCTGCTGATCCACCGTCCCGATCCGTTGATGGATGCAGACGACGTGGCTGATGCCTTTAAAAAGCTGCACCATAGCGGCAAAGTGCGCCACTTTGGGGTATCAAACTTTACACCCGCTCAGTTTTCGCTGCTGCAATCGCGTCTGCCATTTACTCTGGCGACTAACCAGGTCGAAATATCACCGGTACATCAGCCGCTCTTGCTGGATGGCACCCTGGATCAGTTGCAACAGTTGCGCATCCGGCCGATGGCCTGGTCCTGTCTGGGCGGTGGTCGACTGTTCAATGATGACGCTTTCCAGCCGCTGCGTAATGAGCTTGCTGCGGTAGCGGAAGAGCTGAATGCCCAGTCTATTGAGCAGGTGGTGTATGCGTGGATTTTACGTCTGCCATCACAACCGCTGCCTATTATTGGTTCTGGCAAAATTGAGCGCGTTCGTGCCGCTATTGCAGCTGAATCGCTGACAATGTCTCGTCAACAATGGTTCCGAATTCGTAAAGCGGCGCTGGGATACGACGTGCCTTAATCGTGTTTTCTGCGCTTCGTCGTTCAAATTTTCGGCACTGGTTTACACTTATCAATCAAGTACCTGTTCGAAGGAGGATGTATGAAGCGTTTGAGTTTGGCCGTTATTACCTTACTGGCCTGTGCGGGTGCACAGGCAGCCAGTGAGCAAGTTGAGATGAACCTGGTGACGTCACAAGGCGTCGGGCAGTCGATTGGTTCAGTGACCATTTCTGAAACGGCTAAAGGTCTGGAGTTTACGCCAGATTTGAAAGCTCTGCCGCCGGGAGAGCATGGCTTTCATGTGCATGCTAACGGCAGTTGTCAGCCAGCTATTAAAGAAGGTAAAGCTTCGGCCGCCGAAGCGGCAGGTGGACATTTTGACCCGCATAAAACCGGTAAGCATGAAGGCCCCGAGGGTGGTGGACACATGGGAGATCTCCCATTGCTGATGGTTAATAATGAGGGGAATGCCACGACGGCTGTCGTCGCTCCGCGACTGAAATCGCTGGATGATGTCAAAGGCAAGTCGCTGATGATACATGTGGGCGGAGATAATATGTCCGATCAACCCAAACCACTCGGTGGTGGCGGGGCGCGATACGCCTGTGGTGTTATCAAATAATCAGCGGGTCAGCGTACCTGGCGGTGGTGCTTGTTCAAGCTGAGAGAGCGAACAGTGTAATCGCCAGATTAGAGCGGCCAGCTCTTGTGCGGCAGACTGATGATGATGGGCAAGTGTATCGCATATACGTTGTAGTTCATTAAGCGTGGCATTCAGCGGACGTTGCTGCACGCCACGCTCGCTCATTACATCGCGAAGTAATGAGATGCACACATCCCTGACGCGAGATAACGGATCTGAGCGTGCCTCCCAGGCGCGCAACTGCCATACCACATGTGAGCAATTTAGTAGTACCACTCCCCACCGTAATAACCAGCGCCGTGCCAGTGCATCCTGGCTGTTGCTGAGCTGACTGACATGATGATAGGTCAACGACTCAAATTCATTTTCGCTGAGCGACGGATGTCGGCTGAGCTGATCGACAAAATCCCGGCGCAGAGCGCGAATGTGGCGCCGACTCTTCCTGGCGTCTGAACCAGGGCGCAGAATGGCAAAGGCCAGCCATGACAATGCCACGCCGGTAATTTTTGCCATATTGTCATTCAGAAAATCAGCAAAATCATAGACGGGAGGATTGGTCACGGCGATGAACGATCCCATGAACACGATCAACTGTCCCCAAAGTCCCGCCAGCGCTGGCATCTGCAATTTTAATAACTGCATGGTGGCAAGCAGTGGAAAGAGGAACAGAATGAATTGCCAGAGGTCGGTGATTTGCACCATCAAGCCAAATTTAACCACAAAGCTGAATAATGACAGCAGGACCAGCGTTCGCATCAACAATGAGAGTGATTTGAACGGGGTGGCAACGGCGGAATACAGCACACAGCTGATGGCGGCAAGCGTCAGTGCACCGGAACCCGATTCCCACTGTGCGCCGATGCTCCATGCACCGATTACCATCAGCGTGCAGAAAGTACGTAATCCGCTCCATACCGCTTCCGCATTGTCAGTATGACGGGCAAGTCCAGGCGTTCGATTCACGATAATGCGATCAACGGTTACGCCATTTTCCAGCAAATGCAGGTAGTGACTGCTTTGCAGGTAGATACGGCAGAAATAACGCAGCCGCTGCCAGAAGGCGATATGTCGATAGTCGCTTTGGTCCCGCGGGCGCAGGGGGGCAATAATACGCGCCACGGTATAGCTGTCGGTGTTTGCTTTCACCAGCGCATTCAATAGTTGTTCGATGATATCCCGGGTATTCGCAGGGGGATTGGGCCAGTTCAGCAGCATCCTGCGCAGACTGGAAATCACGCTGGTCATACGAAGCTGCTGGTGTAACAGTGAATTGAGCAGTGCATTCTGGCGGCGAAAGCGATAGTGACTCCAGAACGCCTGGATCCGCAACAGATTCATGGTCAGAATTTGGCCGATTACGCCCTCGTGAGCCGAACGAATCGCATCAGTGGTTTCTGGTTGCCAGAGTAAACTGGCATGTTCCAGCAAGCGTGCGTGCATGTTTTTCAGTGCGGTCAGCAGTGTTGTACCATCGGATGTGCTTGGCAGGATCATCATCATCATCCCACCACAGAGTATCCCGACGAGGACTTCGCATACACGGGCCTGGGCGATATCCCACAATTGAGTTATCTCAACGGTATTCACCATTGGAAACGCGATGATGGCTGCCGTGTAGCCAGCCAGTTGAAAAGCGTAGGCCACGTTATTGGTAAAATGTGCGCAGGCCCACGTGCATAAGCCAATCCACGCCGACATGCTCAGCAGAAATAGCCAGGGTTCATTGAGGGTATGGCCCGCAATGATCAACGCCGCCGTTGCCCCGAGTAAACTGCCGGCAACACGCCCCAGACTCTTACTGATGACACCACCGACGGTGGGGAAGCTAACCACGGCGGCAGAGGTCATCGCCCAATAAGGTTCATCCAGGTTCAGATAATAGGCGAACGTTAATGCCAGACACATTGCAATGGTATTACGCAGAGCGTAACGCCACTGTCCGGCCGTGGCTTTAAACCACGGCAAATTACCTGGCGTCAGATGAAACCGTTTCATTGATGCTGACCAATGGAGACGCTACAGGTCGTTCCTGAAACCAAAGTGACATCGTGAGGAAGGGCGTTAAATTCGATGCGAACAGGAACCCGTTGCGCCAGACGAACCCATGGCACGTTAGGTTTGATATCGGGAATGAGGCCGGAATCACTTTCAACACTCTGATCGTAAATAGCACGGGCAATACTTGATACGTGACCCTGTAACTTCACGTTGCCGCTGTACAGTGTAATAAGAGCCGGTGCGCCTTCGCGAATGTGGCGTAGCTTGGTTTCTTCAAAATACCCCATCACATAAAAAGAGTGGCTGTCGACAAGGGCAAACAGCGGCTTGCCCGTGGAGGCGTAGTCTCCGGTTCGGGTCGAAAGATTGGTCACCCATCCCGCAACAGGGGCTTTAACTTCCGTTTGTGTCAGTTGCCACTGCGCCTGGCGCAATATGGCCTGAGCGGCTTCGACGCTGGCCTGCATCGCTTTAACGTTAAGGTTCGCCGTATCAAGATCCTCTGCGGAGATGTAATTTTGCGACAGATGACGGCGACGGTTGGCTTCGTTATTGGCTTTTGCCAGGTCGGACTGTGCTTTGGCTAACTGAGCCTGTGCATTCAATTCGGCGATATGAAACGGTGTCTTGTCGATAACCAAAAGCACATCACCGGCGTTAACGAACTGGTTATCCTTTACGTTGAGTTTGCTGATACTTCCGGAGACCTGCGGCGTAATGCTGACCTGCTCAGCGCGGACTTTGCCGTCGCGCGTCCACGGTGACTGCATGTAATAATTCCACATCCACCATCCCGCGAGGACCGCAATAACAGCGACTATAATTGTGGAGAAGTATTTAACGGTTTTAAGCGACATAATCACCACGCAATTAGCAGATAGAAGCCCAGGCATACGCAAAGCGTAAAGAGAGACAGATCCATTAACAGGGGATGCCATATTTCGCCGGAGTAGATCCAGTCGCGTAGTAGACGATGAGCAACCAGCCAGAGAATGAACCCCGCGATAAACGCCTTGAAAATAGGGGGGAAATAGACAGATGCGCCGATCATTAAATCTTGTAAGGGCAATCCTGTTGCATTAAACATAAACTTCACGGGCAAAATCCTTGGCGGAAGAGAGCATTGCTATAGGTTTAGCAAAAAAGGGACAATGAGTCTCTTTAACACAGAATGTCTGAAAAAATGTCATCCGGTAAGCAAATTTGGCAATACATTTGTTTTGAGAATACAAATGCTGCACACTATTCTAAAATCAGTATAATAACTTAGCAAGCTAATTATAAGGAGATGAAATTGGAATCGCCACTAGGTTCTGATCTGGCACGGTTGGTGCGCATTTGGCGTGCTCTGATTGACCATCGCCTGAAGCCTCTGGAGTTGACGCAGACACATTGGGTTACGCTGCACAACATTCATCAGTTGCCGCCGGATCAATCGCAGATTCAGTTGGCTAAAGCGATAGGTATTGAGCAGCCTTCACTGGTGCGTACGCTTGACCAACTGGAAGAAAAGGGACTCATTTCGCGACAGACTTGCGCCAGCGATCGTCGGGCAAAGAGAATAAAACTCACTGAGAAAGCGGAACCGCTAATCGCAGATATGGAAGCGGTAATCAATAAAACGCGCGGAGAAATTCTGGAAGGGATCTCGGCCGAGGAGATTGATTTGCTGATTAAACTGGTCGCCAGGCTGGAACACAATATCATTGAGCTGCAGTCTCAGGGCTGATGTGAAATTTAACGTGTGGCCAGAGCCTGACCACACGTTAATTCGATTAGCGCGGGGAAACGGTAACTTCTCTGCCGTTGCTTGCCATTACGACACGCTGGCCTGCGGCGAATTTGGTTGCGCCCTGTTTCTGCACTACCATGATGGTATTACCGTCATCCTTACGGATTTCCAGTTCCACACCCTGGGTTTTATTCATTGCACCCTGCACGCCCTGGCCAGCAACGCCGCCAGCTACAGCGCCTGCAGCAGTTGCTAATGAGCGGCCAGTACCACCGCCAACGGTGTTACCGAGGAACCCGCCGAGTACCGCACCACCGATAGCGCCAATTACGTTTGCGTCATCACCACCCTGAATTTGAACCGGACGAACATGAACAATCGTGCCATAGGTTACGTTCTGAACCTGTTTTGCTTCGGATGCGGTATACACGTCACCTGAAAGGCTGTCATTGTTAACGCAACCGGCTAAAGATACGCCCATTAATGAAATAATAAGCACACGTTTAATCATTTAAAAATCTCCTTGTCACCACGAAACGCTGAAAAAAACACCCTTCATGATAAAATTATATGGCATTTGTGAGCCTAAGGTCACATGTTCTACTGGAACAATATGAAAATCATAATTGGGTCCGGGTTAACCGAGTATAAACGAACCATTCATCAAATCGATTGAAATGATGACCTGTTGCCATCAGTAACCCGCAAAAATCATCAATGAAGCATGGAATTACGCGGCACTTTATGGTTGAGTGTCAAGGCTAACATGCTTAAAAGGATGACATATGAAATCGGGCCGTTTTATCGGTGTTATGTCTGGAACCAGCCTTGATGGTGTTGATGTTGTGCTGGCGGCAATAGATGAAACGATGGTTGCGCAACAGGCGAGTCTTACCTGGCCCATCCCCATCCATTTGAAACAAGCCATTCTGGACATTTGCCAGGGGCAACAACTCACGCTTTCTCAGTTTGGTCAGTTGGACACCCAACTGGGACGTTTGTTCGCTGAGGCGGTGAATGCGCTCCTGTCGCAGCAAAAATTAAAGCCGCAGGATATCGTTGCTATTGGTTGTCACGGACAAACTGTATGGCATGAACCTACAGGCGCCGCGCCTCATACGCTGCAAATTGGTGATAACAATCAAATTGTGGCGCATACGGGGATCACTGTGGTCGGGGATTTTCGCCGGCGTGATATTGCGCTGGGTGGGCAGGGGGCGCCGCTGGTTCCTGCTTTCCATCAGGCTTTGCTGGCGCATCCGACGGAACGCCGGATGGTGCTGAATATCGGTGGGATTGCCAATTTGTCACTGCTCATACCTGAAAAACCTGTAAGAGGATATGACACCGGACCGGGCAATATGCTGATGGATGCCTGGATCTGGCGGAAATGTGGTCGACCTTACGACAAAGATGCGCAGTGGGCCAGCGAAGGAACGGTGATTATTCCTCTGCTGCAAAATATGCTTAGCGACCCCTATTTTTCTGCACCCGCGCCAAAAAGCACTGGTCGCGAGTATTTCAATTATGGCTGGATAGAACGTCACCTGGCGCAGTTTCCGGGGATTAACCCGCGCGATGTGCAGGCGACGCTTGCCGAACTGACGGCGGTGACCATTTCAGAGCAAGTCTTGCTGAGCGGTGGTTGTGAGCGACTGATGGTTTGTGGCGGCGGAAGCCGTAATCCGCTTCTGATGATGCGTCTGGCGGCGTTGTTGCCGGGTACAGAAGTAACATCAACGGATGAGGCAGGCATTAGCGGTGATGATATGGAAGCGTTAGCCTTTGCCTGGCTGGCGTGGCGTACCTTGGCTGGATTACCGGGTAATTTGCCTTCGGTGACCGGTGCGGCAGAGTCCAGTGTTTTAGGGGCGATTTTCCCTGCAAACCCACGATCTCAGAGTTAACTGAAATTATCCTCGCCTGTATGCCGGTAAACTAGGGAAGTTAGGGAGGGTGTCATTGCCCTCCGGGACCAGGAAAGTCTTCAGGATATGGCTATGAAAAAACTGTTAATTGTCTGTCTGCCCGTACTGCTTAGCGGTTGTAGTGTTTACAATCAATTTGTCGAGCGCATGCAAACGGATACACTCGAATACCGCTGTGATGAAAAACCGCTTACTGTGAAGTTGAACAATACTCAACAAGTTGCGAGCTTTGTTTACGATAATCAGTTAGTGAAACTCAAACAGGGTGTGTCGGCATCCGGTGCGCGTTACACGGACGGCATCTACGTCTTCTGGTCTAAAGGAGACAATGCAACGGTCTATAAACGCGACAGAGTTGTGTTAAATAACTGTCAGTTACAGAACCCGAAGCGTTGAGATTTTCACCTGGGCGGCGCACAATAGCGTCACCCACTGACAATCCGTAGCCCAACATCATGTCTGATAACGACGAATTGCAGCAAATCGCGCATCTGCGCCGTGAATACACGAAAGGCGGTCTTCGCCGCCGCGATCTTCCCGCCGAACCCCTTGCGCTTTTTGAGCGTTGGCTGGGGCAAGCCTGTGACGCCAAACTGGCGGATCCTACTGCGATGGTTGTCGCAACCGTCGATGAAAATGGTCAACCCTACCAGCGTATCGTGTTGCTCAAACATTATGATGACAAAGGGCTGGTTTTTTATACCAACATGGGCAGCCGCAAGGCGCATCAGATTGAGAATAATCCCCGCATCAGCCTTTTATTCCCCTGGCATACGCTGGAACGGCAGGTCATGGTTATCGGTAAGGCTGAACGTCTTTCCACGCTTGAGGTGGTGAAGTATTTCCATAGCCGCCCACGCGACAGCCAGATTGGTGCCTGGGTCTCTAAACAGTCAAGTCGGATCTCCGCACGCGGTATTCTTGAAAGTAAATTTCTTGAGCTGAAGCAGAAGTTTCAGCAAGGAGAAGTTCCGTTACCTAGCTTCTGGGGCGGTTTTCGCGTGAGTATTGAACAAATGGAGTTCTGGCAGGGCGGTGAAAACCGTCTACACGATCGTTTTTTATACCAACGTGAAGATAACGCGTGGAAAATTGATCGCCTCGCTCCGTAAAGATGCAAAATTCTTGTTTTAAGCGCTGGTACTGATGAATCCGGCGCTTTATTCTATGTCTCTTTCGCATCAGGCGAAAAGTCGTGTACCGGCAAAGGTGCAGTCGTTTTATACATGGAGATTTTGATGGCAAGCAGTAACTTGATTAAACAATTGCAAGAGCGGGGGCTGGTGGCCCAGGTGACGGACGAGGAAGCGTTAGCAGAGCGACTGGCGCAAGGCCCGATCGCGCTCTATTGCGGCTTCGATCCTACCGCTGACAGCTTGCATTTGGGGCATCTGGTTCCATTGTTATGCCTGAAACGCTTCCAGCAGGCGGGCCATAAGCCTGTCGCACTGGTAGGTGGTGCAACGGGGCTGATTGGTGACCCGAGCTTTAAAGCCGCCGAGCGTAAACTGAACACCGAAGACACCGTGCAGGAGTGGGTGGATAAGATCCGCAAACAGGTTGCGCCGTTCCTCGATTTCGACTGTGGCGACAACTCTGCGATTGCTGCGAACAACTACGACTGGTTTGGCGGTATGAACGTACTGACTTTCCTGCGTGATATCGGCAAACACTTCTCCGTTAACCAGATGATCAACAAAGAAGCGGTGAAGCAGCGTCTTAACCGTGACGATCAGGGGATCTCTTTTACCGAGTTTTCATACAACCTGTTGCAGGGTTACGACTTCGCTTGCCTGAACAAACTGCACGGCGTTGCGTTGCAAATCGGTGGTTCTGACCAGTGGGGTAACATTACCTCTGGTATCGACCTGACACGCCGCCTGCATCAGAACCAGGTGTTTGGCCTGACTGTTCCGCTGATCACCAAAGCAGACGGTACCAAATTCGGTAAAACAGAAGGTGGCGCAGTATGGCTGGATCCGAAAAAAACCAGTCCGTATAAGTTCTACCAGTTCTGGATTAACACCGCTGATGCTGATGTGTATCGCTTCCTTAAATTCTTCACCTTTATGGACATTGAAGAGATCAACGCTCTGGAAGAAGAAGATAAGAACAGCGGCAAAGCGCCTCGTGCTCAGTATGTTCTGGCTGAACAAGTGACACGTCTGGTTCATGGTGAAGAAGGGCTGGTGGCGGCAAAACGCATTACCGAAAGCCTGTTCAACGGTGATCTGGGCTCCCTGAGCGAAGCTGATTTCGAACAGCTGGCACAGGATGGCGTACCGATGATTGAGATGGAAAAAGGTGCCGATCTGATGCAGGCACTGGTTGATTCCGAACTGCAACCCTCTCGCGGCCAGGCGCGTAAGACTATTGCGTCTAACGCGGTCACTATCAACGGTGAGAAACAATCTGACCCGGAATATTTCTTCCAGGAGAGTGATATTTTGTTCGGTCGCTACACCTTACTGCGCCGTGGCAAAAAGAACTATTGCCTGATTTGCTGGAAGTAAGTAAAAGTCAGCGGGGGCGTGGGAAACTACGCCCCTTTATTATTCTAGGGTTGTGGTAAGTTAAATGAAGAATATCCTCGCCATCCAGTCCCACGTTGTTTTTGGCCATGCGGGCAATAGTGCAGCAGAATTTCCGATGCGTCGTCTTGGCGCGAATGTCTGGCCACTTAACACCGTTCAGTTTTCCAACCACACGCAGTACGGTAAATGGACAGGCTGTGTCATGCCGCCCAGTCACCTGACTGAAATCGTCCAGGGTATTGCTGATATCGATAAACTCCAGCAGTGCGACGCAGTTCTAAGCGGATATCTGGGGTCTGCAGAGCAGGGCGAGCATATTCTGGGCATTGTGCGCAAAGTTAAAGCAGCCAATCCACAAGCGAAATATTTCTGCGACCCGGTAATGGGCCATCCAGAAAAAGGATGTATTGTTGCGCCGGGTGTTGCCGAATTTCATGTACGCCATGCGCTACCGGCCAGCGATATTATCGCACCCAATTTGGTCGAACTCGAAATCTTGTGTGAGCACGCAGTTAACAATGTGAATGAGGCAGTGATAGCGGCTCGTGAACTGATTGCTCAGGGTCCGGAAATTGTGTTGGTTAAGCATCTTGCTCGCGCGGGTATCAGCACGGATCGTTTTGAGATGCTACTGGTGACTGCTGAACAAGCGTGGCATATCAGTCGGCCATTAGTGGATTTTGGTACTCGTCAGCCTGTTGGCGTTGGTGATGTTACCAGCGGTTTACTGCTGGTGAAGCTGTTACAGGGCGCGTCTTTACAACAGGCGCTGGAACATGTGACTGCGGCGGTGTACGAAATTATGATCGCGACCAAAGAGATGCAGGAGTATGAGCTGCAGGTGGTTGCCGCTCAGGATCGTATCGCTAAACCGGAACACTACTTTAGCGCAACGCAGTTGTAATAAATGCCGGATAAGCGTTAGCGCTATCCGGCACTAAACAGTTAGTTTAACCCTTCAGCTTTTAGCGCCGCAGTCACTGCCGGACGCTCCGCCATACGCGCCATATACGCTTCGATATGGCTGAATCCTTCCATATTCAATTTCACTGCATATGCCCAGCGCAGCACGGTGAACAGATAGGCATCCGCAATGCTGAAACGTTGACCGCAGATCCACGGATTGTCTTTTAATGACTCATTTACATATTGCATTTTTTTCTCCAGCAGAGCACGAACGGTTGGTTTGTACTCTTCTGGTGTATCGGGGCGAAACAGAGGGGTAAAGCCTTTATGCAGCTCTGTAGCAATAAAGTTAAGCCACTCGATTGTTTTGTAGCGGGAGAGGCTGCTGGTGGGGGCAAGGAGCTGACGGTCTGGTACAGAGTCGGCCAGGTACTGCATGATGGCAACGCCTTCGGTCAGTAGCGTTCCGTCATCAAGCAGCAGCGCGGGAACTTGTCCTTTTGGGTTTACCGCGAAAAAATCGTCGCCGTTTTCCAGACGTTTCTTCATCAGATCAACACCATCCAGCGTGAAATCTTTACCACTCTCACGCAGTGTGATGTGGGAAGCAAGAGAACAAGCGCCCGGTTTGTAGAACAGTTTCATCGGTAACTCCTTTTGGCTGAGGTATATCGTATGGTAGTGCTACCTCAGACAAAAAAAAAGCCGCTAACATAAAGTTAGCGGCCTTAAGATAAGTTTCCCTGAGAATTACGCTGTTGCGGCCTTAGAGGCTTTCTCGCTTACATCGTCGTCCTGAGTCATACGGTTCAGTTTCGGTGCTGTCAGCAGCATCAGAACAGCAATAACCGCTGTAGCAATACCAATCTGCAGGAACACACGTCCGTATACTTCAAGAGACATCAGCGGGTCAGTAACGTTTTCTGGAACTGCCATCATGTTAGCAACGTAGCCACCAATAATGTTGGCGCCTGCGGTAGTCAGGAACCAGCTACCCATGATAAAGCCCATCAGGCGCTGCGGAACCAGCTGTGCAACCATCGCCAGACCCAGACCAGAGATCATCAGTTCACCGATACTTTGCAGACCGTAGCAGATGATCAGCCAGTTAACGGAAACGATGCCCGCATCAGTTGCGAATTTCGCACCCAGCGGCAGGATCAGGAACGCGCCAGAACACAGAACCATACCAATAGCAAACTTGGTTGGCATCGGCAGGGTGTCACCCATCTTGTTATAGATGGCGGCAAGGATTGGGCTGCCAATGATGATCCAGAATGGGTTCAGTGCCTGGTACTGCTCAGGTTCGAAAGCGATGCCCAGAATAGAGTGTTCAACGTTACGAATCGCAAAGAAGTTCAGTGACGTCGGCATCTGGCTGTAAAGCACGAAGAAGATAATCGCTTCCAGCATCAGAATAAAAGCGACGATCATTTTACGACGCGCAGCACCGTGCATAGAGAACGCTTCTTTACCGAAGATAACCACGATGCCCATAGCGATAACGCCCAGAACCATACGTGCGATACCCTGGTTGTGCAGCAGCCATGTCGCGATAGCGATCAGAACTACAACGCCACCAATTGTCAGCAGCAGGTTACGGTAGTTGATTGGCTCGAAGTCCGGTTTAGAACCGTACTGTTTGACCCAACGCTGGCAGAATGCGAAGTTCACGACGGTGATCAGCATACCAACGACGCTCAGTGCGAACGCGGTGCTCCAGCCGTAACGTGCAGCCAGCCATGGAGTTGCCAGCATAGAGAAGAATGAACCGATGTTGACGGACATATAGTACATGGTAAATGCACCATCAAGACGCGGGTCATCTTTTGCATAGCAGGTAGACAGCAGGGATGATGGGTTTGCTTTGAACAGACCGTTACCGACCGCGATGGCCGCCATGCCCATATAAACGATACCCGCATCGTGACCAGACCATGCAACCAGTGCATAACCGATGGCCAGGACAATAGCACCCAGCATGATGACACGCTTCGTTCCCAGAACCTTGTCACCTAACCAGCCGCCAATGGCAACAAGACCATAAACCAGGGCGCTAAAGGATGAGAAAAGGGTGATGGAATCCGCTTCTGACATACCCAGTTGCTTCACCAGGTAGACGGCCATAATTCCTTGCAGGCCGTAATAGCCAAAACGTTCCCACAGCTCAATCGAGAAAATGAGATAGAACGCTTTTGGTTGTTTGAAGGCGTTTAAACTGACGCTTTCAGTTGGTTTATTGTTTGCAGTAGACACTTTTACCTCTTTTTTTACATCCCATATCAACGGGGGTGTTCAGGTACGTGATGAGTCAAGTTCATCCGTCCGATTGTTATAGTGGGAGGGGAAACGGCAAGTAATGTTCACTATCTTGACCATTCAGACAAGGGGTTTGTAATAATCTGTTACATATATCTGAACTGGTGAAATCATCCAGGCTAATAAATGTTATCTAGCGTTAAATTTCTTCAATTGAAAAATGGCAGATTTTTACACTGTCAGATAGGGGCAGAAACCGCAATGTGGCGATATGTTCTGCTATTCAAGGTTGAATCCAGTGATATAGGCCATTATCTTAAAAATAGCCAGTGTAATGTTTTGTATCGAATTGACGGGGTCAGATCATTTGCTTGTCATTTTAACTACAAAATAAAAAATATTTTACATTGTGTTATCAGGGTGATCTTGATCACGGATGGATAGAAATTTCTATTACTAAAAAAACGATTAACCTGCTCAGGTGTTAATTCACAAGAATATTACATCAGATATGCCCGCGACTATGGCATCATTGACGGGAAATGAGAGATTAAGAAGTGCATAACTAATCGTTATGGAAGTGGGCAAGGGTTCTTGCCCCCAACATTATCAGATATCGACTTTCTCTTTGAATTCGCAGAGGTCTTCGATGATACAAGAGCCACAACGAGGTTTCCTGGCAATGCAGGTGTAGCGACCATGAAGAATTAACCAGTGATGGCAATCGACTTTAAATTCACTGGGAACAACTTTCAGCAGTTTTTCTTCTACCTGCTCAACGTTTTTACCCGGCGCGAATTGCGTTCGATTACACACTCGAAAAATATGGGTGTCGACGGCTATGGTAGGCCAACCAAAGGCGGTGTTTAGCACCACATTCGCTGTCTTGCGCCCGACACCGGGCAGTGCTTCCAGTGCAGCCCGATCTTCAGGTACTTCGCCATGATGTTGTTCCAGCAGAATACGGCAGGTTTTAATTACGTTTTCTGCTTTGCTGTTAAACAAGCCTATCGTTTTAATATACGACTTAACCCCTTCGACACCGAGATCCAGCATCGCGGCAGGGGTATTGGCGACGGGATAGAGCTTTGCAGTGGCTTTATTGACGCTGACATCGGTGGCCTGCGCCGACAGTAAAACGGAAATCAGCAACTCAAACGGCGAGGTAAAATTGAGCTCGGTTGTTGGATGCGGGTTGTTGTCACGCAGACGTGTGAGTATTTCCAGCCGTTTCGCTTTGTTCATTACACATTCCCTGTCTCGCCTGCCGGACTGTCCGTCACTGCAGCCTCAGCACGACGCTTTTTCATTCTTTCATCAATAAGATATTTAACTGCCAGCATCAGTCCCAGACCAATGAACGCTCCCGGCGGTAGCATGGCCAACAGGAACGGCGTATCCGTATGGAAAATCTCGACGCGCAGCACTTTGGCCCAGCTACCCAGCAGGCCGTCTGCGCCATCAAACAATGTCCCGTTACCTATGATTTCACGCAGTGATCCGAGGACAAACATCGCGCCGGTTGCTCCCATGCCGATGGAAAAACCATCGAGCGCGGATAAAGCGGGGCCTTTTTTAGCGGCAAACGCTTCTGCACGGCCAACCACAATACAGTTGGTCACAATTAAGGGAATGAAGATCCCCAGGGACTGATACAAACCAAAGGCATATGCGTTGATAAGCATCTGCACCGCACTCACCACTGAGGCGATGATCATGACATAAATCGGGATACGAATTTCAGGCGGTGTCCAGCGGCGCAGGGCTGAGATAGTCAGGTTAGTCAGCGTCAGTACCAGTGTTGTAGCAAGCCCCAGACCCAGGGCGTTGGTGGCGGTAGAGGTCACCGCTAACAGTGGGCACATGCCGAGTAACTGCACCAGGGCGGAGTTATTTTTCCATAGCCCCTGAACAATGACGTCTTTAATTTCGCTCATGGTTTATTCTCCACAGGCGGTAAGTTGAGGAAGCTGCGCAGGCAGCGTTTGCGCGTACAGACCAGCGCGTTTAACTGCATTAACTACCGCACGCGGGGTGATGGTCGCGCCAGTGAACTGGTCAAAGTCACCACCGTCTTTTTTAACCGCCCAGTGTGGGTCATTTTCAGTGCTGATTTTTTTGCCACTAAAATGGGTTATCCAGTCGGACAGACGCAGCTCTATTTTATCACCCAGCCCCGGCGTTTCATGATGTTCCGTTACGCGCGAACCCAGTACGGTACCATTGAAATCGACGCCGACCAGCAACTGAATAGCGCCAGAGTATCCATCAGGTGCGGTAGCTTCCAGAATTGCCGCTACCGGACGGTCATCCTGACGGGCAATATAAACGTGGTGTGTTCCTTTACCCAACGCCGGTGCATTAACCAGATAGCAGCTTTCAGGCAGATTATTATTGTAGCGATCTCCAGGCAAAACCTGATCGAACAGCGCCTTTTGCTGCAGTGCGGCCTGTTCATCAATGGTGGACTTGGTTAACTGATTAATGGCTGCCGTTAACCCCGTAGAGCCCGCAGCAAACAGTGCCAGAGTGATACCGTGTTTACGAATCGTTTTCAGCATATGTTGTCCTTAGCGATGTCCGTACACGCGAGGGCGGGTGTAATAATCAATCAGGGGAACAGTGATATTTGCCAGCAATACGGCAAAGGCCACGCCATCAGGATACCCACCAAAACTGCGAATCAGCCACACTAACAGACCTGCAAGCGCGCCAAAAATCAGGCGACCACGGTTAGTTGTTGATGCCGTAACGGGATCGGTAAGAATAAAGAATGCGCCGAGCATAGTTGCACCTGAGAGCAGGTGCAACTGTGGTGAAGCCAGTGAATCCGGGGAGAAAAACCAGCCTAACGTCGCACAGATGGCGAGCGATAGCAGAAAACTGACCGGGATATGCCAGCGAATTGCTTTTTGCCACAATAACACTACACCGCCAGCCAGCCAGGCCAGGTTCACCCACTGCCAGCCAGCGCCTGCGAGCATTCCGCTGTAAATAGGATACTGCATGACTTGTTCAACGGAGTGTCCTGCGTGTAACGATGTTTTGAACGTATCCAGCGGTGTGGCCTGACTGATGCCATCGATCCCCATGCGTAGAGTGTTCATATCACTGCCGCCCACGGTATGTCCGGTAAAGATTACGTTCAGGGCATCAAAGAAACCCGGCACCGTAGCCGCAATTTCATGCGGTGGCAACCAGCTGGTCATCTGCACCGGGAATGAAATAAGCAGGACGACATAGCCTATCATTGCGGGGTTAAATGGATTCTGCCCGAGACCGCCATACAATTGTTTGGCAATGATGACCGCGAATACAGTACCTAATACCACCATCCACCATGGAGCAAGCGGCGGAATACTGACGGCAAGCAGCAATCCAGTCAGCAACGCGGAGTTGTCTTTCAGGATTGCGACGACGGGCTGTTTACGCAGTTTTAGCACGCTGGCTTCGGCGGCGATAGCGCTGGCAGAGGCGAGAACTATCTGCAATAACGTTCCCCAACCAAAGAACCATAACTGAGCGGCAATACCCGGTAATGCGGCAATTAACACCAGCAGCATAATGCGTGATGTCTGGCGCTGATTATGGGTATAAGGGGAGCTTGCTATTCTGAATACCATTTATTCCTCGTTAACAACCTGCTGCTGTGCGGCTTTTTTAGCCTGCGCGCGTGCAATAGCGGCCGCGACAGCGGCTTTGCGTGGATCTACCGGTTCGGCCGTTTCAGCGACGGTCTGCTGCTCAAGTTTGCGTGCTTTAGCCCGGGCAATCGCGGCTTCGACAGCGGCTTTGCGCGGATCTACCGGTTCGGCCGTTTCAGCGTCCGTCTGCTGTTCAAGTTTGCGTGCTTTAGCCCGGGCAATCGCGGCTTCGACAGCAGCTTTGCGCGGATCTACCGGTTCGGCCGTTTCAGCGTCCGTCTGCTGTTCAAGTTTGCGTGCTTTAGCCCGGGCAATCGCGGCTTCGACGGCAGCTTTGCGCGGATCAGTCGCCGTACCGCTCTCTTCAGACAGTGAGTTTTCCGCCTGTTTAGCTCGTGCCTGTGCTTTGCGCGCCTCACGGGCGGCAATGGCGGCGCTGTTGTCGGGTTTTTCGCCAGCCTTGATCACCACCGGCTGCATTGCCTGCGCCTGCTTTTCTTTTACGCGGGCAAGTGCGGCGGCAATGGCATCATGATCTTTTGCGGCAGGTTGTACCGCCGCGCTTTTGTGGCGTTCAAGACGAGCCGCTTTTTCACGTTCCAGTCGCGCTTGTCTGGCTTCAAAGCGTGCTTTTGCTTCAGCGGCGCGTTTTTCTTCCTGACTAATGGCATAAAGCTCAGCTTTTTCCTGGCGGAAATATTGCACCAGCGGAATATTGCTTGGACAAACCCAGGCACAGGCTCCGCATTCAATGCAGTCAGCGATATTGTGACTGGTTGCCTTATCGTGCTGTTGTCCTTTACTGAACCAGTAAAGTTGCTGAGGCAGAAGATCCGC
>NZ_CAMSEL010000034.1:0-26394 GCF_947057495.1 Citrobacter sp. Marseille-Q5395 | reverse complement strand
TAGAGATGGTAATGCCGGGCGACAACATCAAAATGGTTGTTACCCTGATCCACCCGATCGCGATGGACGACGGTCTGCGTTTCGCAATCCGTGAAGGCGGCCGTACCGTTGGCGCGGGCGTTGTTGCTAAAGTAATGAGCTAATTATTGATTAATTAGTTTTGAGCTTAAAAAGGGCGCTTCGGCGCCCTTTTTGCTGCCTGCAATTCATTCGCTGTAATATTTATTCGCATTTTTCGCTAACCCAACCGGCGTGCAAACATAATTGTGCTATTGTAATCATAACTATTCTCATTTACACTTTGCACAGAAATTGAACGGGAGCGATCATGTACGTTTGTTTGTGTAATGCGATAAGTGATAAAAAAATTCGTCAGGCTGTTCGCCAGTTTCATCCTCAGTCCTTTCAGCAATTACGTAAATTTATTCCTGTTGGAAATCAATGCGGTAAGTGTATTCGGGCTGCGCGTGAAGTGATGCAGGATGAATTAACTCAAATACCAGAATTTAAAGAGATCGCCTAAGTCACACTCTTTTTTTTGACATCCCTGTAGCCCCATCTACGCTCTAAGAGTGGAAGCGGAGGGACTATAAAATGAAAGGTGATGTTAAAATCATAAATTATCTCAATAAACTATTGGGAAATGAGCTTGTCGCAATCAACCAGTATTTTCTCCATGCCCGTATGTTTAAAAACTGGGGACTGACTCGCCTCAATGATGTTGAGTATCATGAATCTATTGATGAGATGAAACACGCCGATAAATATATCGAGCGTATTTTATTCTTAGAAGGGCTGCCAAACTTACAGGATCTGGGTAAGTTAGGGATTGGTGAAGATGTTGAGGAGATGCTGCAGTCAGATCTTCGACTTGAACTTGATGGCGCGAAAGATTTGCGTGAAGCCATTGCCTATGCCGATAGCGTTCATGACTACGTCAGCCGGGATATGATGATAGAAATCCTTACTGAAGAAGAAGGGCATATTGACTGGCTCGAAACGGAGCTGGATTTGATTTCAAAACTTGGCTTGCAAAATTATCTGCAATCACAGATTAAAGTCAGTGACTAATCGCCCTGCATCAGATTTACCCAGCCAATAATAAAACCCGCCGCCGCCAGATATGGCCCAAAAGGCAGCGGGTTTTTTAGTACCTTTCTTCCATCCGTAACGCTCCTAATCCCAATGATGCAACAGGCCAGACAGGCAGCAGTGAAGACCAACAGCGGTAATGATTCCCAACGATGCCACGCACCAAGTGCTGCGAGAAATTTTACATCACCATAGCCTAGTCCTTCCTGTCGTCTTACCAGCCGGTAGCTCCAATAGAGAAGTGAAAACACGCTATATCCCACCGCGGCCCCCCAAACTGCATCAGATAATTCAGCCGGTTTACAGCATTGATGATAAATAAGACCACTCCATAGAAGAGGGCAGGTAAACTTGTCTGGCAATAAACCGGTGCGTAAATCCTGTATCCAAAGAAGCCCGCATAAGGACGTGTAGGTAAACAGGAAGAGGAGGTTGATGTACATGCTCGAATTCTCATCGCTAAAGAGATAACCCTCCAGTAAATGTGGCGTCCATACAAGATCCGAATAGCTATAACGGTTGCCTGCTTCCAGTAAAAATATGCATGCGCAAGTTTCTACAATCTGCCTGGAATGGTGCTCGCATTACAGGTCGGGTGATTAATTTCTACACGGCACTTGCGTAAGGCTGAGATTTACGTATAATGCGCGGGCTTGTCTTAATTGACGGCTGGTTCAATCTGAACCACTGATAGTCGATTTGACTATCTGACAATGTTCCCGATTGGGGAACTCTGTAAGAACGGTTACACTCTCCCATCAATCGTAATGGGTTTGAGGAGTAACTATTTCGTCTATAAAATAATTGGAGCTCTGGTCTCATGCAGAACCAAAGAATCCGTATCCGCCTGAAAGCGTTTGATCATCGTCTGATCGATCAATCAACCGCGGAAATCGTCGAGACTGCTAAGCGCACTGGTGCGCAAGTCCGTGGTCCGATCCCGCTGCCGACCCGCAAAGAGCGCTTTACCGTTCTGATCTCTCCGCACGTTAACAAAGACGCGCGTGATCAGTACGAGATTCGCACTCACAAGCGTCTGGTTGACATCGTTGAGCCAACTGAGAAAACCGTTGATGCTCTGATGCGTCTGGATCTGGCTGCCGGTGTAGACGTGCAGATCAGCCTGGGTTAATCAGGTCATCGAGCGATTGAGAGGTTGATACAATGATTGGTTTAGTCGGTAAAAAAGTGGGAATGACCCGCATCTTCACTGAAGATGGCGTATCTATCCCAGTAACCGTAATCGAAGTTGAAGCAAACCGCGTTACTCAGGTTAAAGACCTGGCTAACGACGGCTACCGCGCTATTCAGGTTACCACTGGTGCTAAAAAAGCTAACCGTGTAACCAAGCCGGAAGCTGGTCACTTTGCTAAAGCTGGCGTTGAAGCTGGCCGCGGCCTGTGGGAGTTCCGTCTGGCGGATGGTGAAGAATTCACCGTAGGTCAGAGCATTAGCGTTGAACTGTTTGCTGACGTTAAAAAAGTTGACGTAACCGGTACCTCTAAAGGTAAAGGTTTCGCTGGTACCGTTAAGCGCTGGAACTTCCGTACCCAGGACGCTACGCACGGTAACTCCTTGTCTCACCGCGTTCCGGGTTCTATCGGTCAGAACCAGACTCCGGGCAAAGTGTTCAAAGGCAAGAAAATGGCAGGTCAGCTGGGCAACGAGCGTGTAACCGTTCAGAGCCTGGACGTAGTACGTGTTGACGCTGAGCGCAACCTGCTGCTGGTTAAAGGTGGTGTTCCGGGTGCGACCGGTTGCGACCTGATCGTTAAACCAGCTGTGAAGGCGTAAGGGGATAGCAATGGAATTAGTATTGAAAGACGCGCAGAGCGCGCTGACTGTTTCCGAAACTACCTTCGGTCGTGATTTCAACGAAGCGCTGGTTCACCAGGTTGTTGTTGCTTATGCAGCTGGTGCTCGTCAGGGTACTCGTGCTCAGAAGACTCGTGCTGAAGTAACTGGTTCAGGCAAAAAGCCGTGGCGCCAGAAAGGTACCGGCCGTGCGCGTTCAGGTTCTATCAAGAGCCCGATCTGGCGTTCTGGTGGCGTGACCTTCGCTGCTCGCCCGCAGGACCACAGTCAAAAAGTTAACAAAAAGATGTACCGCGGCGCGCTGAAAAGCATTCTGTCCGAACTGGTACGTCAGGATCGTCTGATCGTTGTCGAATCATTCTCTGTAGAAGCGCCTAAAACTAAGCTGCTGGCACAGAAACTGAAAGACATGGCTCTGGAAGATGTGCTGATCATCACCGGTGAGCTGGACGAAAACCTGTTCCTGGCTGCGCGCAACCTGCACAAGGTTGACGTACGCGATGCAACTGGTATCGACCCGGTTAGCCTGATCGCCTTCGACAAAGTCGTAATGACTGCTGATGCTGTTAAGCAAGTTGAGGAGATGCTGGCATGATTCGTGAAGAACGTCTGCTGAAGGTGCTGCGCGCACCGCACGTTTCTGAAAAAGCGTCTACTGCGATGGAAAAAACTAATACCATCGTTCTCAAAGTTGCTAAAGACGCGACCAAAGCAGAAATCAAAGCTGCTGTGCAGAAACTGTTTGAAGTCGAAGTCGAAGTCGTTAACACCCTGGTAGTTAAAGGGAAAGTTAAACGTCACGGACAGCGTATCGGTCGTCGTAGCGACTGGAAAAAAGCTTACGTCACCCTGAAGGAAGGCCAGAATCTGGACTTCGTCGGCGGCGCTGAGTAAGTCGGAGGAGTAATACAATGGCAGTTGTTAAATGTAAACCGACATCTCCGGGTCGTCGCCACGTCGTTAAAGTGGTCAACCCAGAGCTGCACAAGGGCAAACCTTTTGCTCCGCTGGTTGAAAAAAACAGCAAATCCGGTGGTCGTAACAACAATGGCCGTATCACCACTCGTCACATCGGTGGTGGTCACAAGCAGGCTTATCGTATCGTTGACTTCAAACGCAACAAAGACGGTATCCCGGCAGTTGTTGAACGTCTTGAGTACGATCCGAACCGTTCCGCGAACATCGCGCTGGTTCTGTACAAAGACGGTGAACGCCGTTACATCCTGGCCCCTAAAGGCCTGAAAGCTGGCGACCAGATTCAGTCTGGCGTTGATGCTGCAATCAAAGCAGGTAACACCCTGCCGATGCGCAATATCCCGGTTGGTTCTACCGTTCATAACGTAGAAATGAAACCAGGTAAAGGCGGTCAGCTGGCTCGTTCCGCTGGTACTTACGTTCAGATCGTTGCTCGTGATGGTGCTTATGTCACCCTGCGTCTGCGTTCTGGTGAAATGCGTAAAGTCGAAGCAGACTGCCGTGCAACTCTGGGCGAAGTTGGCAATGCTGAGCATATGCTGCGCGTTCTGGGTAAAGCAGGTGCTGCACGCTGGCGTGGTGTTCGTCCTACCGTTCGCGGTACTGCGATGAACCCAGTCGACCACCCACATGGTGGTGGTGAAGGTCGTAACTTTGGTAAGCACCCGGTAACTCCGTGGGGCGTTCAGACCAAAGGTAAGAAGACCCGCAGCAACAAGCGTACTGATAAATTCATCGTACGTCGCCGTAGCAAATAATTTTAGAGGATAAGCCATGCCACGTTCTCTCAAGAAAGGTCCTTTTATTGACCTGCACTTGCTGAAGAAGGTAGAGAAAGCGGTGGAAAGCGGAGACAAGAAGCCCCTGCGCACTTGGTCCCGTCGTTCAACGATCTTTCCTAACATGATCGGTTTGACCATCGCTGTCCATAATGGTCGTCAGCACGTTCCGGTATTTGTTTCCGACGAAATGGTCGGTCACAAACTGGGTGAATTCGCACCGACTCGTACTTATCGCGGCCACGCTGCTGATAAAAAAGCGAAGAAGAAATAAGGTAGGAGGAAGAGATGGAAACTTTAGCTCAACATCGCCATGCTCGTTCTTCTGCTCAGAAGGTTCGCCTTGTTGCAGACCTGATTCGCGGTAAGAAAGTGTCGCAGGCTCTGGATATTCTGACCTACACCAATAAGAAAGCGGCTGTACTGGTTAAGAAAGTCCTGGAATCTGCCATTGCTAACGCTGAACACAACGATGGCGCTGACATTGACGATCTGAAAGTTACGAAAATTTTCGTAGACGAAGGCCCGAGCATGAAGCGCATTATGCCGCGTGCAAAAGGTCGTGCAGATCGCATCCTGAAGCGCACCAGCCACATTACTGTGGTTGTGTCCGATCGCTGAGACTCTGGAGACTAGCAATGGGTCAGAAAGTACATCCTAATGGTATTCGCCTGGGTATTGTAAAACCATGGAACTCAACCTGGTTTGCGAACACCAAAGAATTCGCTGACAACCTGGACAGCGATTTTAAAGTACGTCAGTACCTGACTAAGGAACTGGCGAAAGCGTCTGTATCTCGTATCGTGATCGAGCGTCCGGCTAAGAGCATCCGTGTGACCATTCACACCGCTCGTCCGGGTATCGTTATCGGTAAGAAAGGCGAAGACGTAGAAAAACTGCGCAAAGTCGTAGCGGATATTGCTGGCGTTCCTGCTCAGATCAATATCGCCGAAGTGCGTAAACCTGAACTGGACGCAAAATTGGTTGCTGACAGCATCACTTCTCAGCTGGAACGTCGTGTTATGTTCCGTCGTGCTATGAAGCGTGCTGTACAGAACGCAATGCGTCTGGGCGCTAAAGGTATTAAAGTTGAAGTTAGCGGCCGTCTGGGCGGCGCGGAAATCGCACGTACCGAATGGTACCGCGAAGGTCGCGTACCTCTGCACACTCTGCGTGCTGACATCGACTACAACACCTCTGAAGCGCACACCACTTACGGTGTAATCGGCGTTAAAGTGTGGATCTTCAAAGGCGAGATCCTGGGTGGTATGGCTGCTGTTGAACAACCGGAAAAACCGGCTGCTCAACCTAAAAAGCAGCAGCGTAAAGGCCGTAAATAAGGAGCGTCGCTGATGTTACAACCAAAGCGTACAAAATTCCGTAAAATGCACAAAGGCCGTAACCGCGGTCTGGCGCAGGGTACGGATGTTAGCTTCGGCAGCTTCGGTCTGAAAGCTGTTGGCCGTGGTCGTCTGACTGCCCGTCAGATCGAAGCAGCACGTCGTGCTATGACCCGTGCAGTTAAGCGTCAAGGTAAGATCTGGATCCGTGTATTCCCGGACAAACCGATCACTGAAAAGCCGCTGGCAGTGCGTATGGGTAAAGGTAAAGGTAACGTGGAGTATTGGGTTGCCTTGATTCAGCCGGGTAAAGTCCTGTATGAAATGGACGGCGTACCGGAAGAGCTGGCCCGTGAAGCATTCAAGCTGGCAGCAGCGAAACTGCCGATTAAAACCACCTTTGTAACTAAGACGGTGATGTAATGAAAGCAAAAGAGCTGCGTGAGAAGAGTGTTGAAGAGCTGAACACCGAGCTGCTGAATCTGCTGCGTGAGCAGTTCAACCTGCGTATGCAGGCTGCAAGTGGCCAGCTGCAACAGTCTCACCTGTTGAAGCAAGTGCGTCGTGATGTCGCACGCGTTAAGACTTTACTGACTGAGAAGGCGGGTGCGTAATGACCGATAAAATCCGTACTCTGCAAGGTCGCGTTGTTAGCGACAAAATGGAGAAATCCATTGTTGTTGCTATCGAACGTTTTGTGAAACACCCGATCTACGGTAAATTCATTAAGCGTACGACCAAACTGCACGTACATGACGAGAACAACGAATGCGGTACTGGTGACGTGGTTGAAATCCGCGAATGCCGTCCGCTGTCCAAGACTAAGTCCTGGACGCTGGTTCGCGTTGTAGAGAAAGCTGTTCTGTAATACAGTAGGCATTCTCAACGAATAAACGGCTCAGCGATGAGCCGTTTATTTTTTCTACCCATATCGTTTAAGCGGTGTTATAATGCCGCGCCCCCGATATGGGGCTTTTTTAACGACCTGATTTTCGGGTCTCAGTAGTAGTTGACATTAGCGGAGCACTAAAATGATCCAAGAACAGACTATGCTGAACGTCGCCGACAACTCCGGTGCACGTCGCGTAATGTGTATCAAGGTTCTGGGTGGCTCGCACCGTCGCTACGCAGGCGTAGGCGACATCATCAAGATCACCATCAAAGAAGCAATTCCGCGTGGTAAGGTCAAAAAAGGTGATGTGCTGAAGGCGGTAGTGGTGCGCACCAAGAAGGGTGTTCGTCGCCCGGACGGTTCTGTCATTCGCTTCGATGGTAATGCATGCGTTATTTTAAACAATAACAGCGAGCAACCTATCGGTACGCGTATTTTTGGGCCGGTAACTCGTGAACTTCGTAACGAGAAGTTCATGAAAATTATCTCTCTGGCACCAGAAGTACTCTAAGGAGCGAATCATGGCAGCGAAGATCCGTCGTGATGACGAAGTTATCGTGTTAACCGGTAAAGATAAAGGTAAACGCGGTAAAGTGAAAAATGTCCTGTCTTCCGGCAAGGTCATTGTTGAAGGTATCAACCTGGTTAAGAAACATCAGAAGCCGGTTCCGGCCCTGAACCAACCAGGCGGCATCGTAGAGAAAGAAGCAGCTATTCAGATCTCTAACCTTGCTATCTTCAACGCGGCAACCGGCAAGGCTGACCGTGTAGGCTTTAGATTCGAAGACGGCAAAAAAGTCCGTTTCTTTAAATCTAATAGCGAAACTATCAAGTAATTTGGAGTAGTACGATGGCGAAACTGCATGATTACTACAAAGACGAAGTAGTCGCTAAACTCATGACTGAGTTTAACTACAATTCTGTCATGCAAGTCCCTCGGGTCGAGAAGATCACCCTGAACATGGGTGTTGGTGAAGCGATCGCTGACAAGAAACTGCTGGATAACGCAGCAGCTGACCTGACAGCAATCTCCGGTCAAAAACCGCTGATCACCAAAGCACGCAAATCTGTTGCAGGCTTCAAAATCCGTCAGGGCTATCCGATCGGCTGTAAAGTAACTCTGCGTGGCGAACGCATGTGGGAGTTCTTTGAGCGCCTGATCACTATTGCTGTTCCACGTATCCGTGACTTCCGTGGCTTGTCCGCTAAGTCTTTCGACGGTCGTGGTAACTACAGCATGGGTGTCCGTGAGCAGATCATCTTCCCAGAAATCGACTACGATAAAGTCGACCGCGTGCGTGGTTTGGATATTACCATTACCACTACTGCGAAATCTGATGAAGAAGGCCGTGCTCTGCTGGCTGCCTTTGACTTCCCGTTCCGCAAGTAAGGTAGGGTTACTGAATGGCTAAGCAATCAATGAAAGCACGCGAAGTAAAGCGCGTAGCTTTAGCTGATAAGTACTTCGCAAAACGCGCTGAACTGAAAGCTATCATCTCTGATGTGAACGCGACCGACGAAGATCGTTGGAACGCAGTTCTGAAGCTGCAGTCTCTGCCGCGTGATTCCAGCCCGTCTCGTCAGCGTAACCGCTGCCGTCAAACTGGTCGTCCGCACGCTTTCCTGCGGAAGTTCGGGTTGAGCCGTATTAAGGTCCGTGAAGCCGCTATGCGCGGTGAAATTCCGGGTCTGAAAAAGGCTAGCTGGTAATTGTCACCAATTGAATCACGGGAGTAAAGACAGATGAGCATGCAAGATCCGATCGCGGATATGCTGACCCGTATCCGTAACGGTCAGGCCGCGAATAAAGCTGCGGTCACCATGCCTTCCTCCAAGCTGAAAGTGGCAATTGCCAACGTGCTGAAGGAAGAAGGTTTTATTGAAGATTTTAAAGTTGAAGGCGACACCAAGCCGGAACTGGAACTTACTCTTAAGTATTTCCAGGGTAAAGCTGTTGTAGAAAGCATTCAGCGTGTCAGTCGCCCAGGTCTGCGCATTTATAAGCGTAAAGACGAGCTGCCAAAAGTTATGGCTGGCATGGGTATCGCAGTTGTTTCTACCTCTAAAGGTGTTATGACTGATCGTGCAGCGCGCCAGGCTGGTCTTGGTGGCGAAATTATCTGCTACGTAGCCTAATCGGAGGAAAAAATGTCTCGTGTTGCTAAAGCACCGGTCGTTATTCCTGCCGGCGTTGATGTAAAAATCAACGGTCAGGTTATTACGATCAAAGGTAAAAACGGCGAGCTGACTCGTACTCTCAACGATGCTGTTGAAGTTAATCATGCAGATAATGCACTGACCTTCGGTCCGCGTGATGGTTACGCAGATGGATGGGCTCAGGCTGGTACCGCGCGTGCCCTGCTGAACTCAATGGTTGTCGGTGTTACCGAAGGCTTCACTAAGAAGCTGCAGCTGGTTGGTGTAGGTTATCGTGCAGCGGTCAAAGGGAATGTAGTAAACCTGGCATTAGGTTTCTCTCATCCAGTTGATCATGAGCTGCCGGCAGGGATTACTGCAGAATGTCCGTCTCAGACTGAAATCGTGCTGAAAGGCGCTGATAAACAGCTGATCGGTCAGGTTGCAGCAGATCTGCGCGCCTACCGTCGTCCTGAGCCTTACAAAGGCAAGGGTGTTCGTTACGCCGACGAAGTCGTGCGTACCAAAGAGGCTAAGAAGAAGTAAGGTAACACTATGGATAAGAAATCTGCTCGTATCCGTCGTGCGACCCGCGCACGCCGCAAGCTCAAAGAGCTGGGCGCAACTCGCCTGGTGGTACATCGTACCCCGCGTCATATTTACGCACAGGTAATTGCACCGAACGGTTCTGAAGTTCTGGTAGCTGCTTCTACTGTAGAAAAAGCTATCGCTGAACAACTGAAGTACACCGGTAACAAAGACGCTGCAGCAGCTGTGGGTAAAGCTGTCGCCGAACGCGCTCTGGAAAAAGGCATCAAAGATGTGTCCTTTGACCGTTCCGGGTTCCAATATCATGGTCGTGTCCAGGCACTGGCAGATGCTGCCCGTGAAGCTGGCCTTCAGTTCTAAGGTAGAGGTGTAAGATGGCTCACATCGAAAAACAAGCTGGCGAACTGCAGGAAAAGCTGATCGCGGTAAACCGCGTATCTAAAACCGTTAAAGGTGGCCGTATTTTCTCCTTCACAGCTCTGACTGTAGTTGGCGATGGTAACGGTCGCGTTGGTTTTGGTTACGGTAAAGCGCGTGAAGTTCCAGCAGCGATCCAGAAAGCGATGGAAAAAGCCCGTCGCAATATGATTAACGTCGCGCTGAACCACGGCACCCTGCAGCACCCGGTTAAGGGTACTCACACGGGTTCTCGTGTATTCATGCAGCCGGCTTCCGAAGGTACCGGTATCATCGCCGGTGGTGCAATGCGCGCCGTTCTGGAAGTCGCTGGAGTTCGTAACGTTCTGGCTAAAGCGTATGGTTCCACCAACCCGATTAACGTGGTTCGTGCAACTATCGATGGTCTGGAAAATATGAAATCTCCGGAAATGGTCGCTGCCAAGCGTGGTAAATCCGTTGAAGAAATTCTGGGGAAATAAACCATGGCAAAGACTATTAAAATTACTCAAACCCGCAGTGCAATCGGTCGTCTGCCGAAACATAAGGCAACGCTGCTTGGCCTGGGTCTGCGTCGTATTGGTCACACCGTAGAGCGCGAGGATACTCCTGCTGTTCGTGGTATGGTCAACGCGGTTTCCTTCATGGTTAAAGTTGAGGAGTAAGAGATGCGTTTAAATACTCTGTCTCCGGCCGAAGGCTCCAAAAAGGCGGGTAAACGCCTGGGTCGTGGTATCGGTTCTGGCCTCGGTAAAACCGGTGGTCGTGGTCACAAAGGTCAGAAGTCTCGTTCTGGCGGTGGCGTACGTCGCGGTTTCGAAGGTGGTCAGATGCCTCTGTACCGTCGTCTGCCGAAATTCGGCTTCACTTCACGTAAATCAGCGATTACAGCCGAAGTTCGTCTGTCTGACCTGGCTAAAGTTGAAGGCGGTGTTGTAGACCTGAATACGCTGAAAGCAGCTAACATTATCGGTATCCAGATCGAGTTCGCGAAAGTGATCCTGGCTGGTGAAGTAACTACTCCGGTAACTGTTCGTGGCCTGCGTGTTACTAAAGGCGCTCGTGCTGCTATCGAAGCTGCTGGCGGTAAAATCGAGGAATAAGTAGCAGATGGCTAAACAACCGGGATTAGATTTTCAAAGTGCCAAAGGTGGCTTAGGCGAGCTGAAACGCAGACTGCTGTTTGTAATCGGCGCGCTGATTGTGTTCCGTATTGGCTCTTTCATTCCGATCCCTGGTATTGATGCCGCTGTACTTGCCAAACTGCTTGAGCAACAGCGAGGCACCATCATTGAAATGTTTAACATGTTCTCTGGTGGTGCTCTCAGCCGTGCTTCTATCTTTGCTCTGGGGATCATGCCGTATATTTCGGCGTCGATCATTATCCAGCTGCTGACGGTGGTTCACCCAACGTTAGCGGAAATTAAGAAAGAAGGGGAGTCTGGTCGTCGTAAGATCAGCCAGTACACCCGCTACGGTACTCTGGTGCTGGCTATATTCCAGTCGATCGGTATTGCTACCGGTCTACCGAATATGCCTGGTATGCAGGGCCTGGTGATGAATCCAGGCTTTGCATTCTATTTCACCGCTGTTGTAAGTCTGGTTACAGGAACAATGTTCCTGATGTGGTTGGGCGAACAGATTACTGAACGTGGTATCGGGAACGGTATCTCAATCATTATCTTCGCCGGTATTGTCGCGGGACTCCCGCCAGCCATTGCCCATACTATCGAGCAAGCGCGTCAAGGCGACCTGCACTTCCTCGTGTTGCTGTTGGTTGCAGTATTAGTATTTGCAGTGACGTTCTTTGTTGTATTTGTTGAGCGTGGTCAACGCCGCATTGTGGTAAACTACGCGAAACGTCAGCAAGGTCGTCGTGTCTATGCTGCACAGAGCACACATTTACCGCTGAAAGTGAATATGGCGGGGGTAATCCCGGCAATCTTCGCTTCCAGTATTATTCTGTTCCCGGCTACCATCGCGTCATGGTTCGGGGGCGGTACTGGTTGGAACTGGCTGACAACAATTTCGCTGTATTTGCAGCCTGGGCAACCGCTTTATGTGTTACTCTATGCGTCTGCAATCATATTCTTCTGTTTCTTCTACACGGCGTTGGTTTTCAACCCGCGTGAAACAGCAGATAACCTGAAGAAGTCCGGTGCATTTGTACCAGGAATTCGTCCGGGAGAGCAAACGGCGAAGTATATCGATAAAGTAATGACCCGCCTGACTTTGGTTGGTGCGCTTTACATTACCTTTATCTGCCTGATCCCGGAGTTCATGCGTGATGCAATGAAAGTACCGTTCTACTTCGGTGGGACCTCACTGCTTATCGTTGTAGTCGTGATTATGGACTTTATGGCTCAAGTGCAAACTCTGATGATGTCAAGTCAGTACGAGTCTGCATTGAAGAAGGCGAACCTGAAAGGCTACGGTCGTTAACGGTCGCCCGAGAAGTTACGGAGAGTAAAAATGAAAGTTCGTGCTTCCGTCAAGAAATTATGCCGTAACTGCAAAATCGTTAAGCGTGATGGTGTCATCCGTGTGATTTGCAGTGCCGAGCCGAAGCATAAACAGCGCCAAGGCTGATTTATTCGCATATTTTTCTTGCAAAGTTGGGTTGAGCTGGCTAGATTAGCCAGCCAATCTTTTGTATGTCTGTGCGTTTCCATTTGAGTATCCTGAAAACGGGCTTTTCAGCATGGTGCGTACATATTAAATAGTAGGAGTGCATAGTGGCCCGTATAGCAGGCATTAACATTCCTGATCAGAAACATGCTGTGATCGCATTAACTTCGATCTACGGCGTCGGCAAGACCCGTTCCAAGGCCATTCTGGCTGCAGCGGGTATCGCTGAAGATGTTAAGATCAGTGAGCTGTCTGAAGAACAAATCGACACGCTGCGTGACGAAGTTGCCAAATTTGTCGTTGAAGGTGATCTGCGCCGTGAAGTTAGCATGAGCATCAAGCGCCTTATGGACCTTGGTTGCTATCGCGGTTTGCGTCATCGTCGTGGTCTCCCGGTTCGCGGTCAGCGTACCAAGACCAACGCACGTACCCGTAAGGGTCCGCGCAAACCGATCAAGAAATAATCGGGGTGATTGAATAATGGCAAAGGCACCAATTCGTGCACGTAAACGTGTAAGAAAACAAGTCTCTGACGGCGTGGCTCATATCCATGCTTCTTTTAACAACACCATCGTTACCATTACTGATCGTCAGGGTAACGCACTGGGTTGGGCAACAGCCGGTGGTTCCGGTTTCCGTGGTTCTCGCAAATCCACTCCGTTTGCAGCTCAGGTTGCAGCAGAGCGTTGCGCTGAAGCCGTAAAAGAATACGGTATCAAGAATCTGGAAGTTATGGTCAAAGGACCGGGTCCAGGTCGCGAATCTACTGTTCGTGCTCTGAACGCCGCTGGTTTCCGCATCACTAATATTACTGATGTGACTCCGATCCCTCATAACGGTTGTCGTCCGCCGAAAAAACGTCGCGTATAACGCTGTCGTTTCTAGGATTGTTGGAGAAAGAAAATGGCAAGATATTTGGGTCCTAAGCTCAAGCTGAGCCGTCGTGAGGGCACTGACTTATTCCTTAAGTCTGGCGTTCGCGCGATCGATACCAAGTGTAAAATTGAACAAGCTCCTGGCCAGCACGGTGCGCGTAAACCGCGTCTGTCTGACTATGGTGTGCAGTTGCGTGAAAAGCAAAAAGTTCGCCGTATCTACGGTGTGCTGGAGCGTCAGTTCCGTAACTACTACAAAGAAGCAGCGCGTCTGAAAGGCAACACCGGTGAAAACCTGTTGGGTCTGCTGGAAGGTCGTCTGGACAACGTTGTATACCGTATGGGCTTCGGTGCCACTCGTGCAGAAGCACGCCAGCTGGTCAGCCATAAAGCAATTATGGTAAACGGTCGTGTTGTTAACATCGCTTCTTATCAGGTTAGTCCGAATGACGTTGTTAGCATTCGTGAGAAAGCGAAGAAGCAGTCTCGCGTGAAAGCCGCTCTGGAGCTGGCTGAGCAGCGTGAAAAGCCAACCTGGCTGGAAGTTGATGCTGGCAAGATGGAAGGTACGTTCAAGCGTAAGCCGGAGCGTTCTGATCTGTCTGCGGACATTAACGAACACCTGATCGTCGAGCTTTACTCCAAGTAAAGCTTAGTACCAAAGAGAGGACACAATGCAGGGTTCTGTGACAGAGTTTCTAAAACCGCGCCTGGTAGATATCGAGCAAGTGAGTTCGACGCACGCCAAGGTGACCCTTGAGCCTTTAGAGCGTGGCTTTGGCCATACTTTGGGTAACGCACTGCGCCGTATTCTGCTCTCATCGATGCCGGGTTGTGCGGTGACCGAGGTTGAGATTGATGGTGTACTACATGAGTACAGCACCAAAGAAGGCGTTCAGGAAGATATCCTGGAAATCCTGCTCAACCTGAAAGGGCTGGCGGTGAGAGTTCAGGGTAAAGATGATGTTATTCTTACCTTGAATAAATCTGGCATTGGCCCTGTGACTGCAGCCGACATTACCCATGATGGGGATGTCGAAATCGTCAAGCCACAGCACGTGATCTGCCACCTGACCGATGAGAATGCATCTATTAGTATGCGTATCAAAGTTCAGCGCGGTCGTGGTTATGTGCCGGCTTCTACCCGAATTCATTCGGAAGAAGATGAGCGCCCAATCGGCCGTCTGCTGGTCGACGCATGCTACAGCCCTGTAGAGCGTATTGCCTACAATGTTGAAGCAGCGCGTGTAGAACAGCGTACCGACCTGGACAAGCTGGTCATCGAAATGGAAACCAACGGCACAATCGATCCTGAAGAGGCGATTCGTCGTGCGGCAACCATTCTGGCTGAACAACTGGAAGCTTTTGTTGACTTACGTGATGTACGTCAGCCAGAAGTTAAAGAAGAGAAACCAGAATTCGATCCGATCCTGCTGCGCCCTGTTGACGATCTGGAATTGACTGTCCGCTCTGCTAACTGCCTCAAAGCAGAAGCTATCCACTATATCGGTGATCTGGTACAGCGTACTGAGGTTGAGCTTCTTAAGACGCCTAACCTTGGTAAAAAATCTCTTACTGAGATTAAAGACGTGCTGGCTTCCCGTGGACTGTCTCTGGGCATGCGCCTGGAAAACTGGCCACCGGCAAGCATCGCTGACGAGTAACCGGATCACAGGTTAAGGTTTTACTGAGAAGGATAAGGTCATGCGCCATCGTAAGAGTGGTCGTCAACTGAACCGCAACAGCAGCCATCGCCAGGCTATGTTCCGCAATATGGCAGGTTCACTGGTTCGTCATGAAATCATCAAGACGACTCTGCCGAAAGCGAAAGAGCTGCGTCGCGTAGTTGAGCCGCTGATTACTCTTGCCAAGACTGATAGCGTAGCTAATCGTCGTCTGGCATTCGCCCGTACTCGTGATAACGAGATCGTGGCAAAACTGTTTAACGAGCTGGGCCCGCGTTTCGCGAGCCGCGCCGGTGGTTACACTCGCATTCTGAAGTGTGGCTTCCGTGCAGGTGACAACGCGCCGATGGCATACATCGAGCTGGTTGATCGCTCTGAGTCGAAAGCAGAAGCTGCTGCAGAGTAATCTGTAGTAACGTAAAAAAACCCGCCCCGGCGGGTTTTTTTATATCCGTTGCATCCCCACTTATCTAAAATATCTGTACTCTTTTTGTTCATCTTTTGGAGTGTTGTATGTGGCTACTCGACCAGTGGGCAGAGCGTCATATTATTGATGCGCAGACCAAAGGTGAGTTTGATAATTTGCCTGGTACAGGCGAGCCGCTTACCCTTGATGATGATTCCCATGTTCCGCCAGAACTTCGAGCCGGATATCGGTTATTAAAAAATTCCGGGTGTCTTCCCCCTGAGATTGAACAACGCAGAGAGGCGATACATCTGCTTGATATCCTCACTGGTATTCGCAAAGATGATCCTCGGTATCAGGAAGTGAGCCGACGCCTTTCTCTGCTTGAACTCAAACTACGACAGGCTGGTCTAAGTACCGAGTTTTTACGCGGCGAGTACGCAGATAAACTTCAACATAAAATTAATGATGACTAGCGGAGGGAGCATGTACCGTATTGGTGAATTAGCAAAACTGGCGGAAGTGACGCCCGATACCATCCGCTACTATGAAAAACAGCAGATGATGGAGCATGAAGTACGCACCGAAGGTGGATTCCGGCTCTATACAGAAAGCGATCTTCAACGTCTTAAATTTATCCGCTATGCACGTCAACTCGGTTTTACTCTGGAGTCGATCCGTGAACTTCTGTCGATCCGCATAGATCCAGAACATCATACCTGCCAGGAATCAAAGGGGATCGTTCAGGAAAGATTAAAGGAAGTTGAAGCCCGTATTGCGGAGCTTCAGACTATGCAAAGGTCACTACAGAGATTGAATGATGCATGTTGCGGTATGGCTCACAGTAGTGTGTATTGCTCTATTCTCGAAGCGCTTGAGCAAGGTGCCAGCGGTACAAAGTCGGGCTGTTGATTTATTGAACCGACGAGAATACACTCGCGCCGTTAAACCAAACAATATGGAGTAATTATGAGTCGTTATCAGCATACGAAGGGGCAGATAAAGGACAATGCCATTGAGGCATTACTGCATGACCCACTATTCAGACTGCGTGTTGAGAAAAATAAGAAAGGGAAAGGCAGTTATCTGCGTAAAGGTAAACATGGCAATCGGGGGAGCTGGGAGGCCAGTGGCAAGGAAGTGAATCACTTTTTTACCACTGGCCTTCTTGTTTCAGTGATAGCTTAAGAACGATTATTTTGTTCTTTCAGCAGATCACGAATTTCACTTAGCAATACTTCTTCTTTCGATGGTGCTGGCGGTGCAGCAGGCTCTTCAGCTTTTTTACGGTTTAGTTTATTAATTAGTTTGATAGCCATAAAGATGGCGAACGCAACAATGATGAAATCGAAGATATTCTGTATAAACACACCGTAATGCATCACAACTGCCGGGATATCTCCCTGCGCATCGCGTAGTGTTAACGCAAACTGTTTAAAATCAATCCCACCAATCAGTAACCCAAGTGGCGGCATGATGATATCGGCAACCAGTGATGAAACAATCTTACCGAATGCCGCACCAATAATGACACCCACTGCCAAATCTACAACATTCCCGCGCATCGCAAATTCGCGAAACTCTTTAATAATACTCATTTTATTCTCCCTATGCAGCTGACGTTTATAAGTTTAACAAATGTTTAGGTAATTTCCATTTATGTATTGCTGAAAGATAAATTTATTAATCCATGATAAATAAAGGGAAATAAAAAGGGCGCTGTATTAGCGCCCGAATAATTACAGAAAGAAAGGACTTGGCTGGAATAATCGCTCGACGTCGGTAATAAACTTTTTATCTGTCAGGAACATAATAACGTGATCGCCCTGCTCAATACGCAAGTTATCATTAGCGATCATGACATCATTACCACGTACAACGGCACCAATAATCGTTCCTGGCGGAAGTTTGATTTCGTCTATTGAGCGACCCACCACCCGGGATGTTGTTTCATCCCCGTGCGCGACGGCTTCAATGGCTTCTGCGACACCACGACGCAGCGAAGAAACACCGACGATGTCAGCTTTACGCACGTGGCTCAGTAGCGCTGAGATGGTTGCCTGTTGCGGTGAAATTGCAATATCGATTACGCTGCCCTGTACCAGATCGACGTATGCCTTACGCTGGATCAGCACCATTACTTTTTTGGCTCCCATCCGTTTGGCGAGCATTGCCGACATGATGTTCGCTTCATCATCGTTGGTTACAGCGATAAATAGATCAACTTGATCAATGTGCTCTTCCGCCAGCAACTCTTGATCAGAAGCATCACCAAAAAAGACGATCGTATTCTGCAGTTTTTCAGCAAGCTCAGAAGCACGTTGTTGATCGCGTTCGATCAACTTGACGCTGTAATCTTTTTCCAGTCGACGCGCCAGACCGGCACCGATATTGCCGCCACCTACTAACATAATGCGCTTGTAGGGTTTCTCCAGACGCTGTAATTCGCTCATTACAGCACGAATATGCTGTGAGGCAGCAATAAAGAACACCTCATCACCGGCTTCAACAATAGTAGAGCCTTGCGGACGAATGGGGCGGTCATGACGGAAAATTGCCGCAACTCGGGTATCAATGTGCGGCATATGTTCGCGCATTGTTGACAACGCATTCCCGATCAGTGGGCCGCCATAGTAGGCTTTAACCACTGCAAGGCTGACTTTTCCTTCCGCGAAATTCACAACCTGTAGTGCACCTGGATATTCAATCAGACGATAAATGCTATCGATAACCAACTGCTCAGGTGCAATCAGATGATCAATAGGTACTGCATCGGAATGGAATAGCTTGTCCGCATCGCGGACATAATCTGGTGAGCGAATACGTGCGATGCGGTTGGGTGTATTAAAGAGTGAATAAGCTACCTGACAGGCAACCATATTGGTTTCATCCGAACTGGTCACCGCAACCAGCATATCGGCATCATCAGCACCGGCTTCGCGTAGTACTCTGGGATGCGAGCCATGCCCTTGTACTACACGGAGATCAAACTTGTCTTGCAGACTGCGTAGACGCTCACCGTTGGTATCGACTACCGTGATATCGTTGTTCTCTCCGACCAGGTTCTCAGCCAGCGTACCGCCAACCTGCCCTGCGCCCAGAATGATAATTTTCATCAGTCGCGACCCATTATCTCATCACTTTTTGATTAGCTTAGCGTAAAAGAAGCCATCACCTTCTTCCGCAGCCGGTAAATTCTGGCGTCCGGGTTGCTCTGACGTACCCGTTTCGCTTAATACCGCGTCTGGCGTACGGGCCAGGAAGCCTGCAATCTGTTGCTGGTTCTCTTCCGGTAAAATAGAGCAGGTCGCATAAACCAGCGTGCCGCCAGGCTTCAGATGTGCCCACGTTGCATTAAGGATCTCAGCCTGCAACTGTGCGAGTTCGGCAATATCCCGGTCACGGCGCAGCCATTTGATATCGGGATGGCGACGAATGACTCCGGTCGCTGAACAAGGTGCATCCAGCAAAATACGATCGAACTTCTGCTCACCACACCATTGTTGCGGGTAGCGTCCATCACCCTGCTTAATGGTCGCCTTCATGCCAAGGCGTTTCAGGTTGTCGTATACACGTGACAAACGTTTTTCATCAACGTCCACTGCTGTTACGTTAGCCTCGGGGGCTACTTCCAGAATATGTGTTGTCTTACCACCAGGGGCGCAGCATAAATCAAGGATCTGCTCACCATTTTGCGGTTGCAGATAGCTCATGCAACCCTGAGCTGAGGCATCCTGGACCGTTACCCAGCCCTGTTCGAAACCAGGTAAAGCCAGTACCGATACAGGAGTTTCCAGCCGCACGGCATCTGGGTATTCCGGATGTGGGAAACCGGTCAGGCCCGCTTCATTCAACAGGCTCAGCCAGGCATCACGGTTGTGGTGGTTGCGATTTACGCGCAGCCACATTGGTGGACGCTGGTTATTTGCCTCAAGAATAGCTTCCCATTGCTGCGGATAGGCACTTTTAATACGCTTCACTAACCAGGACGGATGTAAGAAACGTAGCTCGCTGTGTGCAAACTCAGTGAGTAGTTCTTCCTGGCGGCGTTGAAACTGGCGTAAGACGCCGTTAATTAGTCCTTTCAACTGCGGACGCTTGATAACAACTGCGCCTTCTACAGTCTCGGCAAGCGCTGCATGAGGTGGAATACGGGTATACAACAACTGGTAGAGGCCAACCATGACCAGATAGTGAACTGTGCGCTGTTTGCCCGTCATCGGGCGTTCCATCAGCTGTTTAATTATCCACTCTAGTTGGGAAAGCGTACGTAACACGCCAAAGCAAAGCTCCTGTAACAGCGCTTTATCTTTATCGGATACTTTCTGCTGCATGGCGGGTAGCACATTGCTCAACGACTGCCCTTTTTCAACAACCTGTTCGACGGCCTGGGCCGCCATACTGCGTAAATTAATATGTTTTTTCATAAGCGCAAAAATAAAAATGCCCGGAGAGTCCGGGCTTTAAAGAGATGAACCGTCAGAGCAGACGATTTCCGGGCACGAACCACTCCCGGCGCGAATTAAGCAAATCCTGCGCGCTCATGGCCTTTTTACCGGCAGGCTGCAAAGAGATGAGATTCAGGATGCCATCGCCTGTCGCTATCTGGATGCCCTGACGGGTTGCCTCCAGGATAGTCCCTGGTTCGGCACCGGCAGGTTTATCGATGACCGTAGCTTGCCAGATTTTGACCGGTTGCTCGTCGATGACGATGTAGCTCATTGGCCATGGGTTAAAGGCTCGGATGCAGCGTTCCAGTTGTGCGGCGCTGAGCGTCCAGTCCACGCGTGCCTCTTCTTTACTGAGCTTCTCAGCATAGCAAACCAGCGACTCGTCCTGAACCTCAGGTTTTGCGGTACCAGTTGCCAGCAGATGCAACGTATGCAGCAGACCCTGAGGGCCGAGCTTAGCCAGCTTGTCATAGAGGCTGGCACTGGTATCGTCGGCGGTGATTGGGCAGGAGAGTTTATGCAACATATCACCCGTATCAAGACCAACATCCATCTGCATAATGGTAACGCCTGTTTCAGCATCGCCAGCCCAGAGCGAACGTTGGATAGGGGCAGCGCCTCTCCAGCGCGGAAGCAGAGAACCGTGAACGTTGATGCACCCCAGACGCGGCATATCCAGCACGGCTTTCGGCAGGATCAGGCCATATGCCACCACTACCATTACGTCTGCGTGTAAGTCAGCAACCAACTGCTGGTTTTCCTGGGGACGAAGAGAAACAGGTTGAAAAACAGGTAACCCTTTCTCTTCCGCCAGTACTTTTACCGGACTGGGCATCAGCTTTTTGCCGCGTCCAGCAGGGCGGTCCGGTTGGGTGAATACGCCGACGACGTTATGTCCAGAAGACAGCAACGCGTCGAGATGACGCGCTGCAAAGTCAGGTGTACCCGCAAAAATTATACGTAGTGATTCTGACACGTTGATCCTTGTCCTTAAGCTCGTGCGTTCAGACGGTCGAGTTTTTCAACTTTCTGACGAATACGTTGTTGCTTCAACGGAGACAGATAATCGATAAACAGTTTACCGACCAGGTGATCCATTTCATGTTGAATACAGATGGCTAACAAGCCATCGGCTTCGAGTTCAAAAGGTTTACCATCGCGATCGAGCGCACGAATTTTAACGGTCTCAGCGCGTGGTACGAGTGCTCGCTGTTCCGGGATCGACAGGCAACCTTCTTCAATTCCAGTCTCACCGTTTTTTTCCAGCAGTTCCGGGTTAATTAGCACCAGACGCTCGTCGCGGTTTTCAGAGACATCAATAACAATAATACGTTGATGAATATCGACCTGCGTTGCCGCCAGACCGATACCTTCTTCGGCGTACATCGTTTCGAACATATCATCGACGATACGCTGAATTTCTGCATTCACTTCTTCAACCGGTTTTGCGACTTTGCGAAGACGCTCGTCCGGAATATGTAACACTTGCAAAACTGACATAGTTATCCAGAGTTGTATTCAGGAGTTGGAAAGATTATTACCTCTATTCTAGACAAAACCCCCTCTGATTGACAGCATCAGTGACCAATCGCAAAGATTGCTAAGGCTGCTTGTGGCAGGGGAATAAGGATGACCCACACCGAGATTTGGTTACGTTTAACACGAGTGAGTGAGCTGTATGGTGATGAGATGGTTCGCGTCGCTCACTTGCTTATTGCTATGCCCTGTATTAACAAAACGATACTTCAACATGCAGGATTCTCGGAGCGACAGGCAGAGCGTTTCTTAACCTTTCCAGAGTCTACTCTGGATAAAACGCTGCGCTGGCTGGAACTGCCCCATCACTATTTAATTGTTGCCGACAGCATGCATTATCCTTCGCAACTTCGCGCTATTGAGGATTATCCAGGAGTCCTCTTTGTTGTTGGAAATCCCGAATGCCTTCATTCATTTCAGGTCGCAGTCGTAGGTAATCGGCAGCACTCCTGGTATGGCGAGCGTTGGGGGCGTTTTTTTTGTGAAAAGCTCGCTGCGTATGGGGTGACGATCACCAGTGGACTCGCTCGAGGTATTGATGGCGTGGCACACAAGGCCGCGGTGAATATGAAAGGGACAAGTATTGCAGTGCTGGGGAATGGATTGGAAACCATTCATCCAAGGCGGCATGTTTGTCTCGCTGAACATCTGGTTGAGGCTGGAGGTGCGCTGGTGTCTGAATTCCCTCTGGACACGCTTCCTTTACCGCGTAATTTCCCCCAACGAAATCGTATTATCAGTGGTCTAAGTAAAGGAGTGCTGGTCGTTGAAGCTGCACAGCGTAGCGGCTCACTGGTTACGGCACGTTGTGCACTGGAACAAGGACGAGAGGTATTTGCCTTGCCCGGGCCAATCGGGAGTCCGGGTAGCGAAGGTCCTCATTGGCTCATTAAGCAGGGGGCGACACTTGTGACGATGCCAGAGGATATTCTGGAAAATTTGCAATACGGGTTACATTGGTTGCCAGATGAGCCTGAAAATTCAATTTATTCGCCAGATCACGAAGAGGTGGCATTGCCATTTCCTGAGCTCCTGGCTAACGTAGGAGATGAGGTAACACCTGTTGACGTCGTCGCTGAACGTGCCGGCCAACCTGTGCCAGAGGTAGTGGCTCAGCTACTCGAACTGGAGTTAGCAGGATGGATCGCAGCTGTACCCGGCGGCTATGTCCGATTGAGGAGGGCAAGCCATGTTCGACGTACTAATGTATTTGTTTGAGACATATATCCATAACGAAGCAGAGCTACGTGTGGATCAGGACAAACTGGAACGGGATCTTACCGACGCTGGTTTTGATCGTGAAGACATCTACAACGCGTTACTGTGGCTGGAAAAACTTGCTGATTATCAGGACGGCCTTGCTGAGCCTATGCAGCTTGCATCGGATCCTCTTTCTATGCGTATTTATACTGCAGAAGAGTGCGATCGACTGGATGCGAGTTGTCGGGGGTTCTTGTTATTCCTGGAACAGATTCAGGTGCTAAACCTCGAAACGCGAGAAATGGTGATTGAACGCGTACTCGCACTGGATACGGCAGAGTTCGATCTGGAAGACCTGAAGTGGGTGATCCTGATGGTTTTATTCAACATTCCAGGTTGTGAAAATGCATATCAACAAATGGAAGAATTACTCTTTGAAGTGAATGAAGGTATGCTGCATTAATCAATCTTCGTTCAGTATGAGTTGTTATGGCTAAATCAGCACTGTTTACGGTGCGTAAAAACGATCCCTGCCCACAATGCGGGGCCGAACTGGTTATTCGCTCCGGGAAACACGGTCCGTTTCTCGGCTGTTCACACTATCCAGAATGCGATTATGTCCGTCCGCTTAAATCTTCTGCGGACGGACATATAGTCAAAGTTCTGGAGGGTAAGTTTTGTCCTGTATGTGGTTCAGAGCTGGTGCTGAGGCAAGGACGATTCGGGATGTTTATTGGTTGCAGTGATTATCCTGCCTGCGAACATACCGAACTTATCGACAAGCCTGATGAAACGGCAATTGTTTGTCCTCAATGCCAGACGGGCCATTTGGCTCAGCGCCGCTCCCGTTATGGCAAAACGTTTTACTCCTGCGATCGCTATCCGGAGTGCCAGTTTGTCATTAACTTCAAACCTTTAGCTGGAGAGTGTCCTGAGTGTCACTATCCGCTCCTCATCGAAAAGAAAACCGCGCAGGGTGTGAAACACTTCTGTGCCAGTAAACAATGTGGAAAGCCGATATCGGCGGAATAAAAAGTGAATAATAACCTGCCCACAGACACAATCGCTGCGGCGATAGAAGTTCTGAAACAAGAAAATGTCATCGCCTATCCAACGGAAGCTGTTTTCGGCGTAGGCTGTAATCCTGACAGTGAAATGGCGGTTACCCGCTTACTGGAGCTGAAACAACGGCCAATTGAAAAAGGCTTAATTCTGATTGCGGCTAGTTTTGAGCAACTCAAACCGTATATCGATGACAGCATGCTTACCGATACACAACGTAAAGCTGTTTTTGCTCGCTGGCCAGGCCCGGTCACTTTTGTTTTTCCTGCTCGTTCTTCCACCCCTCGTTGGTTGACAGGGCGTTTTGATTCTCTGGCCGTTCGCGTCACGGATCACCCGCTAGTGGTTGCATTGTGCCAGGCTTATGGCAAACCGTTAGTCTCTACCAGTGCTAATTTGAGTGGTTTACCCCCTTGCAGAACGGTAGAGGAAGTACGAGCGCAGTTCGGTGTAGACTTTCCCGTTGTTGAAGGCGATACCGGAGGGCGTTTGAATCCTTCGGAAATCCGTGATGCTTTGACGGGTGAACAGTTTCGACAGGGGTAATATGAAAGAAGCCTATGCTGTTTTTGGTAATCCGATAGCGCACAGTAAATCGCCTTTAATCCATCAGCAATTTGCTCAACAGCTGAAGATTGATCATTCCTATGGGCGTGTACTGGCGCCAATCAATAACTTTGTGAATACGCTGAATACCTTTTTTGCTGAAGGGGGGAAGGGAGCGAATATTACCGTTCCTTTTAAAGAAGAGGCATTTGCGCGAGCCGATGAATTGACTGAACGGGCGTCACTTGCCGGGGCGGTCAATACGCTTAAGCGTCTGGAGGATGGGCGTTTACTGGGAGATAACACCGATGGCATTGGCTTGTTAAGCGATCTTGAGCGTTTATCTTTTATTCGCCCCGGGACACGTATTCTGCTTATTGGCGCTGGTGGTGCATCCCGTGGAGTATTGTTGCCTCTTCTTTCTATGGATTGTGCGGTTACTATCGTTAACCGTACCGCATCTCGAGCTGAAGAACTGGCTCAGATCTTCTCCCATACCGGCAGTGTTCAGGCAGCAGGGATGGATGAACTTGAGAACTACGAATTCGATCTGATTATTAATGCGACGTCCAGTGGAATTAGTGGTGATGTTCCAGCCATTCCTGCATCGTTGATTCATGCTTCCGTCTGTTGTTACGACATGTTTTATCAGAAAGGCGCAACACCGTTCCTTTCCTGGTGTGTGCTTCAGGGAGCAAAACGTTATGCTGATGGCTTGGGAATGCTGGTGGGGCAAGCGGCGCATGCTGTTTTACTCTGGCATGGCGTACTGCCGGAGATTGAACCAATCATTAAAAAGTTGCAACAGGAACTGTCCGCATGAATCAGGCGATCCAGTTCCCCGATAGAGAAGAGTGGAAAGCAGATATCAATGCTGTCGTCTTTCCTGCTATGGTTCATGGCATGCAGCTAATATGTGCCATAAAGGGAGAAGTGTTGGCGCATCGCTTTGGTGGCGACACGCCTGAACAGTGGCTGGAGATTTTTCGGATGCATCGCTGGGATCTGGAAGAAGAGGCAGAAATACTGATCCAAGCCCAGCAAGAAGACGATCACGGCTGGGTCTGGTTACCCTGACTTAAATACTCGTCTTTCCACTTCACATAGTTGTTAGCGGAGTATTGTAGACCAGCTTTCTCTTCATCACTCAGTGGGCGGATCTGCTTTACTGGACTTCCCAGGTACAGATACCCGCTTTCCAGGCGTTTATTTTGTGGAACCAGGCTTCCTGCACCAATCATAACGTCATCTTCTACTACCACACCGTCCAGCAGAATCGAACCCATACCGACCAAAACACGGTTGCCAATGACGCAGCCGTGCAGCATCACTTTATGACCTACGGTGACATCCTCACCAATGATGAGTGGGTTACCCTGTGGGTTAGAAGAGGATTTATGCGTGACATGTAGCACGCTACCGTCCTGAATGTTCGTACAAGCGCCAATTTGCACGTAGTTAACATCACCACGGATAGCCACCAGTGGCCAGACCCCGACATCATCAGCCAGGCGAACATCACCAATGACGACACTGCTGGTATCGATCATCACGCGTTTCCCGATCTGTGGGAAAAGATCCTTATAAGGACGTAGTACATCAGACATGTTTACCTCAACGAAAATAGAGCGGTAATGAAGACTTTGGTTGGATTATTGAGACTGTGCAAGTGATTTAGTTATCAAAAATCAGCCAAATTGCGCAGGAATGTAGCGAAAGGGGCAAAAAAACGTCATTCAGTAAAAAAGATCTAAAAAACACTTGTGCTAAAAAATGGGATCCCTATAATGCGCCTCCATCGACACGGCGGATGTGAATCGCTTCACGCAAACAGCCGGTCCGGTTGAAGAGAAAAATCCTGATATTCAGGGTTGACTCTGAAAGAGGAAAGCGTAATATACGCCACCTCGCGACAGAGCGCCAAAGCGCGTCGCAACTGCTCTTTAACAATTTATCAGACAATCTGTGTGGGCACTCAATGATACGGATTCTTAACGTCGCAAGACGAAAAATGAATACCAAGTCTCTGAG
>NZ_CAMSEL010000033.1:0-30094 GCF_947057495.1 Citrobacter sp. Marseille-Q5395 | reverse complement strand
TAGAGATGGTAATGCCGGGCGACAACATCAAAATGGTTGTTACCCTGATCCACCCGATCGCGATGGACGACGGTCTGCGTTTCGCAATCCGTGAAGGCGGCCGTACCGTTGGCGCGGGCGTTGTTGCCAAAGTAATGAGCTAATTGCCGATAACATTTGACGCAATGCGCAATAAAAGGGCATCATTTGATGCCCTTTTTGCACGCTTTCACACCAGAACCTGGCTCATCAGTGATTTTTTTTGTCATAATCATTGCTGAGACAGGCTCTGAAGAGGGCGTTTAGTCCGAAACGCACCAGAGCATTTCGGTTTGGATCGCCTCGCTTACGCGGGGTGAAAATGTTTGTAGAATACTTCTGACAGGTTGGTTTATGAGTGCGAATACCGAAGCTCAAGGAAGCGGGCGCGGCCTGGAAGCGATGAAGTGGGTTGTTGTCGCTGTATTGCTGCTTGTAGCTATCGTTGGCAACTACCTCTATCGTGACATGATGTTGCCGCTGCGTGCGCTGGCCGTAGTGATTCTGATTGCTGCAGCGGGTGGTGTCGCGCTGTTGACAACAAAAGGTAAAGCGACCGTTGCTTTTGCCCGTGAAGCGAGAACCGAAGTCCGTAAGGTCATTTGGCCGACTCGCCAGGAAACATTGCACACCACGCTGATTGTGGCTGCGGTTACCGCAGTAATGTCACTGATCCTGTGGGGACTGGATGGTATTCTGGTTCGCCTGGTATCCTTTATCACTGGCCTGAGGTTCTAAGATGTCTGAAGCCCCTAAAAAGCGCTGGTACGTCGTTCAGGCGTTTTCCGGTTTTGAAGGTCGCGTAGCTACATCGCTGCGTGAATATATCAAGTTACAAAATATGGAAGAGTTGTTTGGCGAAGTCATGGTGCCGACCGAAGAAGTGGTCGAAATCCGTGGTGGCCAGCGTCGTAAAAGCGAACGCAAATTCTTCCCGGGCTATGTACTGGTCCAGATGGTGATGAACGATGCAAGCTGGCACCTGGTGCGCAGTGTGCCGCGTGTGATGGGCTTTATCGGCGGTACATCTGACCGTCCGGCGCCAATCAGCGACAAAGAAGTTGATGCGATCATGAACCGTCTGCAGCAGGTTGGTGATAAACCGCGTCCGAAAACGATGTTCGAGCCGGGTGAAATGGTTCGCGTTAGTGACGGTCCGTTTGCTGACTTTAACGGTGTTGTTGAAGAAGTCGATTACGAGAAGTCTCGTCTGAAAGTTTCTGTTTCTATCTTCGGTCGTGCGACTCCGGTTGAACTGGACTTCGCTCAGGTTGAAAAAGCCTAACACGTCGATCAAAAAAGCGGCGATTTAATCGTTGCACAAGGCGCGAGATTGGAATACAATTTCGCGCCTTTTGTTTTTATGGATAGCATCCGTAAAACGAATTTTATCACGGGGAGCCTCTCTGAGGCGCTATAACCCAACTAGAGGAATTTAGAATGGCTAAGAAAGTCCAAGCCTATGTCAAGCTGCAGGTTGCAGCTGGTATGGCTAACCCGAGTCCGCCGGTAGGTCCAGCACTGGGTCAACAAGGCGTGAACATCATGGAATTCTGCAAAGCGTTCAACGCAAAAACTGATTCCATGGAAAAAGGTCTGCCGATCCCGGTTGTTATCACCGTTTATGCTGACCGTTCTTTCACTTTCGTTACCAAAACGCCTCCGGCAGCAGTTCTGCTGAAGAAAGCGGCTGGTATCAAGTCTGGTTCCGGTAAGCCGAACAAAGACAAAGTGGGTAAAATTTCCCGCGCTCAGCTGCAGGAAATCGCGCAGACCAAAGCTGCCGACATGACTGGTTCCGACATTGAAGCGATGACTCGCTCCATTGAAGGTACTGCACGTTCCATGGGCCTGGTAGTGGAGGACTAAGAAATGGCTAAACTGACCAAGCGTATGCGCGTGATCCGTGACAAAGTTGATGCAACTAAACAGTATGACATCAACGAAGCTATTGCTCTGCTGAAAGAGCTGGCCACTGCTAAATTCGTAGAAAGCGTGGACGTTGCTGTTAACCTCGGCATCGATGCTCGTAAATCTGACCAGAACGTACGTGGTGCAACTGTACTGCCGCACGGTACTGGCCGTTCCGTTCGCGTAGCCGTATTTACCCAGGGTGCAAACGCTGAAGCTGCTAAAGCTGCAGGCGCTGAGCTGGTAGGTATGGAAGATCTGGCTGACCAGATCAAGAAAGGCGAAATGAACTTTGACGTTGTTATTGCTTCCCCGGATGCAATGCGCGTTGTTGGCCAGCTGGGTCAGGTTCTGGGTCCGCGTGGCCTGATGCCAAACCCGAAAGTTGGTACTGTAACTCCGAACGTTGCTGAAGCGGTTAAGAACGCTAAAGCGGGTCAGGTTCGTTACCGTAACGACAAAAACGGCATCATCCACACTACCATTGGTAAAGTGGATTTTGACGCTGACAAACTGAAAGAAAACCTGGAAGCTCTGCTGGTTGCGCTGAAAAAAGCGAAACCAACTCAGGCAAAAGGCGTGTACATCAAGAAAGTTAGCCTCTCCACCACCATGGGTGCTGGCGTTGCCGTTGATCAAGCTGGTCTGAGCGCGTCTGCGAACAGCTAAGATTAGCTTTACGTGGGCGGTGAATTTGTCTACAATTCTACCCCCACGTTTGCTAACGAAAGTTAGCAAATAAACAGATTTGTTCGTTGGAGCCTGGCCTATCCAGGCCTCCGTCGAAGACCGCAGGTGTTTCGTAAGAAGCTTAATGCCCTGCGTAGACGGTGACAGAACGCTAAGATTATTTCTGATACTCTGGCTTGTTTCTGCTCACCGTATTTAGACGCTCTGTCCGTTGGGAAGAGTGAAGTGAGTTCCGGAACATGAGTTCCGGCAAACATCCAGGAGCAAAGCTAATGGCTTTAAATCTTCAAGACAAACAAGCGATTGTTGCTGAAGTCAGCGAAGTAGCCAAAGGCGCGCTGTCTGCAGTAGTTGCGGATTCCCGTGGCGTAACTGTAGACAAAATGACTGAACTGCGTAAAGCAGGTCGCGAAGCCGGCGTATACATGCGTGTTGTTCGTAACACCCTGCTGCGCCGTGTTGTTGAAGGTACTCAGTTTGAGTGCCTGAAAGACGCGTTCGTTGGTCCGACCCTGATTGCATATTCTATGGAACACCCGGGCGCAGCTGCTCGTCTGTTCAAAGATTTCGCGAAAGCGAATGCAAAATTTGAGGTCAAAGCCGCAGCCTTTGAAGGTGAATTGATCCCGGCATCGCAAATCGATCGCCTGGCAACTCTGCCGACCTACGAAGAAGCAATTGCACGCCTGATGGCAACCATGAAAGAAGCTTTGGCTGGCAAACTGGTTCGCACTCTGGCTGCTGTTCGCGATGCGAAAGAAGCTGCTTAATCGCAGTTATCTTTATCAAGCATCTGCTTACGTATAAACTTATTCTGATTTTCAGGAACAATTTAAATGTCTATCACTAAAGATCAAATCATTGAAGCAGTATCCGCTATGTCCGTAATGGACGTTGTAGAACTGATTTCTGCAATGGAAGAAAAATTCGGTGTTTCCGCTGCTGCTGCTGTAGCTGTAGCTGCTGGCCCGGCTGAAGTAGCTGAAGAAAAAACTGAATTCGACGTAATTCTGAAAGCTGCTGGCGCTAACAAAGTTGCTGTTATCAAAGCAGTACGTGGCGCAACTGGCCTGGGTCTGAAAGAAGCTAAAGACCTGGTAGAATCTGCACCGGCTGCTCTGAAAGAAGGCGTGAGCAAAGACGACGCAGAAGCACTGAAAAAATCTCTGGAAGAAGCTGGCGCTGAAGTTGAAGTTAAATAAGCCAACTTTTCTGGTTGCAGCCTAAGCAATTAGGCTGATGGCTGGTGACTTTTTAGTCACCAGCCTTTTTGCGCTGTAAGGCGCCAGTAGCATTTCACACTGTTTGACTACTGCTGTGCCTTTCAATGCTTGTTTCTATCGACGCCTTAATATACTGCGACAGAGCGTTAGTTCTGTGTAAATCGCAATGAAATGGTTTAAGCGTGATAGCAACAGGCATTGCGGAAAGTATTCGATTTTCCGGTCAACAAAATAGTGTTGCACAAACTGTCCCTTCGTCGGACAGATGGGTCGACTTGTCAGCGAGCTGAGGAACCCTAATGGTTTACTCCTATACCGAGAAAAAACGTATTCGTAAGGATTTTGGTAAACGTCCACAAGTGTTGGACATACCTTATCTCCTTTCTATCCAGCTTGACTCGTTTCAGAAGTTCATCGAGCAAGATCCTGAAGGGCAGTATGGTCTGGAAGCAGCTTTCCGTTCCGTTTTCCCGATTCAGAGCTATAGCGGTAACTCCGAGCTGCAATACGTCAGCTATCGCCTTGGCGAACCGGTGTTTGACGTTCAGGAATGTCAGATTCGTGGCGTGACCTATTCCGCACCGCTGCGCGTAAAACTGCGTCTGGTGATCTACGAGCGCGAAGCGCCGGAAGGCACCGTAAAAGACATTAAAGAACAAGAAGTCTACATGGGCGAAATTCCGCTCATGACTGACAACGGTACCTTTGTAATCAACGGTACTGAACGTGTTATCGTTTCTCAGCTGCACCGTAGTCCTGGCGTCTTCTTTGACTCCGACAAAGGTAAAACCCACTCTTCGGGTAAAGTGCTGTATAACGCGCGCATCATTCCTTACCGTGGTTCCTGGCTGGACTTCGAATTCGATCCGAAGGACAACCTGTTCGTACGTATTGACCGTCGCCGCAAACTGCCTGCGACCATTATTCTGCGTGCGCTGAACTACACCACTGAGCAGATTCTGGATCTGTTCTTTGAAAAAGTCGTCTTTGAGATCCGCGACAATAAGTTGCAGATGGAACTGGTGCCGGAACGCCTGCGTGGTGAAACCGCCTCCTTTGACATCGAAGCTAACGGCAAAATCTACGTCGAAAAAGGCCGTCGCATCACTGCGCGCCACATTCGCCAGCTGGAAAAAGACGATATCAAACATATCGAAGTTCCGGTTGAGTACATTGCTGGTAAAGTTGCGTCTAAAGACTACGTTGATGAATCCACTGGCGAGCTGATCTGCGCAGCTAACATGGAGCTGAGCCTGGATCTGCTGGCTAAGCTGAGCCAGTCTGGTCACAAGCGTATCGAAACGCTGTTCACTAACGATCTGGACCACGGTCCGTACATTTCTGAAACTGTACGCGTCGACCCAACTAACGATCGTCTGAGCGCACTGGTAGAAATCTACCGCATGATGCGTCCTGGTGAGCCGCCGACTCGTGAAGCTGCTGAAAGCCTGTTCGAGAACCTGTTCTTCTCCGAAGACCGCTATGATCTCTCTGCGGTTGGTCGTATGAAGTTCAACCGTTCTCTGCTGCGCGACGAAATCGAAGGTTCCGGTATCCTGAGCAAAGACGACATCATTGACGTGATGAAGAAGCTCATCGATATCCGTAACGGTAAAGGCGAAGTCGATGATATCGACCACCTCGGTAACCGTCGTATCCGTTCCGTAGGCGAAATGGCGGAAAACCAGTTCCGCGTTGGCCTGGTACGTGTAGAGCGTGCGGTGAAAGAGCGTCTGTCTCTGGGCGATCTGGATACCCTGATGCCTCAGGATATGATCAACGCCAAACCGATTTCTGCAGCAGTGAAAGAGTTCTTTGGTTCCAGCCAGCTGTCTCAGTTTATGGACCAGAACAACCCGCTGTCTGAGATTACACACAAACGTCGTATCTCTGCACTCGGCCCAGGCGGTCTGACCCGTGAACGTGCAGGCTTCGAAGTTCGAGACGTACACCCGACTCACTATGGTCGCGTATGCCCAATCGAAACGCCTGAAGGTCCGAACATCGGTCTGATCAACTCCCTGTCCGTGTACGCACAGACTAACGAATACGGTTTCCTTGAGACTCCGTACCGTAAAGTGACCGACGGTGTTGTAACTGACGAAATTCATTACCTGTCTGCTATCGAAGAAGGCAACTACGTTATCGCTCAGGCGAACTCCAACCTGGATGACGAAGGCCACTTTGTAGAAGACCTGGTAACTTGCCGTAGCAAAGGCGAATCCAGCTTGTTCAGCCGCGACCAGGTTGACTACATGGACGTATCCACCCAACAGGTGGTTTCCGTCGGTGCGTCCCTGATCCCGTTCCTGGAACACGATGACGCCAACCGTGCATTGATGGGTGCGAACATGCAACGTCAGGCCGTTCCAACTCTGCGCGCTGATAAGCCGCTGGTTGGTACCGGTATGGAACGTGCTGTTGCCGTTGACTCCGGTGTTACTGCAGTTGCTAAACGTGGCGGTACCGTTCAGTACGTGGATGCTTCCCGTATCGTTATCAAAGTTAACGAAGACGAGATGTACCCGGGCGAAGCAGGTATCGACATTTATAACCTGACCAAATACACCCGTTCTAACCAGAACACCTGTATCAACCAAATGCCTTGTGTGTCCCTGGGTGAGCCGGTCGAACGTGGTGATGTACTGGCAGACGGTCCGTCCACCGACCTCGGTGAACTGGCGCTCGGTCAGAACATGCGCGTCGCGTTCATGCCGTGGAACGGCTATAACTTCGAAGACTCCATCCTCGTTTCCGAGCGTGTTGTTCAGGAAGACCGTTTCACCACCATCCATATTCAGGAACTGGCATGTGTGTCCCGTGACACCAAGCTGGGGCCGGAAGAGATCACCGCTGACATCCCGAACGTGGGTGAAGCTGCGCTCTCCAAACTGGATGAGTCCGGTATCGTTTACATTGGTGCAGAAGTGACCGGTGGCGACATTCTGGTTGGTAAGGTAACGCCGAAAGGTGAAACCCAGCTGACGCCAGAAGAGAAGCTGCTGCGTGCGATCTTCGGTGAGAAAGCGTCTGATGTTAAAGACTCTTCTCTGCGCGTACCAAACGGTGTTTCCGGTACGATTATCGACGTTCAGGTCTTTACTCGCGATGGCGTAGAGAAAGACAAACGTGCGCTGGAAATCGAAGAGATGCAGCTGAAACAGGCTAAGAAAGACCTGTCTGAAGAACTGCAGATCCTCGAAGCTGGCCTGTTCAGTCGTATCTACGCGGTGCTGGTTGCCGGTGGCGTTGAAGCTGAGAAGCTCGACAAACTGCCTCGCGATCGCTGGCTGGAACTCGGCCTGACCGACGAAGAGAAACAAAATCAGCTGGAACAGCTGGCTGAGCAGTACGACGAACTGAAACACGAGTTCGAGAAAAAACTCGAAGCGAAACGCCGTAAAATCACTCAGGGCGATGATCTGGCACCAGGCGTGCTGAAGATTGTTAAGGTGTATCTGGCGGTTAAACGTCGGATCCAGCCTGGTGATAAGATGGCAGGTCGTCACGGTAACAAGGGTGTAATTTCTAAGATCAACCCGATCGAAGATATGCCTCATGATGCTAACGGTACGCCGGTAGACATCGTGCTGAACCCGCTGGGCGTACCATCTCGTATGAACATCGGTCAGATTCTGGAAACCCACCTGGGTATGGCTGCGAAAGGTATTGGCGATAAGATCAACGCCATGCTGAAACAGCAGCAAGAAGTCGCGAAACTGCGCGAGTTCATCCAGCGTGCCTATGATCTGGGTGCCGACGTTCGTCAGAAAGTTGACCTGAGTACCTTCAGCGATGAAGAAGTTCTGCGTCTGGCTGAAAACCTGAAAAAAGGTATGCCGATCGCAACGCCGGTCTTCGACGGTGCGAAAGAGTCTGAAATCAAGGAACTGTTACAGCTGGGTGGCCTGCCGACTTCCGGTCAGATCACACTGTTCGACGGTCGTACCGGTGAGCAATTCGAGCGCCAGGTTACCGTTGGCTACATGTACATGCTGAAACTGAACCACCTGGTTGATGACAAGATGCATGCGCGTTCTACCGGTTCTTACAGCCTGGTTACTCAGCAGCCGCTGGGTGGTAAGGCTCAGTTCGGTGGTCAGCGCTTCGGGGAGATGGAAGTGTGGGCGCTGGAAGCATATGGCGCAGCATACACCCTGCAGGAAATGCTCACCGTTAAGTCTGATGACGTAAATGGTCGTACCAAGATGTATAAAAACATCGTGGACGGCAACCATCAGATGGAACCAGGCATGCCGGAATCCTTCAACGTATTGTTGAAAGAGATTCGTTCGCTGGGTATCAACATCGAGCTGGAAGACGAGTAACTCTCGCTCATACAGGTCACTGGTGCTGGCGTAACAGCCAGCACCAGATTGTGCTAACTCCGACGGGAGCAAATCCGTGAAAGACTTATTAAAGTTTCTGAAAGCGCAAACTAAAACCGAAGAGTTTGATGCGATCAAAATTGCTCTGGCATCGCCAGACATGATCCGTTCATGGTCCTTTGGTGAAGTTAAGAAGCCGGAAACCATCAACTACCGTACGTTCAAACCTGAGCGTGACGGCCTTTTCTGCGCCCGTATCTTTGGGCCAGTAAAAGATTACGAGTGCCTGTGCGGTAAGTACAAGCGCCTGAAACACCGTGGTGTGATCTGTGAGAAGTGCGGCGTTGAAGTGACCCAGACTAAAGTACGCCGTGAGCGTATGGGCCACATCGAGCTGGCATCTCCGACCGCTCACATCTGGTTCCTGAAATCTCTGCCGTCCCGTATCGGCCTGCTGCTTGATATGCCGCTGCGCGATATCGAGCGCGTACTGTACTTCGAATCTTATGTGGTAATCGAAGGCGGTATGACTAACCTGGAACGCCAACAGATCCTGACTGAAGAGCAGTATCTGGATGCGCTGGAAGAGTTCGGTGACGAATTCGACGCGAAGATGGGTGCGGAAGCTATCCAGGCTCTGCTGAAAAGCATGGATCTGGAGCAAGAGTGTGAAACTCTGCGTGAAGAGCTGAACGAAACCAACTCCGAAACCAAGCGTAAAAAGCTGACCAAGCGTATCAAACTGCTGGAAGCGTTCGTACAGTCTGGTAACAAGCCAGAGTGGATGATTCTGACCGTTCTGCCGGTTCTGCCGCCAGATCTGCGTCCGCTGGTTCCGCTGGATGGTGGTCGTTTCGCAACGTCGGATCTGAACGATCTGTATCGTCGCGTTATCAACCGTAACAACCGTCTGAAACGTCTGCTGGATCTGGCTGCGCCGGACATCATCGTACGCAACGAAAAACGTATGCTGCAGGAAGCGGTCGACGCCCTGCTGGATAACGGTCGTCGCGGTCGTGCGATCACCGGTTCTAACAAACGTCCTCTGAAATCTTTGGCCGATATGATCAAAGGTAAACAGGGTCGTTTCCGTCAGAACCTGCTCGGTAAGCGTGTTGACTACTCCGGTCGTTCTGTAATCACCGTAGGTCCATACCTGCGTCTGCATCAGTGCGGTCTGCCGAAGAAAATGGCACTGGAACTGTTCAAACCGTTCATTTACGGCAAGCTGGAACTGCGTGGCCTCGCCACCACCATCAAAGCCGCTAAGAAAATGGTTGAGCGTGAAGAAGCTGTCGTTTGGGATATCCTGGACGAAGTTATCCGCGAACACCCGGTACTGCTGAACCGTGCACCAACACTGCACCGTCTGGGTATCCAGGCATTTGAACCGGTACTGATCGAAGGTAAAGCTATCCAGCTGCACCCGCTGGTTTGTGCGGCGTATAACGCCGACTTCGATGGTGACCAGATGGCTGTTCACGTACCGCTGACGCTGGAAGCCCAGCTCGAAGCGCGTGCGCTGATGATGTCTACCAACAACATTCTGTCTCCGGCGAACGGCGAACCTATCATCGTTCCGTCTCAGGACGTTGTATTGGGTCTGTACTACATGACCCGTGACTGTGTTAACGCCAAAGGCGAAGGCATGGTGTTGACTGGCCCGAAAGAAGCTGAGCGTATTTACCGCGCAGGTCTGGCCTCTCTGCATGCGCGCGTTAAAGTGCGTATCACCGAATATGAAAAAGATGAAAACGGCGAATTCGTTGCGAAAACCAGCCTGAAAGACACGACCGTTGGCCGTGCTATTTTGTGGATGATCGTACCGAAAGGTCTGCCTTTCTCCATCGTCAACCAGGCGCTGGGCAAGAAAGCAATCTCCAAAATGCTGAACACCTGTTACCGCATTCTGGGCCTGAAGCCGACCGTTATCTTCGCTGACCAGACAATGTACACCGGCTTTGCTTATGCAGCGCGTTCAGGTGCATCTGTTGGTATTGATGACATGGTCATCCCAGAGAAGAAACACGAGATCATCTCTGAAGCGGAAGCTGAAGTTGCTGAGATCCAGGAGCAGTTCCAGTCTGGTCTGGTAACCGCAGGCGAACGTTACAACAAAGTTATCGATATCTGGGCTGCGGCGAACGATCGTGTATCCAAAGCGATGATGGATAACCTGCAAACTGAAACCGTTATTAACCGTGACGGCGTCGAAGAGCAGCAGGTTTCCTTCAACAGCATTTACATGATGGCCGACTCCGGTGCGCGTGGTTCTGCAGCACAGATTCGTCAGCTGGCAGGTATGCGTGGTCTGATGGCGAAGCCGGATGGCTCCATCATCGAAACGCCGATCACCGCGAACTTCCGTGAAGGTCTGAACGTACTCCAGTACTTCATCTCTACTCACGGTGCTCGTAAAGGTCTGGCGGATACCGCACTGAAAACAGCTAACTCCGGTTATCTGACTCGTCGTCTGGTTGACGTCGCGCAGGATCTGGTTGTCACTGAAGACGATTGTGGCACTCTGGAAGGTATCACCATGACCCCGGTTATCGAGGGTGGTGATGTTAAAGAGCCGCTGCGTGATCGCGTTCTGGGTCGTGTGACTGCTGAAGACGTTCTGAAGCCGGGTACGGCGGATATTCTGGTTCCACGCAACACCCTGCTGCACGAGCAGTGGTGTGATCTGCTGGAAGAGAACTCCGTTGACTCCGTCAAAGTACGTTCCGTCGTATCCTGTGACACCGACTTTGGTGTATGTGCGCACTGCTATGGTCGTGACCTGGCGCGTGGCCACATCATCAACAAAGGTGAAGCAATCGGCGTTATCGCGGCACAGTCCATCGGTGAGCCGGGTACACAGCTGACGATGCGTACGTTCCACATCGGTGGTGCGGCATCTCGTGCGGCTGCTGAATCCAGCATCCAGGTGAAAAACAAAGGTAGCATCCGTCTGAGCAATGCGAAGTCGGTTGTGAACTCCAGCGGTAAACTGGTTATCACCTCACGTAACACCGAACTGAAACTGATCGACGAATTCGGTCGTACCAAAGAAAGCTATAAAGTGCCTTACGGCTCCGTTATGGCGAAAGGTGATGGCGAACAGGTTGCTGGCGGCGAAACCGTTGCAAACTGGGATCCGCACACCATGCCGGTTATCACCGAAGTGAGTGGTTTTGTCCGCTTCACTGACATGATCGACGGCCAGACCATTACTCGTCAGACCGACGAGCTGACCGGTCTGTCTTCTCTGGTGGTTCTGGATTCTGCAGAGCGTACTGCGGGTGGTAAAGACCTGCGTCCGGCACTGAAAATTGTTGATGCCCAGGGCAACGACGTTCTGATCCCAGGTACCGATATGCCTGCTCAGTACTTCCTGCCGGGTAAAGCGATTGTTCAGTTGGAAGATGGCGTGCAGATCAGCTCAGGTGACACCCTGGCGCGTGTTCCTCAGGAATCAGGCGGTACCAAGGATATTACCGGTGGTCTGCCGCGCGTTGCGGACCTGTTCGAAGCTCGTCGTCCGAAAGAGCCGGCAATCCTGGCGGAAATCAGCGGTATTATTTCCTTCGGTAAAGAAACCAAAGGGAAGCGTCGCCTGGTTATTACTCCGTTAGACGGCAGCGAACCGTACGAAGAGATGATTCCGAAATGGCGTCAGCTCAACGTGTTCGAAGGTGAACGTGTAGAACGTGGTGATGTGGTTTCCGACGGTCCGGAAGCGCCACACGACATCCTGCGTCTTCGTGGCGTACACGCGGTAACGCGTTACATCACCAACGAAGTACAGGACGTATATCGTCTGCAAGGCGTTAAGATTAACGATAAACACATCGAAGTTATCGTTCGTCAGATGCTGCGTAAAGCGACCATCGAAAGTGCTGGTAGCTCCGACTTCCTCGAAGGCGAGCAGGTTGAATACTCCCGCGTCAAGATTGCTAACCGCGAACTGGAAGCGAACGGCAAAGTTGCGGCGACTTTCTCCCGCGATCTGCTGGGTATCACCAAGGCATCTCTGGCAACCGAGTCCTTCATCTCTGCGGCGTCGTTCCAGGAGACTACTCGCGTGCTGACCGAAGCAGCCGTTGCGGGCAAACGCGACGAACTGCGCGGTCTGAAAGAGAACGTCATCGTGGGTCGTCTGATCCCAGCTGGTACCGGTTATGCGTACCATCAGGATCGTATGCGCCGTCGTGCTGCGGGCGAACTGCCAGCAGCACCTCAGGTTACTGCGGAAGATGCATCTGCCAGCCTGGCAGAACTGCTGAACGCAGGTCTGGGTGGTTCTGATAACGATTAATCGTTGTTGACCGTAATAAAAAACCCGCTTCGGCGGGTTTTTTTTTGCCTGAAGAAATGCTGTTGTTGGCCGGATAATTTGCTTGCGACGCCACCCAGCCATATAGGATGGGTATTAATTTACCGGTGGTGCGGCTGGAACGATATTTTTCACAGAACCAGGTAAGATCTGTCGAGGTGAAGGCAGGGCAAAATGAGGAAGATAACTTCTGCCCTGGTCAGCTTCCGTGACTGACGGAGACAAAATAAAAAAACGGCAGCCTGACGACAAGCTCCCGTTTTTCACATTACGTAATGGCTCGTAAAATACTTATGCTCTTACATGATGGTTCATCGCGTTTGCGAAGCGCGTCCAAGATAGCTATCCCAGTCTTTCCACACGGGCTGTAACCCCTTTGCCATCAGTGCGTTGGCAACGGCTTCCGGGCGACGGTCGTCGTGAGGAGAGAACTGTTCCAGTTCAGGATGATTGTCGGCATAACCACCGGGCTGCGTTTTTGAAAAGGCGCTGACGTTGTTAATTGCCAGCGGAATGACGTGATCGCGAAACCACGGCGACTCGCGGGTGGAGAGCGACAGTTCAATTTCCGGAGCCAGCAAGCGAAATGCGCAAATGGTTTGTACCAGTTGACGCTCGTCCATAATTGATGCCGGCTCTATACCTCCGGTGCACGGACGCAGGCGAGGGAAGGAGATAGAATAACGGCTCTGCCAGTAATGTTGTTGCATCCACAGCAGATGTTCGGCCACCATGTAGCAATCAACCCGCCAGCTGTCGGATAGGCCAATCAACGCCCCAAGACCAATTTTGTCGATTCCGGCACGACCCAGTCTGTCCGGCGTTTCCAGCCGCCAGAAGAAGTCCTGCTTTTTCCCCTTCAGATGATGATGGGCGTAAATCGCCTCGTGATAGCTCTCCTGATAAACCATTACGCCATCCAGTCCTAACGCCTTTAGTTCTGCATATTCCGCTTCTGACAGCGGTTGTACCTCCATTTGTAAAGAGGAAAACTGGCGACGAATAGCGGGTAAATGGCGACGGAAGTAATCCATGCCGACCTTACTCTGATGCTCCCCAGTCACCAGCAACAAATGCTCAAATCCCAGCTTGCGAATGGCCTCGCACTCGCGAGCAATCTCCACGTCATCCAGCGTTTTACGCTTGATGCGGTTACTCATTGAAAAGCCGCAGTAGGTACAGTCGTTGGCACACAGATTGGAGAGGTACAGCGGAACGTAAAAACTCACTGTGTTACCAAAGCGTTGGCGGGTAAGTTTCTGCGCCCGCTGCGCCAGTGGCTCCAGATAGTCAGCAGCAGCAGGAGAGAGCAGAGCCATCAGGTCATCGCGACTAAGCTGCGAAGCGTTGAGAGCCCGTTGTACGTCAGCCGCAGTCTTACCGTTGATACGCAGGCGGAGGTCGTCCCAGTCCAGTTGTCGCCAGCGATCGCTGAACGTATTCATGCCATTACCTCCAGGAATCCAGTTAACGGGCTGGTGGCCTGCGCGTGTGAACTGCGGCTTCCCGGTACCGCCTGACGAGCCAAAACACCCGCTTCAACTGCCAGGCGGAAGGCGGTTGCCATCATCACTGGATCGTCCGCCACAGCTATCGCTGTATTGACCAGTACCGCGTCGGCACCCATTTCCAGTGCCTGTGTGGCGTGGCTGGGTACGCCGATACCTGCGTCAACGACCACCGGGACGGTCGCTTGCTGAATGATGATATCCAGCATGGATCGCGTTTCCAGCCCCTGGTTGGAGCCTATAGGCGCACCGAGCGGCATTACTGCCGCACAACCTGCTTCTTCCAGCCGCTTGCACAACACCGGGTCAGCGCCACAGTAGGGGAGCACTATGAATCCCTGCCTCACCAGTGCTTCGGCGGCTTTCAGCGTTTCTATCGGGTCCGGTAGCAGCCAGCGGGCGTCCGGGTGAATTTCTAACTTCAGCCAGTTTGTCCCCAGCGCTTCACGCGCCAGTTGTGCAGCAAAGATAGCTTCTTCCGCCGTTTTTGCTCCCGACGTGTTGGGTAGCAGTGTCACGCCAGCCTCGACCAATGGCGCCAGGATCGCGTCGTTGTGCTGACGTAAATCCACGCGCTTCATTGCCAGCGTCACTAACTGGCTACCAGAAGCACGAATGGCGTCCACCATCAGTTGCGATGACGCAAATTTTCCGGTCCCGGTGAACAGATGTGAATCAAACGTTTTGTCGGCAATTCGTAACATATCAACCCCCTGCTATAACCTGAAAAAGCAGGATCTGGTCGCCTTCCTGCACGATTTGCTGCTCCCACCGCTCGCGCGGCAGGATCTGTTGATTCAGCGCCAGCGCTGTACCGGGTTTAAGCTGATTAAGCTGAACCAGTAGGTTGCTGACGTTTTGTCCCTCGATACACTGTATAGGTTCATCATTGAACAGGATCTGCATGTTGCCCCCCACATACCTGACAACCGCTGGCACGACGCAGCGCCAGGCTGCGCCACTGGCTGGTTTTACCGTCAAACAGGCGTAATTCACCTGTGGGTGTTTCAATGCCGCTCAGCAATTTGATGGCTTCCAGTGCCTGCAACGTTCCCATTATTCCGACGACCGGACCGACAATGCCCGCAGTGCGACAATTGCGTTCCGGTTCCACATCATCTGGCCACAGGCAGCGGTAACAGCCCTGTTCCCAGGGGGGCGTGAGTACCATTAACTGACCGCCAAAACCGACCGCGCTGGCGGTGATGAGGGGCGTATTCAGCGCCACGCAGGCGGCGTTGATCTCCTGGCGGGTCGCCATGTTATCGGTACAGTCGAGCACCACGTCGGCATGTGCAACGGCATGTCTGAGGGCATCGCCCGTCAGACGCTGCTGTAATGCTACCAGTTCGATATCCGGGTTGAGCCGCGTCAGTCGTTGCTGCGCAGCCTGCGATTTTGACCGGGCGATATCATCGGTAGTGAACAGGATCTGGCGTTGCAGGTTGCTCAGATGCACATCGTCATCGTCAACCAGTACCAGTGTTCCTACGCCCGCACCTGCCAGATACAGCGCTGCGGGTGAACCTAATCCGCCTAAACCGATAATCAGCACGTGGCTTGCGTTGAGCTTTTGCTGGCCCTCAATGGCAATATCGCCCAGTAATATTTGGCGGCTGTAGCGCATAAAATCACGATCATTCATTGCCGACTCCCGCGATTTCGAGCAGTTGGGCCGTGGCAGCACGCCAGTTTGCGGCCTGAGTGATTGCACTAACCACGGCAATACTACCGACACCGGTAGCCAGCACTGCTGGCGCTCGTTCAAGGCTTATTCCGCCGATAGCGACGGTGGGGTAATCAGCCAGCCGCTTAATATGGTTCGTCAGTTGTGCCAGCCCCTGTGGGGCAGATGGCATCTGTTTGGTTTGCGTCGGAAAGACATGTCCTAGTGCGATGTAAGACGGGCGAGCGGCGAGCGCCACGTCGATCTCCATATCATCGTGGGTCGACACACCAAGGCGCAAACCTGCAGCCTGAATAGCCTTCAGGTCGGTGGTTTCGAGGTCTTCCTGTCCCAGATGCACGCCGTAAGCCTGGTGTTTTACTGCCAGTCGCCAGTAGTCGTTGATAAACAGCCGGGCGTTGTAGCGCCGCCCCAGCGCAATGGCGGCAACCACGTCGGCTTCAACTTCTCCATCTCGCTTGTCTTTAATGCGCAGTTGGATCGTGCGCACGCCTGCTTCCAGTAGACGCTCAATCCACAACACGCTGTCGACGACCGGGTAAAGGCCGAGACGAAAAGGCACCGTAGGAAAATCAGGCTGATACATCACGCTTCCTCCTTTTTCAGGTAGATTTCGCCACCTTTGGCGCGGAAGTTTTCTGACATATCGGCCATGCCGACTTCAATGGTTTGTGCGGCGGCGTAGTCGCGAACTTCCTGGCTGATTTTCATTGAGCAGAATTTCGGTCCGCACATCGAGCAGAAGTGGGCGACTTTGCCTGACTCCTGCGGCAGGGTTTCATCGTGATAGGCGCGGGCGGTGAATGGGTCGAGCGCCAGATTAAACTGGTCTTCCCAGCGGAATTCAAAGCGTGCTTTCGACATGGCGTTATCGCGGATTTGCGCACCAGGATGGCCTTTGGCTAAATCAGCGGCGTGCGCGGCAATCTTGTAGGTGATTAGCCCCTGTTTTACATCCTCTTTGTTCGGCAGGCCGAGATGCTCCTTCGGCGTGACGTAACAGAGCATCGCACAGCCGAACCAGCCAATCATCGCGGCGCCAATGCCGGAGGTGAAGTGGTCATAACCTGGCGCGATATCGGTGGTCAACGGTCCTAAGGTGTAGAACGGCGCTTCATGGCAGTGTTCAAGCTCTTCGGTCATATTGCGTTGGATCATCTGCATCGGTACATGGCCCGGGCCTTCAATCATCACCTGTACGTCATATTCCCAGGCAATTTTGGTCAGTTCTCCCAGCGTATGTAGCTCGGAGAACTGCGCTTCATCGTTGGCATCCTGAATCGAGCCAGGACGCAGGCCGTCGCCTAATGAGAGCGAAACATCATAGGCGGCGCAGATTTCGCAAATTTCGCGGAAGTGCTCAAACAGGAAGTTCTCTTTGTGATGGGATAGGCACCACTTCGCCATAATTGAACCGCCGCGCGAAACAATCCCGGTCAGACGTTTGGCGGTCATTGGTACGTAGCGCAGCAGCACGCCTGCGTGGATGGTGAAGTAGTCGACGCCCTGTTCTGCCTGCTCCAGCAGTGTGTCGCGGAACGCTTCCCAGGTCAGATCTTCGGCGATCCCGTTGACCTTCTCCAGCGCCTGGTAGATCGGTACGGTACCGATTGGTACCGGGCTGTTACGCAGGATCCATTCGCGAGTTTCGTGAATATAGCGACCTGTAGAAAGGTCCATCACCGTATCCGCCCCCCAGCGTGTAGACCACACCAGTTTTTCGACCTCTTCTTCGATGGAAGAGGTGACCGCTGAGTTGCCGATATTGGCGTTGACCTTCACCAGAAAATTGCGGCCGATAATCATCGGTTCCGATTCCGGGTGGTTGATGTTGGCAGGTATGATGGCGCGTCCGGCGGCGACTTCATCACGCACAAATTCCGGCGTGATATTTTCTGGCAGGCGTGCGCCAAAGCTCATCCCCGGGTGCTGGTGGCGTAACACTTCACTACGAATACGCTCGCGGCCCATGTTTTCGCGGATAGCGATAAACTCCATCTCAGGGGTGACGATCCCTTGACGGGCGTAGTGTAGTTGCGTGACGCGCTTACCGGCTTTAGCGCGCTTTGGGGTCAGCAGGCCTGTGAAGCGTAACTCGTCAAGGCCATCATCGGCCAGACGTTGTTTGGTGTACGCCGAGCTGCGGTCATTAAGCTCTTCGCTGTCGTTACGTGCTGCAATCCATGGCTGGCGCAGCTTTGCCAGCCCCTTCTGGACATTAATCGCCACATCCGGATCGCCGTACGGGCCGGAGGTATCGTACACCGGTACAGCTTCGTTATCTTCAAACTGCGGATTGTCTTTCGAACCGCCGGTCAGCGTCGAACTAAGCTGGATTTCACGCATCGGAATACGGATATCCGGCTGCGAACCGGTTATGTAGATGCGTTTCGAGTTAGGAAAGGCGGTTCCTTCCAGGGTATCGATAAAGTGTTGGGCCTGGGCGCGCTGTTCGCGACGTGATGGTTTAGTAGTGGCAGACATAGCTCATTCCAAAAAAAGTAAGGATATGGCTTGTCAGACGACGGATTGAGTAATGGATGCGCGCCGCCCGTGAAGGCAGCAGCATAAAGCTGAATTACTCTTGTTCCCTTCGCAGGTATTAGCCTGATCAGGTTCCGCGGATCCCGAATTAACGGTCTCAGCCTACGCTTTCACGTAAGGCACTCCGACAAGAAGCAACCTCTGATGATTAGAGGTAATGAATGTAAACTACTCGTTAATGCTGCAGATCTCAAGCAGGACGTTTGATCATGGCATTGTCATGCATCGCGTCAAACACCAGCATAATCAGCTTATCTTCCAGCACAAACCGGGCTTCCAGTGCCTCGCCAAGATCGGACAAAGCCTTTTGAAATTCAAGGAAGTTATCATGATCAATCGCGGTTTCCAGGCTGGAATCATAATAGTCCATGATCAGCTGCGTATTGGCTTCCAGTGATGGCCAAATTTTTGTTGCTTTTAAAAGCTGCCCGTTCCCTTCCAATTTATGGAGAATACGTTCATAAATACTGAAGTGTCCGGTGGATAGGTAATCGACCAGGCTTTGACAAAAATCATCCAGCGCTTTTTCATTGAGCCGCATGTACGATTCTTTGCCAGGCTTAATGCCAACCAGATTGTAGTAAGCCACGAGCAGGTGCTTACGTACATGTAGCCAGCGATCAACCAGTTTATTACTTCCTCCGACGTGCTCCGTCAGGCTTTCCAGCTGGTTTAGCATGATTGACTCCGCAAGTGATGTTTAAGAACTGCTCGCCCATAAATGTAAAAATAATGTAAACAACATGCCTGTGAAGCAAAGGTTGCGCAAGAGATATGGATCGTATAATTGAAAAATTAGACAGCGGCTGGTGGATTGTCAGCCATGAGCAAAAAATTTGGCTACCTCGCGGAGAGCTGCCATATGGTGAAGCGGCAAATTTTGATCTTGTAGGACAGCGCGCACTGCCGATCGGCGAATGGGAAGGGGATACGGTCTGGCTGGTGCAGCAGCAGCGACGGCATGATATGGGCTCGGTGCGTCAGGTTATCGATCAGGATGTAGGCTTGTTTCAACTGGCCGGACGCGGTGTGCAACTGGCGGAGTTCTATCGCTCGCACAAATTCTGCGGTTACTGCGGCCATGCTATGTACCCGAGTAAAACCGAATGGGCGATGTTGTGCAGCCACTGCCGTGAACGCTACTACCCGCAAATTGCGCCCTGCATTATCGTTGCTATCCGCCGTGATGACAGCCTTCTTCTTGCCCAACATGTTCGCCATCGCAATGGCGTGCATACCGTGCTGGCAGGTTTTGTCGAAGTGGGGGAAACATTAGAACAGGCGGTAGCACGTGAAGTGATGGAAGAGAGCGGTATCAAGGTGAAGAACCTGCGCTACGTCACCTCCCAACCGTGGCCGTTTCCGCAGTCGTTGATGACCGCATTTATGGCAGAGTACGACAGTGGCGAGATTGTAATCGACCCGAAAGAGCTGTTGGAAGCGAACTGGTATCGCTACGATGATTTACCGCTTCTTCCCCCGCCGGGAACCGTTGCGCGTCGACTGATCGAAGATACCGTCGCGATGTGTCGGGCCGAGTACGAGTAAACTTCGAGTAGTGATACACTGGCGGTCTGACGCTATAAGGAATATAAAAATGACCGAACTGAAGAACGATCGTTACCTGCGTGCGCTGCTGCGCCAGCCCGTTGATGTCACTCCAGTATGGATGATGCGCCAGGCGGGCCGCTATTTGCCGGAGTACAAAGCCACCCGAGCACAGGCGGGCGATTTTATGTCGCTGTGCAAAAATGCCGAGCTGGCATGTGAAGTGACGCTACAGCCGTTGCGCAGATATAAACTCGATGCGGCGATCCTCTTTTCGGACATTCTGACTATTCCGGATGCAATGGGGCTTGGTCTCCATTTTGAAGCCGGTGAAGGTCCACGTTTTACCTCGCCAATTACCTGTAAAGCCGATGTTGATAAATTGCCGATTCCGGATCCTGAAGGTGAATTGGGATACGTTATGAATGCGGTACGTACTATTCGCCGTGAACTGAAGGGCGAAGTGCCGCTGATCGGCTTCTCCGGTAGCCCGTGGACGCTGGCAACCTATATGGTAGAGGGCGGCAGCAGCAAAGCCTTCACCGTGATTAAAAAGATGATGTACGCCGACCCTAAGGCTCTGCATCTGCTGCTTGATAAGTTGGCGAAAAGCGTCACCTTGTACCTGAACGCACAGATCAAAGCGGGTGCGCAGTCGGTGATGATCTTCGACACCTGGGGCGGTGTGTTGACCGGGCGTGATTATCAGCAGTTCTCTCTCTACTACATGCACAAAATTGTTGATGGCTTGCTGCGTGAAAACGAAGGTCGCCGCGTGCCGGTAACGCTGTTCACTAAAGGCGGTGGACAGTGGCTGGAAGCGATGGCGGAAACCGGTTGTGATGCATTAGGTCTCGACTGGACGACGGATATTGCTGATGCGCGTCGTCGTGTTGGTCATAACGTGGCGCTGCAGGGCAATATGGACCCGTCCATGCTGTATGCGCCGCCAGCTCGTATCGAAGAAGAGGTGGCGACCATTCTCGCGGGGTTTGGTCAGGGTGAAGGGCACGTCTTTAACCTTGGTCACGGTATTCACCAGGACGTGCCGCCAGAGCATGCGGGTGTCTTCGTGGAGGCGGTGCATCGCTTGTCCGAACAGTACCACCGCTAAGGAATCAGCATGGATCTCGCGTCGCTGCGCGCAAAACAGCTTGAACTGGCTTCTTCGGTGATCCGGGAGGATCGCCTTGAGAACGATCCGCCGGATCTGATCGGTGGGGCGGATGTTGGGTTTGAGCAGGGCGGTGAAGTGACGCGAGCCGCGATGGTCTTGCTGAAATACCCTACGCTTGAGCTGGTTGAATACAAGGTGGCGCGTATCGCCACCACCATGCCGTATATCCCCGGTTTTCTCTCTTTTCGTGAAACTCCCGCACTAATGGCGGCGTGGCAGCTTTTATCACAAAAGCCGGATCTGCTGTTTGTGGACGGACACGGGATTTCCCATCCTCGCCGTCTGGGTGTCGCCAGCCATTTTGGTCTGCTGGTGGATGTGCCGACAATTGGTGTGGCGAAAAAGCGACTGTGCGGTAAATTTGAACCGCTTGCCGCTGAACCTGGTGCCTTATCTCCGCTACTGGATAACGGTGAGCAGCTGGCATGGGTCTGGCGTAGCAAAGCACGCTGTAATCCACTGTTTATCTCTACTGGTCATCGCGTGAGCATGGACAGCGCATTGGCGTGGGTGCAGCGCTGTATGAACGGCTATCGTCTGCCGGAACCGACTCGCTGGGCGGATGCGGTAGCATCGGAACGCCCGGCATTTTCGCGGCTTGCAGCAAAAACACCCCATATCGGGTAAACTGCCGCTAATTTCCGTATTTGAGAACTCAACATGTTACAAAATCCGATTCATTTGCGCCTGGAGAAGCTGGAAAGCTGGCAGCACGTCACTTTTATGGCATGCCTGTGCGAGCGCATGTACCCAAACTACGCCATGTTCTGTAAGCAAACTGAGTTTGGCGATGGGCAAATTTACCGCCGAATTCTGGATTTGATTTGGGAAGCGCTGACGGTCAAAGATGCAAAAATCAACTTTGACAGCCAACTGGAGAAGTTTGAAGAGGCTATCCCGTCGGCAGATGATTACGATCTGTACGGCGTTTATCCGGCAATTGATGCTTGCGTGGCATTAAGTGAATTGATGCACTCACGTTTGAGTGGTGAAACTCTCGAACACGCGATTGAAGTCAGTAAAGCCTCGATCACGACGGTCGCGATGCTGGAAATGACTCAGGCTGGTCGCGAAATGACCGATGAAGAGCTGAAAGAAAATCCTGCCGTTGAACAAGAATGGGATATTCAGTGGGAAATATTCCGACTTTTGGCCGACTGTGAAGAACGCGATATTGAACTGATAAAAGGGCTGCGTGCAGACCTGCGCGAGGCTGGCGAGAGCAATATTGGTATAAATTTTCAGCAATGACACAACAAAACGTGATTTAACGCCTGATTTGTCGTGCCTGAAGGCTTCCCATCCGCCCCCGGTCTGGTCTACATTTGGGGGGCGAAAAAAAGTGGCTATCGGTGCGTGTATGCAGGAGAGTGCTTTTTTGGCATTTCCGTCGCACTCGATGCTTAGCAAGCGATAAACACATTGTAAGGATAACTTATGAACAAGACTCAACTGATTGATGTAATTGCAGACAAAGCAGAACTGTCTAAAACCCAGGCTAAAGCTGCTCTGGAATCCACTCTGGCTGCTATTACTGAGTCTCTGAAAGAAGGCGATGCTGTACAACTGGTTGGTTTCGGTACCTTCAAAGTGAACCACCGCGCTGAGCGCACTGGCCGCAACCCGCAGACCGGTAAAGAAATCAAAATCGCCGCAGCTAACGTACCGGCATTTGTTTCTGGTAAAGCACTGAAAGACGCGGTTAAGTAATTCGCGTGGCAGTGAACAGTTTTAACGAAGGGGCGGTTTCGCCCCTTTTGTCCATCTGGCGTCATACGCTTTGGCTTTCAGGTGTTCTGTTGCTGTCAGCCTGCAGTCGCCATTCTGAGCTTCCTCCGTTCACGGCCAGCGGCTATGTTGGCGATCAGGGGGCGGTGCGCGTCTGGCGTAAAGATTCCAGTGACGATGTTCACTTGCTCTCGGTATTTAGTCCGTGGCGTAAAGGCGAGACCACCACCAGTGAATACCGCTGGCAGGGTGATTCGCTCTCTCTGATAGAACTTAATGTATACAGCAAGCCGCCGGAGCATATTCGCATACGCTTCGATGACCGGGGCGAGCTGAGTTTCATGCAGCGTGAAGTTGACGGGCAAAAGCAGCAGCTTTCCAGCGATCAAATAGCACTCTACCGCTACCGTGCCGATCAAATCCGCCAGACCAGCGACGCGTTGCGTCAGGGGCGTGTTGTATTACGTCAGGGACGCTGGCATGCGAATAACACGGTCACCACCTGCGAGGGCGAGACAATTAAGCCCGACTTAGATTCATGGGCAATAAACCATATTGAGCGCCGCCAGAGCCATTCATCGGTAGATGTAAGCGTTGCCTGGCTGGAAGCGCCAGAAGGATCTCAGCTATTGCTGGTCGCCAATGAGGATTTTTGTCACTGGCAACCTAAAGCCAAGACCTTCTGAAAACCTGGACCGTAAGCCGTCATTCGGCAGACTACGCTTACCAGTGACCCATTCCCATATGACCACCGCCGCGATGGTTACCGCCACCACCACATCCGCCGTAACCCATTCCGGCTGCGCGAGGTACACCCGCCTGCGCCATCGCGACATCCCGCTTAACACGCTGCTCGTCGAGTGACTGATTCAGAGACTCCATCTCTTTTGCCACTGCATTAATTTTTGCAGTATCCGGCGAGCTGGCGGTTAACAACGCATTGTATTCGTAACGTTTGGAAACCAGCTGTTGGCGTAATGCGCTGGTCTGCGTGTAGTAATCGTCATATATTTTTTGGGCGGCAGTCTGCTGTTCAGTGGTCATTGGAATTCCGCCCTGTTGCGACATCCCATTACCATTGCCCCAGTGATGTTGTGCTAACGCTGAGGTGGAGCCCAAAGCCATAAGAGAGAGCGCGAGCAGCGCCAGACCCATTTTGTTATTCCGTTTCATCATTTGTTCTCCTGTTGGTTATCTTATTTTCTCTATTGCATCTTCCGTGCCAGCCTGCGGATCCCCACACTACGGGTGCCGTTCAGATATTTGCCCGCTGGAAGTGAGTAAAAATGACTCGTCGGAACGTCCCGGTGGGTCATTTTTACCCACTACTTTCAATTGTTTGTGCCGAAGAGCTGGGTTATCAGGGAGAAAAAATGGCATGATTTCTGCTGTATACCTGAAACGAAGCAAGGTAACGATGGTGAAAGGGAGAACGTATGCGTTTATATAAGGATACGGCGGCAAAGTGGCTGAGCAGACTATTGCCGGCGGCAATCCTGATATTGGTCGGCTGGTTTTCTATTATGACCATTCGGGACTATGGTCGGGAAAGCGACGCCGCCCGGCAAACGTTACTGGAAAAAGGGAGTGTGCTGATCCGCGCCCTTGAGTCTGGTACGCGTGTGGGAATGGGAATGCGTATGCATCATGCTCAGCAACAAACGTTGCTGGAGGAAATGGCGGTGCAACCGGGGGTGCTATGGTTTGCTGTCGTAGACACGCATGGCACCATCATTACGCACAGTAATTCCGCGATGGTTGGCAAAACACTCTATTCGCCAGATGTGTTGCGAGAGCTAAATTCTGGGGAACAGGAACGCTGGCGGCGTATCGATATACCGGCCGATGACGGCGAAAAAATGCCGGTACTGGAAATTTATCGCCAGTTCCAGCCGATGTATGGTCCAGGAAGACACGGCATGGCGCGCTGTGACGGTAATGACGAGCACAGTAATACGCCTGAGCAAACCATTTTTATCGCCTTTGATGCCAGCGATCTGGCGGCAACGCAGGCCAGAGAGTGGCGTAATACACTGATTGTCCTTTCTGCGCTGGCGGCCGTGCTGCTGGCAACTGTGCTGACATTTTTCTGGTATCAGCGCTATCAGCGTTCGTATAAAGAATTGCAGGATGCGATGAAGCGCAAAGAAAAATTGATGGCGCTCGGACATCTGGCGGCAGGGGTAGCGCATGAAATTCGTAACCCACTGTCTTCCATCAAAGGATTAGCGAAGTATTTTGCCGAACGTACGCCAGCGGGTGGTGAGTCGCATGAGCTGGCACAAGTGATGGCGAAAGAGGCAGACCGTTTAAACCGGGTGGTGAGTGAACTGCTGGAGCTGGTGAAGCCTGCTCATCTGACGCTGCAAAAGGTGGATCTTAATGAGGTCATCAACCACTCCCTGCATCTTGTCAGCCAGGATGCCCTGAGTCGGGAAATCCAGCTGCAGTTTACAGCAGACACCTCTTTACCGGCTATTCAGGCCGATCCTGATCGGCTTACGCAGGTCCTGCTGAATCTGTACCTGAACGCCATTCATGCCATTGGCCATCAGGGTACGATTACGGTTGAGGTGAGTGAAAGTAGTGCCGATCGGGTTAAAATTGTGGTGACTGATAGCGGAAAGGGTATTGCGCCCGAACAGCTGGAGGCCATTTTTACGCCTTATTTCACGACGAAAGCCGACGGTACTGGTCTGGGGCTGGCGGTGGTGCAAAACATCATTGAACAGCATGGCGGAACCATTCAGGTGACAAGTGTTGAGGGCAAAGGCGCGGTCTTTACTCTCTGGCTGCCGATCAAAGCGAAACAACAGGACAGACAAGGATGACTCACGGACAAATCGATATTCTGGTTGTGGATGATGACATTAGTCACTGCACGATTTTACAGGCGCTGCTTCGCGGCTGGGGCTATAACGTATCACTGGCCTATAGTGGCCGGGAGGCGCTGGAGCAGGTGCGTGAACACGTTTTTGATCTGGTGCTGTGCGATGTGCGTATGGCAGAGATGGATGGCATCGAAACGCTGAAAGAGATAAAAGTCCTGAATCCGGCGATACCTATTTTGATTATGACCGCATTTTCCAGCGTCGAAACGGCGGTGGAAGCACTCAAAGCCGGGGCGCTGGACTATTTAATTAAGCCATTGGACTTTGACCGACTGCAGGAGACGCTGGAAAAGTCGCTGGCGCATACGCGGGATACCACCGTTGAATCGCTTTCGGCTCCGGCTTCGCAGTTTGGCATGATTGGCAGAAGTCCGGTGATGCAGCAACTGCTTAATGAGATTGCGATGGTGGCACCGTCGGATGCCACAGTGCTCATTCATGGAGACTCCGGGACGGGGAAAGAACTGGTTGCCCGTGCGCTGCATGCCAGTAGCGCACGTTGTAATAAACCGCTGGTGACGCTGAACTGCGCGGCACTCAATGAATCCCTGCTGGAGTCTGAACTGTTTGGTCATGAAAAAGGGGCGTTTACGGGGGCCGACAAACGGCGGGAAGGTCGCTTTGTGGAAGCCGACGGTGGCACGTTATTTCTCGATGAAATTGGCGATATTTCACCGCTGATGCAGGTGCGTCTGCTACGGGCGATTCAGGAACGCGAAGTTCAACGTGTGGGCAGCAACCAGACTCTTGCTGTCGATGTCCGGCTGATAGCTGCGACGCACCGCGATTTAGCACAAGAGGTCAATGCCGGGCGTTTTCGTCAGGATCTCTACTACCGGCTGAATGTGGTCACCATTGAAATGCCCGCGCTTCGTCAGCGTAGGGAAGATATTCCGTTGCTGGCGGAACATTTTTTGCAGCATTTTGCGCAGCGTAACCGCAAAGCGGTGAAAGGCTTTACCCCACAGGCAATGGATCTGTTGATCCACTATGACTGGCCGGGGAATATTCGCGAGCTGGAAAACGCCATTGAACGGGCAGTGGTTCTGCTGACGGGGGAATATATCTCTGAGCGTGAGCTGCCGATGGCAATTGCCGCGACGCCGATAAAAGCAGAAAGCAGTCTGGAGATTCAACCGCTGGTGGATGTCGAAAAAGAGGTTATTCTGGCGGCGCTGGAAAAAACAGGCGGCAACAAAACTGAAGCCGCCCGTCAGTTAGGGATCACGCGTAAAACGCTGTTGGCGAAAATTTCGCGTTAGCGTTGCTCGCGCTCGATAGCGCGCCAGCCAATGTCGTTACGGCTAAAGCTGCCATCCCAGTGGATATCGGTCATTAAGGCGTAAGCGCGTTTCTGCGCTTCGGCCACGGTATACCCCAGTGCGGTGGCACACAGGACGCGACCACCGTTGGTCAGCACGCGATCGTCATCAGACAGTTTCGTGCCCGCATGGAATACTTTACCGCCTTCAATTTCTTCCAGCGGCAGGCCGTGGATCTCATCACCGGTATTGTAGTTGCCAGGATAACCGCCTGCAGCAATAACCACGCCCAGAGATGCACGCTCGTCCCACTCGGAGGTTTTCTCATCCAGTTTACCGTCGCAGGCGGCGAGGCACAGGTCAACCAGGTCTGATTTCATGCGCAACATGATCGGCTGAGTTTCCGGGTCGCCAAAGCGGCAGTTGAACTCGATAACTTTCGGGTTGCCTTGTTTGTCGATCATCAGACCGGCGTACAGGAAACCGGTGTAGGTGTTACCTTCCGCCGCCATCCCTTTCACAGTCGGCCAGATGATCCGTTCCATCGTGCGCTGGTGAACCTCGTCAGTCACTACCGGGGCCGGAGAGTAAGCCCCCATACCGCCAGTGTTCGGGCCAGTATCGCCATTGCCTACGCGTTTGTGGTCCTGGCTGGTAGCCATCGGTAGTACGTGCTCACCGTCAACCATCACGATAAAGCTCGCTTCTTCACCGTCAAGAAACTCCTCGATTACGATGCGGTGACCGGCATCGCCAAAAGCGTTGCCTGCCAGCATATCGTGCACAGCGGCTTCAGCTTCCTCCAGCGTCATCGCCACGATAACGCCTTTACCGGCAGCCAGACCGTCGGCCTTGATGACAATCGGTGCGCCTTTCTCACGCAGATACGCCAGTGCAGGCTCGATTTCGGTGAAGTTCTGGTACTCCGCCGTCGGGATGTGATGACGGGCGAGGAAATCTTTAGTGAACGCTTTGGAGCCTTCAAGCTGCGCGGCACCTTCGGTTGGGCCAAAGATCTTCAGACCAGCAGCACGGAAAGCATCGACAACGCCAATCACCAGCGGCGCTTCCGGGCCAACGATAGTCAGATCAATTTTCTCGTTCTGGGCGAAGCTCAGCAAAGCCGGAATATCGGTAACATTGATCGCTACGTTTTGCAGTGTGGGCTCTAACGCGGTACCCGCATTGCCCGGTGCAACAAAAACGGTATTAACCAATGGAGATTGTGCAGCTTTCCAGGCCAGGGCGTGCTCACGTCCACCGTTGCCAATAACTAATACTTTCATCGTCTGCTCCGTGGATTAATGGCGGAAATGGCGCATATCGGTAAAGATCATTGCAATGCCGTGTTCATCGGCGGCAGCAATTACCTCATCATCACGGATGGAGCCGCCTGGCTGGATCACACAGCTCACACCAACGGCGGCAGCGGCATCAATACCATCACGGAACGGGAAGAAGGCGTCAGATGCCATCGCGGAGCCTTTTACTTCCAGTCCTTCGTCGGCAGCTTTAATCCCGGCGATCTTCGCAGAGTAAACACGGCTCATCTGACCTGCACCTATGCCGATGGTCATGTTCTCTTTGGCGTAGACAATGGCGTTAGACTTGACGAATTTCGCGACTTTCCAGCAGAACAACGCATCACGCAGTTCTTGTTCGGTAGGCTGACGTTTGCTCACCACGCGCAGTTCACCTTCGGTGACCATACCCAGGTCGCGATCCTGAACCAGCAGGCCGCCGTTAACGCGTTTGAAATCCAGCCCCGGCACACGCTGTGCCCATTGACCACAGGTCAGGACGCGAACGTTCTGCTTAGCGGCGGTGATTTTCAGTGCGTCTTCAGTGGCTGACGGGGCGATGATCACTTCAACAAACTGACGGGAGATGATGGCTTGTGCCGTTTCTGCATCCAGTTCGCGGTTAAAGGCAATGATGCCGCCGAACGCGGAGGTCGGGTCAGTTTTGTACGCGCGGTCGTAGGCGTCGAGAATAGAAGTACTTACTGCCACGCCGCACGGGTTGGCGTGCTTAACGATAACACAGGCTGGCTCATTGAACTCTTTTACGCATTCCAGCGCCGCGTCAGTATCAGCGATGTTGTTATAGGAAAGCGCTTTACCTTGTACCTGTTGTGCGGTAGCTACAGAAGCTTCTTTTACATTCTCTTCTATATAGAAGGCTGCCTGCTGGTGGCTGTTCTCGCCGTAGCGCATATCCTGCTTCTTAATGAAGTTCAGGTTCAGAGTACGCGGGAAGCGTCCAGCGGCTTCTTTGCTTTCACCGTGATAGGCCGGAACCATGCTGCCGAAGTAGTTGGCAATCATGCTGTCGTAAGCGGCGGTGTGTTCGAAGGCTTTGATGGCGAGATCGAAACGGGTATCGAGAGTCAGTGAGCCGTCGTTGGCATCCATCTCTTTAATAATGGCGTCGTAGTCGTTGCTCTTTACCACGATAGCAACGTCTTTATGGTTCTTGGCGGCAGAGCGCACCATGGTCGGGCCGCCGATATCAATGTTTTCTACAGCATCTTCCAGCGAGCAGCCTTCACGAGCGACGGTCTCGGCGAACGGATACAGGTTAACGACAACCATATCGATAGGTGCAATACCGTGTTGTTCCATTATCCCGTCATCCTGGCCGCGACGACCCAGAATGCCGCCGTGTACTTTTGGATGCAGGGTTTTCACACGTCCATCCATCATTTCCGGGAAGCCGGTGTAATCGGAAACTTCGGTCACTGGCAGACCTTTCTCTGCTAACAGGCGAGCGGTGCCGCCTGTAGACAGCAGTTCCACACCGCGTGCGGAAAGTGCCTGAGCGAATTCGATAATACCTGCTTTGTCAGAAACACTGAGCAGAGCGCGGCGGACTGGACGACGTTGTTGCATGGTAAATCCCCTGGATTTGACTATAACAGAGAGCGTTAGCTGAGTTTTTGCGTAAAAACTCAGCTAACGCCCCTTACGGGGCATCCTTGTTTTGCCGCAGCATTGTAACGAAAACGTTTGCGCAACGCTCGCGAATTTTTCTTATTCAATATTTACCCTTATTTTGCCAACTAAAGATCGCACTTACAGGGAGAGGATCGCCGAAATGATCGTGCTGTTTGTGGATAACTCTGTGTGTAAACAGGTATAAGGCAGGGTTTTGCTGTGGAATGCAGCAGTCAGTCATTTTTCTGACATTTAAGGGTTGCGGGCGCCGGAGAACTCCCTATAATGCGCCTCCATCGACACGGCGGATGTGAATCACTTCACA
>NZ_CAMSEL010000032.1:0-32500 GCF_947057495.1 Citrobacter sp. Marseille-Q5395 | reverse complement strand
CTGTCGCAAGAAGGTGTAATCGCCAGCCAGCCCGATCTGGTGGTGATCTCACAGGATGGCGTCAAGGCAATGGGTGGAGAAGCTAATCTGTGGTCACTACCGGGACTTGCGCAAACACCGGCTGGTCGCAATAAACAGGTGTTACAGATTGACGATATGGCATTGTTGGGCTTCAGCGTCCGGACTCCGCAGGCAATCCAGCAACTTCGTACCAAAGCGGAGCAATTGCCCTGATGTCACGGCATATCACCTGCTCTCTGTGGATACTGGCTTTTACGCTGGCATTGACGACAGTTCTGGCTACCGGTTTTGGCGCGTTGCGTCTGCCGGTGAGTCTTTTCTGGCGCGATGGCGATGATGCCCTGCGTCAAATCTGGCTAACCATTCGACTTCCCCGCGTACTGCTGGCGCTAGTGATTGGCGGTTCGCTGGCTCTGGCGGGTTGTGTGATGCAGGGGCTATTTCGTAACCCACTTGCCGATCCAGGATTGCTGGGGATCAGCAGCGGTGCTGCCTGCGCCGTCGCATTGTGGGTGGTATTGCCGATCACGTTGCCCGCTCTGCTGATGCTGTATGCGCCAATGTTGGCGGCGTTTCTCGGTGCGCTCGCTGCAACGGTGGTGATTTTTATCCTCAGCCAACAACGTGACAGTTCGCTGTCGCGTCTGTTGCTGGTCGGTATTGCCATCAATGCACTTTGTGGATCCGCAGTGGGCGTTTTGTCGTGGGTCAGCAATGATGCCCAACTGCGCCAGCTATCGCTATGGGGAATGGGCAGCCTGGGCTCAGCGCAGTGGTCTACTCTGCTGGCGGTAGCATCGCTAATGCTGCCGACTGTACTGGTCATCTGGCGTTTGGCCCCGGCGCTGAACCTGCTGCAGTTGGGGGAAGAGGAAGCTCACTATCTCGGCGTCGATGTGCGCATGGTTCAGCGTATTTTGCTGCTCTGCAGCGCACTGTTAGTTGCCGCCGCAGTGGCGGTTAGCGGTGTGATTGGATTTATCGGACTGGTTATTCCGCATTTACTGCGTATGTGGCTCGGTCCGGATCATCGCGCCGTGATCCCCGGCTCTGTCCTGGCTGGCGCTTTTTTGCTGCTGATTGCTGATACCCTCGCCCGCACTGCCGTTGCGCCTGCTGAGATGCCGGTCGGTCTGTTAACCAGTATTCTCGGTGCGCCCTGGTTTCTGTGGCTTATTTTTCGTCAGAGAGGGCCGCATGGCTGAATATTTAACTGCCGAAGGGCTGAGCTATCACGTTGCTGGCCGAACGGTTATTCGCGACGTTTCGCTCAACCTCGCCAGGGGCGAACTGGTCGCGCTGATCGGGCCTAACGGCGCAGGAAAATCGACTTTGCTACGACTGTTGACCGGATTTCTTAAACCCGATGCCGGGCGTTGTTTACTGGACGGGAGAACGCTTGGTGACTGGAGTACACAAGCACTGTCGCGCCATCGCGCGGTCATGCGTCAGCAAACACAGGTAGGATTCGACTGGCAGGTAGAAGCCGTTATTGCCATGGGGCGTGCCCCCTGGACCCAACAGCCCGAACCTGCACTTATCGCCCAGGTGATGGAAATGACCGGTTGTTTAACGCTGGCCGGTAGACACTACACCGCGCTATCTGGTGGTGAGCAGCAGCGCGTCCAGCTTGCGCGTGCACTGGCGCAGCTATGGCGTAACGGCGCGCCACGTGGCTGGTTATTCCTTGATGAACCCACTTCAGCATTGGATCTCTACCACCAACAGCATCTGCTGAGGCTGCTGAAGACACTGGCAATTCAGGGCGATCTGCATGTTTGTATCGTACTTCACGACCTCAACCTTGCAGCTCTGTGGGCTGACCGAATCGTGTTGCTCCATAACGGTAATATTGTTTCGCAGGGGGCACCGGACGCCGTATTGCAGGCCGATGATTTGATGCGCTGGTACGGCGCCCAAATTCATGTTGGCCAGCACCCGGCCAACGATTCTCCCCACGTTTTTCTCACACCTTAGCTTGAACAACTCACTTCCAGCCGTTTACCCCAGTCAGGTGGACGGCTGACATAATCATCATTACGATCGTCAAAGGGAGTACGTAGAGCAAGGTGCAATTGGTGCAACTCTGTGTAATCCCCCTTCTCTGCCAGGCTGATTGCCCTCTGCGCCAGCCAGTTACGTAAAACCAGTGCCGGGTTAGCCGCTTTCATCTGCGCCTGTCTGATATCGTCATCAACATTATCCTGTTGCAAACGCGACCGATAGCGTGCGAACCAGTCATCAAATGCGGTGCGATCGATAAACTCATCTCTCAGTGGAGATGATGCGCTGTGCTGCTCCGTCTGGCTTAGCATACGAAACGTTCGCGTATAGTCGCTTCCTTCACGCGCCATCAAACTAAACAGTTCGCTAAGCAGCTCGTTATCGTTTTTTTGCTCGCTAAAGAAGCCCAGTTTTTGCCGCATCCGTTGCCCGTAACGTGTGAGCAGCGCCAATTGATAGCTATCCAGCGCATCGTTTAGCGCATCGACCGGGATAAAAGGCGACAGGGTTTGTGCCAGACGCTGTAAATTCCACAGAGCTGCCGCCGGTTGATTGTCGAAACTGTATCGCCCCTGATGATCGGAGTGGTTACAGATGTAGTCAGGCACATAGTCATCCAGAAAACCAAACGGACCGTAATCCATCGTCAGCCCCAGAATCGACATGTTGTCGGTGTTCATCACCCCATGCGCGAATCCCACTGTTTGCCAGTCAGCGATCAACGTCGCGGTACGCGTGACGACGTCCTGAAACCACAGTTGATAACGGTCTGATTCAGACTGCCATTGCGACCAGTAGTGGCGAATAGCAAAGTCTGCCAACTGGCGGACTTTTTCCGGTTCGCGACGATAGTAAAAGTGTTCAAAATGACCAAAGCGCATATGGCTTTGTGCCACACGAATGAGCATCGCGCCCGCTTCCGTGGTTTCTCGCTGTACCGGCGTGTCACTGGTAACAATAGACAGCGCTCGTGTAGTCGGTATCCCAAGATAGTGCATCGCTTCGCTGGCCAAACTTTCCCGAATCGTAGAACGTAGCACTGCGCGTCCATCACCCATGCGGGAATATGGCGTCAACCCGGCGCCCTTGAGGTGCCAGTCAAGTATTGAACCATCTGCGAGCTGCTGTTCGCCGAGAAGGATCCCGCGTCCGTCGCCAAGTTGGCCGGCCCAAACACCAAACTGATGCCCGCTGTAAACCTGTGCTAAAGGCGACATGCCGGCAAAAAGCGACTCCCCCCCCCAAACGCCAGAGCCATCTGGAATATCAAACAGGTCTGCAGAAATGCCTAATTGTTCAGCCAGCACATCGTTATGCCAGATTACGCGCGCATTTCTCAAAGGGGTGGGTAAAAGTGCGGTATAGGTTGCTGGTAATTCATCACGCCAGCGGGTGGTAAAAGACAGGGTCATAAGGCCTCCTGTCACTAGTGTAGACTGTTAATGGTCTGTTAAACACCAGCAAAGAACAGGGTTATCCCTTCACCAGCGAGATTATCTTCGCGGGAGATACTGCAGGCCACAGTGCGCCCTGCATGGCGTTAAACCCCAGAGGCAATACTCGCGTCAGCATCTCCTGCGAATCAACCCCGCTAATAATGATTGATTCACAACTTGGGGATATTTGCGCCAGGATAGCTCGCATAAACGGCTCAAACGAAATATGCGCAATCCGTTGTTGCACAAAGTTTTTATCCAGCACAACTCGTTTAAAAAGACCATCAAAAATGGCCCGTGTTGATATGCCTCCGGCGCCAAAATTTGTCAGTATTAATGGAAAGCGCGTAGCTAATGCTGCCAGTGTTGGATTTTCTTTTCCGTTGTTTAACTCTGGATAACTTTCATTAATCGCCAGTTCAAGAAATGAAAATCGTTCAACACGTGATGCATATTCCGTATCTGATAATAAAGAATTAGCAACTGCCGGTGTTAAATTAATCCAGGCAGAAATTCCGCGCTGAATAAAAAAGTGTTGGCACGTTTCGATTAATTCAAGTTTTTCGGCAAATAAACGGCATTGTTCATCATCCGACAAACGAGGTAAGACCAGCTCAGTTGGCATGTGTACGACCCCATCCTGGCTGACAAAATTTGTGATGATATCGACGAACTCAAGGTCGCCATTTTCGCTTCTCGCAGGAAGAAAAGAGAACTCAGAATGATAAATATTATCCAGTGAAACAATCATTGTGCCAGCCCCGCAGCATGGGTGTTATCCGGCATCCTGTAGCAAAGGATGGAAAAATACGTCATTTCAGATGCAAATAGAGGCCCTTTCATTTTTCCCTTTTAGCCAGTAAATCGAATCCTTTTTTTTAGCTTATCCTGATTATAAACGAATATCCAGTTTTGTACTTTTTAATAACTCGCCATAAATCATATTTTTAGTAAAATACACTCTTGTTGCGCAAGGTTATTGCTGACTGGAAGTCATAAATGAAAGTTAGCTTTTAAATGATGATGGTGAGGCTACTCACTCGCCGGTAGCCTCATCATCCCTGAGATTAAATACGTCGTGCCTGCCAAAAGTTTTTACGCCAGTAGACATTATCAAGTGACGAACGCATCACCCCACGACTGGTTGACGCATGAATAAATTGATTATTGGTGTCATAAATACCGACATGCAGACCACTTTCTCCCGAGCCGGTTTTAAAGAAAACCAGATCGCCAGGCAGCAATTCATCTTTATCGATTTCCGTACCAATCTTCGATTGTGTGCGTGTATCGCGTGGCAGTTGTAAATCGAATTTGTCGCGCATCGTCATCAGTACAAATCCAGAGCAATCCACACCGCTGCGGCTCATGCCGCCATAACGATAGGGTGTTCCATGCCAGGTTTGTAGCTGGTCGTTAAGACCAGCGATGACGGCGATAGAATCCGACAATCGGGCATTTGGCGCAGGAGCGCGATGGCTGCTACACCCTGCTAAAAACAGTGCTGTGATGAAAATGAGCCAAAAACGCATTCAGGACGAATCCTCTGATTTTTATTTTTGTGCCAATTTAGCGTGGAAATTATGTGGTTTTCAAGAACCCATTTAACTTAAGTGGTTGATATGAGCATTCTGTGGCCTTCAATATCCAAACGACGGAAGTTTACGCCATAAGCCCGAGACAGGTTGGAAGGCGTCAGCACCACATCGCGAGAGCCGCTGGCCAGCAGCTTCCCTCGCTTGAGTAACCAGGCCTTATGCGCATGACGTAATGTATGATTAAGGTCATGGCTACTCATTACAATCGCTATCCCCTGCAGACAAAGCTGGCCCAATAGCCTGTCCAGCGCGTTTTGTTGCGCGACATCCAGGCTGTTCATCGGTTCATCTAACAGCAAAAGCTGACCATGCGGATTAGCCTGTGGGCAAATTTGCAGGATAACCGCTGCAAGACGCACGCGCTGCCATTCACCACCTGAAAGCTGGTTAACACCGCGTCCTAACTTATCTCCCAGTCCAAGCGCATCTGCTATCTCTTGTAACTGGTCAGTACGCGATTTGTCGGGCTGATGCAGCGTCAGAAAATGCCAGACCGGCATCGCAAACGGCGGGTTTTGTTGCTGCGCAAGATAAGCGCGGTATCGCGCCAGTTTTGCTGCGGGCCAGTCATCAAGCGCCATATCACCAAAGGTGATGGTTCCCTCTCCACTGGTTAAACCCGCCATACGCGCCAATAACGTGCTCTTACCGGCACCGTTTGGCCCCACTAAGTGCAGGATCTCCCCCGCTCTTACTTCACCGGATAGTGGGCCGAGCCGGGTCGATTCCGCCACATCCTGTAGCTGCATCAATAGAGACATTATTTTGTCAGCGCCGTCTTAATACTTTGCACAAGGACCGGATCATCAGGCTTCATATCCGGTGAAAAACGGTGCAGCACCTGTCCATCTCGCCCGACTAAAAACTTCTCAAAATTCCACAGGACATCGCCCGGGTGGAGCAGAGCGCGGCCTTTACTCACCATACGCGCCAAAAAACTGCTGTCAGCAGGTGCAGTAGCTGTCGGTATAGCGTCAATCAGCTTCTGATACAGCGGATGGCGCGCTTTGCCATTGACGTCGATCTTACTGAACATTGGGAAAGTAACGCCCCACGTGGTCGTGCACCAGGTCTTAATTTCTTCTTCGCTGCCAGGCTCCTGCCCAAGAAACTGATTGCAGGGAAAACCCAGTACGGTGAATCCCTGTTCATGCCAGGCTTTCTGGAGATTCTCCAGTTGCTCATACTGCGGCGTTAATCCACATTTCGAAGCAACATTGACAATTAATAACACTTTTCCGGCATACGCCTGCAATGTGATAACTTCCCCATCGATGGTCGTCACTTCTGTATTGAAAATAGTATTTTGCATAGCCTCTCCAGAACAACAGGTGGATAGTAAGCGTTCAATTTTCAGTTTTTAATCATAGACCGAACTGGGGCATTCTAGCGCCCGGACTTTAACAATAGCCAGATGAAAACAGGCGCGCCCATGGTGGCTGTCACTACGCCGATAGGCAGCTCGGCTGAAGCCAGCACCAAACGAGCAACAACATCCGCTAGCAGTAACGCTATCGCCCCTGCCAGCGCGCAGCCAGGCAGTAAAACACGGTGATCGGTCAGCCCACACAGTCGCAGAATATGAGGGATGACAAGCCCGATAAAACCAATCGCGCCGGCAAGCGCCACGCTGACACCCACCATCCAGCCTGTCGCGACCACCAGCAGGTTACGCCAGAACCATAAAGGCAGTCCCAGTTGTCGCGCAGAAGTCTCGCCCAGCGCCAGCATATTCATTGGCTGCGACTGACAGCAAATCCACAGCAAAACAGGGAGCAATGCAATCATCAGCCAGGTCTGTTGCCAGTCTACGCCGCCGAAGCCCCCCATCATCCAGTACATGAGCTGGCGCAGGTCAAAAGAGGTGGAAAAGTAGATAGCCCATGTCATCAGTGCACTACAGATAATACCCAGCGCCACGCCCGCAAGCAGCAGACGACTGGTGGACAGATGACGACGGGCAAAACGCAGAAGAATGAGCGTGATAATCAACGCCCCCGCAATCGCACATAAGCCCAATGCCCATCCAGGAAGCTGCCCCTGCCCCAGTAACACCGCAGCAATTAGCCCAACCCCTGCACCGTTAGACACACCCAGTAAGCCTGGCTCCGCGAGCGGGTTTTCAAATAGCGCCTGCATCACCGCGCCGGATATCGCCAGCGCAGCACCTACCAGTAAAACAGCGAGCGTGCGAGGAAGTCGAATCTGCCAGACAAACAAATCGCCACGAGCGCTAAACCAATCGCCGGGAGCGATCCATTGTTCTCCTGCGCACAAGCTTAGAATTGTTGCCAGCAACATCAGTACTGACAGAGACAGTATCCAGCGCACATTTCGTCGCTGTTGTTGATGAGCGAAAGTCAGCATGTTTTCCATTCTGCTGAAAAAAGATGGGGATGATTCTACGGTGCCGATTCGGCAGTGGAAAGGAAAAAGGCCGCATAGCGGCCTTTTTAGTTATACGCGTCATCCTTTATGCTGCTTCTTTGGTAGCTACGTTCAGCCCCCCGGTCACATAGCACGCTATGCTTCCGGGGTTTCCTCACCTGTCACCGCGATGCAACACAAATTATCTAGCGTATAGTTAAATTACTCTTCTTTGGGCGTTGCGTTTTCGACCCGACTCTTTAACTTCTGCCCGGGTCTGAAGGTCACCACGCGCCGTGCTGTAATGGGAATATCTTCGCCCGTTTTCGGGTTACGGCCCGGACGTTGATTCTTATCACGCAGATCGAAGTTACCAAAACCAGAGAGTTTTACCTGCTCACCATTTTCCAGAGCACGACGGATCTCTTCGAAAAACAGCTCGACCAGTTCTTTGGCATCCCGCTTGCTAAGCCCAAGCTTATCAAACAGATATTCTGACATTTCAGCTTTTGTAAGCGCCATAGGTTCAATCCCTCAATGATGCCTGGAATCGCTCTTTTAATGCCTCTACACATTTGGCAACGGTAGCGGCAATCTCCTCTTCTTCAAGTGTACGGCTGGTATCCTGAAGGATCAGGCTGATAGCGAGGCTCTTATAACCCTCCGCAACACCCTTACCGCGGTACACGTCAAACAAGTTTACGCCAACTACCTGATTTACGCCAACTTTCTTACATTCGGATAAAATATCCGCAGCGGGAACGTTTTCTGCCACAACGACTGCGATGTCACGGCGGTTCGCCGGGAAGCGAGAAATTTCACGCGCTTGAGGCACCACGCGGTCTGCGAGCTTATTCCACTCCAGTTCAAACACCAGAGTGCGACCGTTCAGATCCAGTTTACGTTCCAGCTCAGGATGAACAACCCCAATGAAACCAATACGTTCACCTTTCAGATAAATCGCCGCAGACTGACCCGGATGCAGCGCTGGATTGGCTTCAGCTTTAAACTGAATGTCACCCAACTTGCCGGTCAGGTCGAGAACCGCTTCAAGATCACCTTTTAGATCATAGAAATCAACGGTCTCTTTTGCCAGGTTCCAGTGTTCATCATAGCGGTTACCGCAGATAACGCCTGCCAGCATCAGATCCTGACGGATCCCCAGGTTAGCCTGTGTATCGGGAACAAAACGTAAACCCGTTTCGAAAATACGTACGCGGTTCTGCTGGCGATTCTGGTTATAAACTACCGTTGACAGCAGCCCCGTCCACAGCGACAGACGCATTGCCGACATATCAATAGAGATTGGGCTTGGCAGCAGTAGTGCTTCTTCGCCTGGGTGCAGCAGTGACTGGATTTTCGGATCAACAAAGCTATAGGTGATAACTTCCTGGTAGCCTTTGTCATTCAACATGGTTTTAACACGTTTCAGGGATAAATCCGCTTCGCGGTGTGTACCCATGACCAGACCCGCCTGAATTGGCATATTCGGGATATTGTCATAACCGTATACGCGAGCAATTTCTTCGACCAGGTCTTCTTCGATTGAAATATCGAAACGCCAGCTCGGCGCTACCGCTTTCCACTCATCCTGACCCTCTGTCACTTCACAGCCCAGACGACGCAGAATATCGCTCACCTGCTCATCAGCAATATGGTGTCCGATCAGACGATCCAGTTTGCTACGACGCAGAGTAATGGTTGCACGCTCTGGCATAGTGGATTCGTTCGTAACATCGATAACCGGACCAGCTTCCCCACCGCAGATATCAATCAGCAGGCGCGTAGCACGCTCCATCGCTTTGTACTGCAGTGCCGGATCGACACCACGCTCATAGCGGTGAGAGGCATCGGTGTGCAAACCGTGACGACGTGCTCGACCGGTAATTGACAGCGGGCTGAAAAACGCACATTCCAGCAGAACGTTTTGCGTTTCGTCATTCACGCCAGAGTGTTCACCACCAAAAATACCACCCATTGCCAGCGCTTTATTGTGGTCAGCGATGACCAGCGTATCCGCATTCAGTTTCGCTTCGGAGCCGTCCAGCAATACCAGGGTTTCCCCCTCTTTTGCCATACGCACCACAATTCCGCCCTCGATGCGATCTTTGTCGAATGCGTGCATCGGCTGACCCAGTTCAAGCAGCACATAGTTGGTTACATCAACCACGGCATCAATGGAACGGATCCCGCAACGGCGCAGTTTCTCTTTCATCCACAACGGCGTTGGCGCTTTAACGTTAATGCCTTTTACCACACGGCCAAGATAGCGTGGGCACGCTTCAACAGCTTCGACGGTAATTGGCAGTGTGTCGTTAATGGTTGCAGCAACCGGCGCGATTTCTGGCTCTACCAGAGGAGCTTTGTTCAGTACAGCGACATCACGCGCCACACCGATGATGCCTAAGCAGTCTGCACGGTTCGGCGTTACGCTAATTTCGATAGTGTTATCATCAAGCTTCAGGTATTCACGGATATCAGTACCAATCGGTGCATCCGCAGGCAGCTCGATAATACCGTTATGATCGTCAGAAATACCCAGCTCAGAGAAAGAGCACAACATCCCTTCTGACGGTTCACCGCGCAGCTTCGCGGCTTTGATTTTGAAATCACCCGGCAAAACGGCGCCAATAGTAGCCACCGCGACTTTCAGCCCCTGGCGGCAGTTAGGTGCGCCACAGACGATATCAAGCAGACGCTCACCGCCTACATTCACCTTTGTGACGCGCAGTTTATCTGCGTTAGGGTGCTGACCGCACTCAACCACTTCACCAACGACAACGCCGTTAAATTCACCAGCGACGGCGTCAACGCCATCGACTTCCAGACCAGCCATAGTGATTTGGTTTGACAACGCATCGCTATCAATCGCCGGGTTAACCCATTCGCGTAACCACAGTTCACTGAATTTCATTGTTTTATCCTGCCTTTATTTAAACTGTTTGAGGAAACGCAGATCGTTTTCAAAGAAAGAACGCAGATCGGTTACGCCGTAACGCAGCATGGTCAGACGTTCCATACCCATGCCAAATGCAAAGCCAGAGTAAATCTCCGGATCAATGCCCACATTACGCAGCACATTCGGGTGGACCATACCGCAACCCAGCACTTCCAGCCATTTGCCGTTTTTACCCATTACATCGACTTCCGCAGAAGGCTCCGTGAACGGGAAGTAGGACGGACGGAAACGAACCTGAAGATCCTCTTCAAAGAAGTTACGCAGGAAATCGTGCAGCGTACCTTTCAGGTTGGTGAAGTTAATATTGGTATCAACAATCAGCCCTTCCATCTGATGGAACATTGGCGTGTGCGTCTGATCGTAGTCGTTACGATACACTCGGCCCGGAGCGATAATACGGATTGGTGGCTGTTTTTCTTTCATGGTACGGATCTGCACGCCAGAGGTCTGGGTACGCAGCAGACGCGTGGCGTCAAACCAGAAAGTGTCGTGGTCAGCGCGCGCCGGGTGATGGCCAGGAATATTCAGGGCATCGAAGTTATGATAGTCGTCTTCGATTTCCGGCCCCGTCGCCACGGTAAAGCCCAGCTCACCGAAGAAACTTTCAATACGATCAATAGTACGCGTTACCGGGTGCAGCCCGCCGTTTTCGATACGACGCCCTGGAAGGGAGATATCGATGGTTTCTTCAGCCAGACGTGCATTCAGCGCTGCATTTTCTAAATCAGCTTTACGCGCGTTTAGCGCCTGCTGTACTTGTTCTTTTGCTTCGTTGATAACCGCACCTGCTGCCGGACGCTCTTCTGGCGGCAGTTCGCGCAGGGTAGTCATTTGAAGGGTCAGGTGCCCTTTCTTGCCCAAATATTCGACGCGGACATTGTCTAACGCGGCAACATCTGAAGCCTGGTTTATGGCGGCCGTTGCACTGGCAACCAGCTCTGCGAGATGTGACATGGTTTTCCTCGTTATGTGGCGATATTCATTAGTCGCACGTATATACACAAAATCATTCAACTTGCATCAAGGCTGCAAGAGAGCAAATCCTCAGAAGCGTACATAGGTACGTGACTGAGGTAAACGAATGCAGCCAACGCAAAGGCAGCGTGAAGGATGACGTGTATAAAAAAAGCCTCCACCAGGGAGGCTTTTAGGCGCTGTTTTCCGTTTCTTCTTTCACGCGCTAGCCTCCTGGAATCAGGTGCTAAAGTAAAAAAAGAAGCGGAAAATAGCAGCATTCATGCTTGCGTTACCTTGTGTGGTAAAAACCGTACAACCTTTATTGAAAAGGCTTACAGGTAAATTGTCAACCAATTGATTGGATTACAAATAAAAGAGAGGGAGCCAGGCTCCCTCTTTTCACCGGCTTATGCCAGAGCTGCTTTCGCTTTTTCGACCAGAGCGGAGAACGCTACTTTGTCGAATACTGCGATGTCAGCCAGGATCTTACGGTCGATTTCAACAGAGGCTTTTTTCAGGCCGTTGATGAATTTGCTGTAAGAAATACCGTTCTGACGTGCTGCTGCGTTGATACGCGCAATCCACAGTTGACGGAACTGACGCTTTTTCTGACGACGGTCACGATAAGCGTACTGACCAGCTTTGATAACAGCCTGGAAGGCAACGCGGTATACGCGAGAACGCGCACCGTAGTAGCCTTTAGCTTGTTTCAAAATTTTCTTGTGACGTGCACGGGCAACTACACCACGTTTTACGCGAGCCATATGTGCTCTCCTGTATCTATATTCTTAGTAAAAAAATTAATTAAACGTTAACGGCTTATGCGTACGGCAGGCACGCGATAACCAGACCCAGATCGCCTTTAGAAACGAGGCCTTTTGGACGCAGGTGACGTTTACGCTTAGTAGATTTTTTGGTCAGAATATGACGCAGGTTTGCGTGCTTACGCTTAAATCCACCACCACCGGTTTTTTTGAAGCGCTTAGCAGCACCGCGTACGGTCTTAATTTTCGGCATTTTAATAACTTCCACTTCGCATTGTTAATAAACGAAACGTAGGCGAACAACGGCTGTGGAACCCGTAGGCTCCACAGACATTGCTACTTGAAGGCCTTACTGTTTCTTCTTAGGAGCGAGCACCATGATCATCTGGCGGCCTTCGATCTTCGTAGGGAAGGATTCGACTACTGCCAGTTCACTCAGATCGTCACGGACGCGCGTCAGCACTTCCATACCGATCTGTTGGTGGGCCATCTCACGACCGCGGAAACGCAGCGTGATCTTAGCCTTATCGCCATCTTCCAGAAAGCGTACCAGGCTGCGGAGTTTTACCTGGTAATCGCCATCGTCGGTGCCAGGACGGAATTTAATTTCCTTAACCTGGATAACTTTTTGCTTTTTCTTCTGTTCCTTAGAAGACTTACTCTTTTCATAAAGGAACTTGCCGTAGTCCATAATACGACAAACTGGCGGTTCGGCGTTAGGGCTGATTTCAACTAAATCTACTCCAGCTTCTTCAGCTTTTTCGATAGCTTCTCTCAGACTCACAATACCCAAAGCTTCGCCTTCCAGACCTGTTAAGCGAACTTCCAGGGCGCGAATCTCGCCATTGATACGATTCGGACGTGCCGTTTGAACTCGTTTTCCGCCTTTAATACCTTATTCCTCCAGTTGTTGAAGACTGCGGCTGCGAATCTCTTGTTGCAGCTTCTCGATAACTTCATTTACGTCCAGGCTGCCCAAGTCTTTGCCACGACGGGTACGCACGGCAACTTTGCCTGCTTCTACCTCTTTGTCGCCACAGACCAACATGTAAGGGACACGACGTAAAGTGTGCTCGCGGATTTTAAAGCCTATCTTCTCATTTCTCAAGTCTGCTTTTACACGAATACCCGCATTTTGTAGTTTCTGCGTTAATTCGTTAACGTATTCAGACTGCGAATCGGTAATGTTCATGACCACAACCTGAACTGGCGCAAGCCAAGTCGGGAAGAAGCCAGCGAACTCTTCAGTCAGGATACCGATAAAACGTTCCATCGACCCAAGAATTGCGCGGTGAATCATAACCGGCACCTGACGCTCGTTGTTTTCGCCAACATAAGAGGCGCTCAGACGGGACGGCAGGGAGAAGTCCAGCTGTACAGTACCGCACTGCCATGCACGATCGAGGCAGTCATACAGGGTAAATTCAATTTTCGGACCGTAGAATGCGCCCTCACCCAGTTGATATTCAAACGGGATGTTGTTTTCTTCCAGCGCAACGGCTAAGTCCGCTTCAGCACGGTCCCACATTTCATCGCTACCGATACGTTTTTCGGGGCGAGTGGACAGTTTGACGACGATTTTCTCGAAGCCAAAAGTGCTATACATATCGTAGACCATACGGATGCAGGCGTTAACTTCATCACGGATCTGCTCTTCAGTACAGAAGATGTGTGCATCATCCTGCGTGAAACCACGTACACGCATCAGACCGTGCAGCGCACCAGATGGTTCGTTACGGTGGCAGCTACCAAACTCAGCCATACGCAGCGGCAGGTCACGATAGGATTTCAGACCTTGATTGAAGATCTGTACATGACCTGGGCAGTTCATTGGCTTGATGCAGTATTCACGGTTCTCAGAAGAGGTAGTGAACATCGCATCTTTGTAGTTGTCCCAGTGTCCTGTTTTTTCCCACAGTACACGGTCCATCATAAACGGACCTTTAACTTCCTGATACTGGTATTCTTTCAGTTTCGAACGAACAAAGACTTCCAGTTCACGGAAAATAGTCCAACCATCGTTATGCCAGAACACCATACCCGGTGCTTCTTCCTGCATATGATACAGGTCAAGCTGCTTACCAATTTTACGGTGGTCGCGTTTGGCCGCTTCTTCCAGACGTTGCAGGTAGGCGCTCAGGGCTTTTTTATCTGCCCATGCAGTACCATAAATACGCTGCAGCATCTTGTTGTTGCTATCACCGCGCCAGTACGCCCCAGCGGTCTTCATCAGTTTAAAGTGATGGCAGAAACGCATATTTGGCACGTGCGGGCCACGGCACATATCGACATATTCTTCATGATGGTACAAGCCTGGCTTGTCATCATGGGCGATGTTTTCATCAAGAATAGAGACTTTGTAGGTCTCGCCACGCTTCACGAACGTTTCACGCGCTTCGTACCAGCTGACTTTCTTCTTAATGACATCGTAGTTCTTCTCAGCGAGCTCGTGCATCCGCTTTTCGAGCGCGTCGACGTCTTCCTGAGTTAACGTACGGTCAAGATCGATATCGTAGTAAAAACCGTTGTCAACAACCGGTCCGATCGCCATTTTGGTGTGCGGCCAGAGTTGTTTGATCGCGTGCCCTAACAGGTGCGCACAGGAGTGACGAATGATCTCCAGACCTTCTTCATCCTTAGCGGTGATGATAGAGAGCTTCGCATCATGTTCAATCAGATCGGAAGCATCAACCAGTTCACCATTTACACGGCCTGCGATGGTGGCTTTCGCCAGACCTGGACCGATGTCCAGCGCAACATCCATGGGGCTTACAGCGTGGTCGTAATGGCGTTGGCTGCCATCAGGAAGAGTAATAACAGGCATGTTATATCCTTATTTGCAGTGGTGACCCACACGTAAGATCACATACAAAGTTTCAATATTTAAAATTACCAAAAAGGTGTGGGCTGATTCCCGCTTCACTCTGCGAAATATGTCACGTATCACCGGACTGGCAACAACGTAACCTACACCCGCTTTTTGATAACACCGTCTGACAGTGTACACGGCATTACGAGTCGTTCAAAGCAGCAATCAACGCGCCATCTATGATTTAAATCAATTCACTGACGACCTGCAGCCTTTGTTACACTGTGCAGTAATAGTCTGATTTGAGCAGGAAAAGAACCATGCCAACAAATCGCTCTGCAAAAAAACACTGGAAAATGGTTGTGGTATTGCTCGTAATTTGTGCGGCAATGTTGATGTTACGCTGGGCGGCAATAATTTGGGGCTAATTTGAAAAACGTTACTGACATTCGCCAGGCGTTTTCATTTTTTTATAAGTTAAAGTAGAAAGTATATTTAAAGAGTCATTACGCTCAATAATAAAAAGAAAAGCCAGGTCATTTAATTGACCTGGCCTATTACTACATACGATAGCCGAGAGAAACAGTTGTACGACGATCGGTATGTTCCGGCGCTGTTGCCGGCGGTTCAGAGTTCCAGGTAACGTTATAAGCCACCTTCAACCCGAAGTGTTCATTGATAGCAACATTTAAGGCTGATTCAGAGTTGAGCGTTGTATCATCAGCACCAAACACCGATACACCCTGAGTAAACTTGGTGTTGTCCGTCATCTGCCACGCATAGGCGCCAGACGCATAACCCAACGGCTGAGTTTCAGTCTTACCGTCAGTGTGCTCGTCATAGCGTACGCCAGGACCAAATTCAAAACGGAAGCTGTGCACCGGTCCACTGAGGAACTGACGACCATAACCTGCGGTCAGCACGTCACGCTCATGATAGCCGTTATAACGGTCTGTCAACCAGCTCGCCTGCCCAAACAAGTAATCATAGTCGGTCATGTTGAAACGGCTACGACCGCCCGCGGCATATTTCTCCGAAGATCGCTCATCATTCGAGGAGGTATTGCTGGCATTTCCCCACAGAGACCACGCCGTGGTTTCACCGTACCAGGTCATGGTGGTATCTGCAGTTAAAGAAGAACTTTTTGTGTTGCCTGACTGGGCGAGGTATCCCGCGTTCAGGTTACCTTCAAAAGGTTTTTTCGCGCTGGAAGGGTCATCCATGACAGTAAAAACGGAATCATCGGCGGCGGCATGCATTGACGCAAACACGCACCCCGTCAGCACGAATGCTGCGGGTACTGTCTTCAAAAGCTTCATTTATAAAGAGTCCGTACAACAAAAAAAGAGACCATTACGGTCTCGGAAACTTTCATATGGATCAATGACAAAAGACCCAGGAAAGGTAACAAATTATAAAAAGACTCGAATAACATAGCAATATATTCTTATTTCATTTTTTGAATAAGAGCGTTCTTAAACCATAATTTTATTTATATATAAATAGAGGGATAGTTTTAAATAAAGATGCGATAAATCATGTTGTTAATTGCTTCACTTTCGTGACGCTAAGTGCCAGACTGAGGTCAGCCTAACAGGAGGTAAAGATGGTACGTATCTATACGTTAACACTCGCGCCCTCTCTCGATAGCGCAACAATCACCCCACAAATCTACCCCGAAGGTAAACTTCGCTGCACCTCGCCAGTTTTTGAACCTGGTGGTGGCGGCATCAATGTGGCTCGCGCCATCGCGCATCTTGGCGGTAGCGCAACAGCGATTTTCCCGGCTGGCGGTGCCACTGGTGAACACCTGGTTTCGTTACTCGCTGATGAAAATGTTCCAGTATCGACGATAGAAGCCAAAGACTGGACCCGACAAAATCTTCATGTCCATGTGGAGTCCAGCGGCGAACAATATCGTTTTGTTATGCCCGGCGCTGCGCTCACTGATGACGAATTTCACCAGCTTCAGGATCAGGTACTGGAAATTGAATCAGGTGCGCTACTGGTCATTAGCGGTAGCCTGCCCCCCGGTGTAAAACTTGAGAAATTAACCCGACTGGTCACCACGGCACAAAAGCAGGGTATCCGTTGCATCATTGATAGCTCTGGTGACGCACTAACAGCGGCGTTAGCTATTGGCAATATCGAACTGGTCAAACCCAATCTTAAAGAACTGAGCGCCCTGGTTAATCGTGAACTCACGCAGCCTGATGATGTCCGTAAAGCCGCACAGGAAATAGTGCAAAGTGGTAAAGCCCATCGCGTAGTGGTCTCTCTTGGCCCACAAGGGGCATTAGGCGTTGATCGTGAAACCTGCGTTCAGGTGGTTCCGCCTCCGGTGAAAAGTCAAAGTACCGTTGGCGCGGGCGACAGTATGGTCGGCGCCATGACGCTTAAACTGGCTGAAAACGCGCCATTTGAGGATATTGTTCGTTTTGGCGTAGCTGCAGGCAGCGCAGCGACGCTAAATCAGGGCACGCGACTGTGCTCTTTAAACGATACGCAAAAAATATATTCGTATCTTTCTCAATGATAGCCCTCTCCCCCTTATAGAAAATAAGGGGGATTTACCCACAAAGCTGTCAGCATACGTGTTATACGTCTATGATAAAAAATCACGTGATTACAAAGAAGTGAATCACGTGAAGCCGAAAGTCGCCCTATCTCAGGGAGGTGTGGAAGAACAACAAACATTAAGTGCCTTTCCAGTAATGACGCGTTCAGGGTGTGCGTCAGTTCGTGTTTTTTTTCCGCATTATTGCGCTAACCTTATGATCTGGCAGACAACATGGGGAGAGACATCATGTGGCAGGCAATCAGTCGTCTTTTAAGCGAGCAATTAGGTGAAGGCGAAATCGAGCTGCGTAATGAACTGCCTGGCGGAGAGATCCACGCCGCATGGCATTTACGCTATGCGGGGCGCGATTTTTTCGTCAAATGCGATGAAAGGGAGCTGTTATCCGGCTTTACGGCGGAAGCCGATCAACTGGAACTGCTCTCCCGGAGTAATACTGTTTCAGTTCCAAAAGTCTGGGCGGTAGGTGCAGACAGGGACTACAGTTTTCTGGTGATGGATTTCCTTCCACCGCGTCCACTTGATGCTCACAACGCCTTTATTCTGGGACAACAGCTGGCACATCTGCATGAATGGAGCGATCAACCGCAGTTCGGTCTCGACTTCGATAATGCACTCTCCACCACTCCACAACCCAATACCTGGCAACGTCGCTGGTCAACCTTTTTTGCAGAACAACGTATTGGCTGGCAACTGGAACTGGCCGCTGAAAAAGGCATTGCGTTTGGTAGCATTGACGCAATTGTAGAACATGTTCAACAGCGACTCTCCTCACATCAGCCGCAGCCCTCGCTGCTACATGGCGATCTTTGGTCAGGAAACTGTGCTCTCGGCCCCAACGGCCCTTACATTTTTGATCCCGCCTGTTATTGGGGGGACAGAGAATGCGATCTGGCGATGCTGCCATTACATACCGATCAACCGCCGCAGATTTATGATGGCTATCAGTCTGTCTCGCCTTTGCCGCTGGATTTTCTGGATCGTCAGCCCATCTACCAGTTGTACACGCTGCTCAACCGGGCGATTTTGTTCGGTGGTCAGCATCTTGTCGTCGCGCAGAAAGCGATGGAACGGTTACTGGCTGCTTAAAACAATTGCCTGTTGGCACTCTGCTTATCAGGCCTACAGTCCCACGCCAGAACTGTAGGCCTGATAAGACATTACTTACAAAAAGCCCAGTAACGAAAAGAAGAAATAGCCGATTACGATGACAATCACTGGCAAAATATAGAGCGGGAAGATTTGTAGAAAGATCGTATGGTGCGGTACGACAATACGCGATTCAATTTGCTCACGTGACAGCCCCTCACTTCCTTTAGCCTGTTCCAGAATCAGTTGGTCTTCAACGCCTTCACGCAGAAAGCGCGCCTGGCGGCTCATCCTGGCACCGGAATCCTGCAACGCCAGACCGATAAAGATAAGAATAAAAATCAGCCAGAAAACGAGGTTCAGGCCGCTTTGAAAATCTGGCGTCGGCGAGTTATACCAAAACACATTAAGAAATGGTGTATTCACCCGCATCATGTCAATCATAACGTGAGCAAAATCGAGCATTACGGCGTTAATGCCTTCCTGTTTTTCACTGTGCGCATACATAAACTTCAGTACTGAAACCAGCGTTGAAATCAGCGCCGGGATAAAGATTATCCACCCCACCAGCCTTTTCAAGACAGCAATGCGTCCAGCTTGTTGATACGTCATGAGTTCCCCTTGATTAAGACGTGTCATTTTGGCCTAAGTTTACCCGTTGATAACTGTTTTCGCCTGATCTTTAAAGGCGATATAATAAAGGATTAGCCATAATGAACGCTTAGAGCGAGTTCAGTTACGCTCTTAATCCCGCTGTTTAATTCTCAAAGGAGAGGTTGTGATGTCAACCCCGCGTCAAATTCTTGCTGCAATTTTCGATATGGATGGATTACTGGTCGATTCAGAGCCACTCTGGGATCAGGCCGAACTGGATGTCATCGCAAGTTTAGGCGTAGATATCACTCGCCGCCATGAGCTTCCGGATACACTGGGATTGCGTATCGACATGGTTGTTGATCTCTGGTTTGCCCAGCAACCATGGAACGGCCCCTCACGCCAGGAAGTCACGGATCGTATCATCACCCGGGCTATTTCGCTGGTTGAAGAGACCCGGCCTCTGTTACCCGGCGTACGTGAAGCTGTCGCGCTGTGTAAATCCCAGGGGCTGCTGGTTGGGCTTGCGTCTGCCTCACCGCTGCACATGCTGGAAAAAGTGCTGGCAATGTTTGATCTCCGCGACAGCTTCGATGCGCTGGCCTCTGCTGAAAAACTGCCCTACAGCAAACCGCATCCCCAGGTTTACCTCGACTGCGCAGCCAAGCTGGGCGTTGATCCATTATCCTGTGTGGCACTGGAAGACTCCGTGAACGGCATGATCGCCTCCAGAGCGGCACGAATGCGCTCCATTGTCGTACCGGCGCATGAGAATCAGGACGATCCGCGATTTGTTCTTGCCGACGTCAAACTGACATCACTGACCGAACTTACCGCCGTGCATCTGCACGAGTAATCATCCAACGGGCAATGGCAGCATTGCCCGCAGATTGTCGATCGTGTTCCAGCGCACGCTGAGAGCATAATTGTGACAAAGGGTTACAACGTCACCTCTTCCGCCTACTGTATAAAACCCCTATACTGTATGAATTGACAGTTTATTGGGTTTTATCATGACGGCGGAAGGCCACCTTCTTTTTTCTATAGCCTGTGCGGTATTTGCCAAAAATGCCGAGCTGACGCCCGTTCTCGCTCAGGGTGACTGGTGGCATATTGTTCCTTCAGCAATTTTGACGTGCCTGCTGCCCGATATTGATCATCCTAAATCTCTGCTTGGTCAGCGTCTGAAATGGATATCAAAACCAATTGCCCGGGCGTTTGGCCACCGTGGATTTACACACAGCCTGCTGGCGGTCTTTGCCCTGTTGACAACATTTTACCTGAAAGTACCCGATACCTGGATAATCCCGGCTGATGCGTTACAAGGGATGGTACTTGGTTATCTCAGCCACATTGTGGCGGATATGTTGACGCCCGCCGGTGTTCCCCTGCTCTGGCCTTGCCGTTGGCGCTTTCGCTTGCCGATCCTCGTGCCGCAAAAAGGTAATCAACTGGAGCGTTTTTTATGCATGGCGCTGTTCGCATGGTCTATCTGGATGCCACAAACAATGCCAGAGAATAGTGCCGTACGCTGGTCATCGCAGATGATTAACACGCTGCAAATGCAATTTAATCGGTTTATAAAACACCAGGCTGATTAATAATTCAGCCAAAATGTCATTTCGGAATAAACAATTCCATTTGAATATAAGAGGCACATCACAGATTCTGCTAATCTTGCGCCAACAGAATCACTGTAGCACGGTGATATATATAAAAAGATCAGGAGAACGGGGATGAACTTTCCATTAATCGCGAACATTATCGTGTTCGCCATACTGCTGTTACTGCTGGCGCAAACCCGTCACAAACAGTGGAGTCTGGCCAAAAAAGTACTGGTTGGTCTTGTCATGGGCGTGGTTTTTGGCCTTGCCCTGCACACCATCTACGGCTCTGACAGCCAGGTGCTGAAAGATTCCGTACAATGGTTCAACATTGTCGGCAATGGCTATGTCCAACTACTGCAAATGATTGTTATGCCGCTGGTGTTTGCCTCTATCCTTAGCGCCGTTGCACGTCTGCATAACGCTTCCCAACTGGGTAAAATTAGCTTCCTGACTATCGGAACGTTATTGTTTACCACGCTGATAGCTGCTCTGGTAGGGGTGCTGGTCACCAACCTGTTCGGCCTGACGGCAGAAGGTCTGGTGCAGGGCGGTGCTGAAACCGCACGTCTGAACGCCATTGAAACCAATTATGCTGGCAAAGTCGCTGACCTCAGCGTTCCGCAACTGGTGCTGTCGTTCATCCCGAAAAACCCGTTTGCCGATCTGACCGGTGCTAACCCGACTTCGATTATCAGCGTGGTTATTTTCGCGGCATTCCTCGGTGTTGCAGCGCTTAAACTGCTGAAAGATGATGCCCCGAAAGGCGAACGTGTATTAACCGCTATCGATACCTTGCAAAGCTGGGTGATGAAACTGGTTCGTCTGGTTATGCAACTGACGCCGTACGGTGTGCTGGCACTGATGACCAAAGTCGTTGCGGGTTCAAACCTGCAGGACATCATTAAGCTCGGTAGCTTTGTCGTGGCCTCTTATCTCGGCCTGGGTATTATGTTCGTGGTTCACGGTATCCTGCTGGGCATTAACGGTGTTAGCCCACTGAAATATTTCCGTAAAGTCTGGCCTGTACTGACTTTCGCATTCACCAGCCGTTCCAGCGCCGCGTCTATTCCGCTGAACGTTGAAGCACAAACTCGTCGTCTGGGTGTACCGGAGTCCATTGCCAGCTTTGCGGCTTCTTTTGGCGCAACGATTGGGCAAAACGGTTGTGCCGGCCTGTATCCTGCCATGCTGGCCGTGATGGTTGCACCGACTGTAGGTATTAATCCGCTGGATCCAATATGGATTGCGACGCTGGTAGGTATCGTCACCGTCAGCTCCGCAGGTGTGGCTGGTGTGGGCGGTGGCGCAACCTTTGCCGCGCTGATTGTGCTGCCTGCGATGGGCCTGCCGGTGACACTGGTCGCTCTGCTGATCTCCGTTGAACCACTGATCGATATGGGCCGTACCGCGTTGAACGTCAGCGGTTCCATGACCGCCGGTACGCTCACCAGCCAATGGCTGAAGCAAACCGATAAAACGATTCTGGATAACGACGATAATGCCGAACTGGCACACCGCTAACCCTGTTGCCTGAAATGTAAAAAACCGCCGGAGAGTAATGCTCCGGCGTTTTTTTTATGTCCGGTTAATCGCTCAGTTCATTTTCCTGGCGAACCTGGTTCGCCCAGCGTTGTGCCGACTCCGGCACTGTAAACGCAGGCGACCGTTGAAACGCCTCCCCCATTAAGACAAAAGCGACATATTTCCCGCGCAGTATCCATACGTCACGAAACGCATCCATTTTGATCGCATGTTCAGGTGGTGCAGGCTCCACACGCGGAACATAGCTGATAACCGGACGATTTTGTTGGCGAAGAGGTTTCATAATCAGTTGCTTCACTAAAGACAAATTCTAAAAAACTGAAAAGCGCTATCTTAGCTGATTTTCTTATCGGGCGTTGTAAAAACAGTTTGTTCGCTAAAATAATGGCAAATCGAGGACTACGGGCAGGCTGCTGAGGCTGGAATGATAGACAAAAAAAGTGCGGCGCATCTCAGCGCCGCAAACTCAGGAATTACACGTTCAGAAAACTGCCAAGACGATAACCGCGCTCCGCAATAGCATATTTCAATGACGAAGACGTCAGCACATCGAGTTCAGTTAAACGGGGGTAACAATAGGCGCTTTGCCGAATAATATTATCGATAAAGGCCGGATGACACATCACTTCCAGCGAAGACTCCCCTCTTTCAGCAGATGCATCCAGAGCCTGTAAAAACAGCGCCTCAGAGATAGTTTCGCCATAAAACTCGCTGCTGAACCCCTGGGTGGTACGCAACGTTACCGGTATGTCAGACGCCTGAATCACCGTCTGGCGATCAATACGCAGCGCAATGCCCCGTTGCGCTGCGAAATTAGCTACGATTGGGAAGATCTGCGGGAACATATGCACATGGTGGTGACTATCCAGATGCGTCGGCTCCCGCCCAAACAGGTTAATAAAACGCTGATACTGAGCGGTCAGCTCTTGTGAAATTTCATCCAGCGGCAAAGTATCTTCCTCAGCCATCTGCCAGATCCATTTCCCCAAAAGCCCGTCACGAGTCAACCCCGGCATAAGCGTCAACGGTTTTCCCAGCGTCAGAACAAAGTGCATTCCCACAGCCAGTTCGGGTAAATCGCGGCTGAGCTGCTCCGCGTGGTTAATCGCTTCGCCATTGACCAGCGCCGTTGTCGAGGTCACAACACCATTGCGACAGGCTTCCACAATGCCGTAGTTTTGTCCTTTACTCAGGCCAAAATCATCAGCATTAACAATCAGTACGCGTTCCATAGCCAACCTCGATTAATGTTGTTCGCTTTTGAGTTTCTCGATACAACCGGCAAAGTTAGGCAGCCATTTCTCGTGTGCGAGAATTAATTCCCGAGCCAGAATCTCGGCATCATGGTCAGAATGTACTAATGGACTAAGGTTTAGCGCCAACAGCACATCATTAATCTCACCACTCAGCGCCGCCTGACTCGCCGCCACTTCAAAGCCTTTAATGGTATAGATAAGGCCGAGGACTTTCTCGTCAAAATGGGTAATTCTCGGGTGCGGTGTCGCACCGTTACGTCCCAACGTACAGGTCATTTCAACCGCCCAGTCTGCGGGAATATTATCGACATGACCATGATGAGGGATGTTGACATAGTGCTCGGTCTGTTTGTCGTTGTAGATGGCGTTAATCACTTCGCAAGCCGCATCGGAGTAATAGGCCCCACCGCGCTGCTCAAGCTCCTTCGGCTTAACATTCAGCTCAGGGTTTTTGTAGAGTTCAAACAGCTGTTTCTCAACTTTCTGCACCACCTGAGCACGTGCACCGCCCTTATAGTATTCACCCATTTCAATCGCCAGCATCTCTTTTGGCTTGAAGTAATACAGCAAGTAAGAGCAAGGTAAGAGTTTCAGTGAGCGAATCAGTCCTTCGCTAAACGGCAGATCGAAAATGTTCTTCACCGAAGAGGCTTTAAGCTGACCAGAAGCCACGCCGTCCAGAAGTTCATCAAAACGCGACTCCCCATTCACCAGTACGTCTTTAATAAAGACCATATGATTCAGGCCAAACAGATCGATGGATAAATCATCGATCTCTTTCAGCGCCAGCACATCGCTGATAAACATTTTCATGCCGATGGGAATATTACACACGCCAATAAATTTCTTGAAATTAGTGTGGCGATAAACCGCTTCAGTCACCATCCCGGCCGGGTTAGTAAAGTTAATCACCCATGCGTTCGGACACAGTTCCTCCACATCCTTCACGATGTCAAAAATGACCGGAATAGTACGTAAACCTTTAAACAGGCCGCCAGCACCGTTAGTTTCCTGTCCCAGATAACCATGACTTAACGGAATTCGCTCATCCTTTTCGCGCGCTTTCAACTGACCAACTCGCAGCTGTGTTGTGACAAAATCAGCGTCTTTCAGGGCTTCACGGCGATCCAGCGTTTTATACAGCTTCATCGGCACGCCAGCTTTGTCGATCATTCGCTGGCACAGGTCAAAAATAATATCCAGCTTCTCTTTTCCACCATCGACATCCACCAGCCATAGTTCAGAAACCGGCAATTCATGATAACGCTTAATAAAGCCTTCAAGTAACTCAGGGGTGTAGCTGCTTCCGCCACCAATAGTGACGACTTTTAATTTCTGATTCATAATTTCTCCCTTCAGTGTAAAAACACTGACGTGTATTACGCCCTGCCCGTTCGTCAGGAATAACGCGGCAGTCCCGGCATTATTTAGGGCAAGCGTTAAAATTAGTAATTGATGAATATTGTTTACTGATTAAATTCAGTTAATTTCTTTCGATAGCTATTAGGTGTAAACGACGTCAGTTTTTTAAACGTTTTAATAAACAGGCTAGGACTGCTGTAACCAGACTCATATGCAATATCGGTTACCGAGTAGTTAGTCATCTCCAGCTGTTTCTTAGCAAAGTTAATGCGGATTTCATTAATAATCTGCATAGGTGTTTTACTGTAAAAACGCTGGGTAGCGCGGGTCAGATACTCCTGAGACTTTGCGGACAGGCGAACCATGTTTTCCAGCGCGTTTTCACTAAACTGTCTTTTGTCATGCATAGTCTCCACGGTGGTTTTAAGCCATTGTGGAATATCATCCAGCACTTGCTCTTCACGATGATGCCGTAACCGATTAATAATATAGAAGGTGACCACTTCTACAAATTCATCCAGACCACTCTCGCGAAAATTCAACGATGCAATAACCGTTTCAATGTAGGTGAGAAATGAGTTATTAGCCCGATACACCTGTGAAGCAACAAAACAAAACGGTAATAAAGGATGATAATGCTGTTCGAAAAAACGTTTACTAATACCGACGTTAAGGATCCGTGTCGCGCCGAAATCATAGAAACTTTGGTGATGCGATCCCAGAGGGATAAAAACAAAATCTCCACGTTCGAGCAGTACGCGCTTCCCGTTGATTTCCTGATAATAACGCCCGGTTAATACCAGGGTAAATTCGTAGTAATCGTGCTGATGCAGTCCACTGATACTCTCAGTTTTGTTATAGATAAACACATGGAAATTTTTGCCATTAAAAAGCTGCTGCTCATAGACGGTCTTGATTTCCGGTGCGTTAATCTGTAGTTGCATCATGCACTCCTCACTATTTCAGCTTCTCGTGAAGCTCAATCAGTTCTGTAATCAATTCGCGCGCCAGCATTGACGTCATCAGATGATCTTGCGCGTGAACCAGAACCAGGCTGACCTTCATTTTACCTTCACCCTGATCGCCTTCAATCAGTTTCGTTTGTACGAGATGCGCCTCGTTAAGCGCCATGCGAGACTGTTCCATCATCGTCTTCGCCGACTCAAAATCCCCCTGCTTGGCCATTTTGAGCGCGCCATATGCCAGACTACGGGCCTGACCTGAATTGATGATAAGTCCCATCACCACTTCTTCCAGCTCTTCAGCCTCTGACGGCGTACCTACGATGTTTTCGATATCCAACATACTCTTTTCCTCTGGTTCAGTCCGGCATGCCCGGGTAGACATGCCGGATTAAATTTAGAATTTCAATGCGTTAGCGATATCTTCTTCGCTTTCTTCCTGGTCAATAACGTTCTGCGCTTTGTTGGCAACAACCACGAAAGGCAGATACACCAGCGTTGCAATCCCAAGGTTGAACAGTGCGACTAACAACGCGGCGACGCTGCCGTTAGTGTTGAAGAAAGCACCCAACCCGGTTGGCATGGTCCACGGTGCAATATTGGTAACCGGTGGAATAATGCCTGTGTAATAGGCGGCCAACATAATCGCTGCCAGAATTGGTTGAACCAGAATGAACGGGATAAACATCACCGGGTTCATGATAATTGGCAGGCCGAACAGGATAGGCTCGTTAATCTGGAAGATGCCTGACGGCAGTGCCAGTTTTGCCACCTGACGATAGTCCGGACGGCGGGATGCCAGGAAGATAGCAATAATCAGACCCAGCGTTGCTCCGCTACCCCCAAGGAAAATATAGGAGTCAAGCATTGGCTTTGCCCAGACATGGAACGTTTTACCGGCTTCCAGTGCAGCGTCGACAGAACCAAACTGCTGGTAAATCGCGATGTTTTCCAGCGCCCATGGCGTCATGATACCGCTATCCAACGCAGTCAGCGCCAGTGAACCGTGAATACCAAAGAACCACAGCAGCGGGACAAAAATCACGTAGGCCCAGCCCACCACGCTGCCCAGTGATGCCAGCGGAGTAGAAATTGAGTCCATGATGATCTGGTGGAAGTTCGTGCCGAAAGTCGTCAACGCCCAGGCAATAATCCCCATAACGGAGAGGATAAGAAAGCCCGGTATCAATGCAGAGAATGAGCGCGAAACGGATGTCGGCACGCTATCAGGTAATTTAATCACCCAATTACGACGGACAACAAAGGTAAACATTTCCGCGACAACCAAACCGATAATAATACCGGATATAATATTCGCACCACCCAACCAGTTTGCACCAACAGCATAGGCTTCGCCCACGCTATATGGAGTTACGGTCATAAATGCTGCAACAGATAACAGTCCGGCCGCCAGTGAATCGACTTTGCGTTCTTCCGCTAGCGCCATACCTATAAAGAATGGCGCCATCAATGACATAATACCCAGCGTACCGTTATAGACGTTTCCACCAATGCCTTTTAAACTATTGAGACTCTCAATAGTAGAAGCATCAAGCCGAATGCCCATTGAATAAAAAAAGGACCCCTCCCCAAAGCTCAGGAAAACGTTATTTATTAATACAAACATGGCCCCTGCGAGGGTTAACGGCATTAAACGAATAAAACCGTTTTTGATTGCATTAACGTGTGGCTGCTTTCCAATTTTTACAGCAAAAGGAAGGAGTACCTTTTCAAGTGAAGCAATAGCGTTACTCATAGAAAAATACCCTTAAATACCGCAATAAAAAATTGCGGTGAATGTTAATGAAATAACTCTTTGACGGGAAAATTAAAATAAAATAATTAATTTGCTGCGGCTTTTTTAATTGCTGAAACAGCAGCTTTAAGCACGCCTAAACCATCGACTTTGCCATACAACAGCGAGTCAATCACTTCAACAGGCTTGTTTGGTAACAAACGCTGAATTTCGGGTAACATATAAGCAATTTGTGGGCCTAATAAAACGACATCGGCCACGGGACCTTTTTCTCCGGCCAGCGTTTCAGGAAACGCTTCAATAATAACCGGTACTTCGTATTTTTCAGCCTGCGCGCGCATTTTCGATACTAGCAAGGAAGTCGACATGCCCGCAGAACAAAACAGATAAATGTGTTTCTTTTCCATAAAAACGATCCTCATATGCGATTATCTGTCAACCAGACAGTCCGCAAGCCATAACCTGCATCCATGCTCTGGGTAACTTGCGTCAGCTAAATTACTTTTTTAGGTGGCTGAAATGAGTATACGGGATTGCACTGGAGGATGGTATTTCCTTGACCAACAAAATTGCTTCTCCTTGACCTGTCGTTATGACCCCCCTCACATTTCGGGCAAATAATTCGCGACAATAATTAAGATCGCTAGAGACAAAAAAACCGGCGCGATGGCCGGTTCTCCAGAACGCACAGGCAATATACAGTTGTTACTTCTTCGCCGCCTGTGGGTCTGTGTCGTACTCTGCACATGTCTGATAGCCAGAATTAATCACGTGTCCAGTATCATCCAATGCAACAAAATAGGTCTCAGCTTTACCATCTCGTTGACCCAGGATGTAAGTCTGACAAGTTCCACGCGCATGAATCATGCTCACTTCAGATGAAGGCTTACCAGCAATCTGCGCAACCTGCGCCCGGCTCATCCCTTTCTTCACATCTTTCACCACGGGCTGGACAAATTGGTCTTTCGTACGGTCGTAGGCCGTACAACCTGCCAGCATAGTCATTACCGCCGCTGCACCCAGAATTCCTGTTAGATTCTTGTTCATTTTTTCTTCCTCTTGTTGGTACACAATATCATTCAAAATACATCGAAGCGGCAACTGAGCAAATCTTCAGGAGCTTACATCAGTAAGTGACTGAGGTGAGCAAAGGCAGCCAGCAAAGAGACGATTTGAATGATGCCGTATATTTCAGCGTGTTATATAAGCCTGGAGCACAACAACTCATTTTTCAAGCTGACAGTTGATACTTAAGCCCTTTCGGAAAATTCTATTAAAACAAAATGATGTTATATCCGGCCGCATCCCTTGTCGTTTGGGCGTCAACGCGTTAGCTTTAACACATCATTATTTTTGATCATTTTATTTTTCGGAGGGGGTTAAATGACTCTGCAACAAGAGATAATCCAGGCGCTTGGCGCCAAACCGCACATTAATGCAGAAGAGGAAATTCGCCGCAGCGTGGATTTTCTGAAATCGTACCTGCAAACCTACCCCTTTCTGAAATCACTGGTGTTAGGGATTAGCGGTGGCCAGGACTCAACCCTGGCCGGAAAATTATGCCAAATGGCGATTTCTGAACTGCGTGAAGAAACCGGCAACGACGCACTGCAGTTTATTGCCGTTCGTCTGCCTTACGGCGTTCAGGCCGATGAACAGGACTGCCAGGATGCGATAGCATTCATCCAGCCGGATCGCGTGTTAACCGTTAATATAAAGGGCGCGGTACTTGCCAGTGAGCAGGCATTACGTGAAGCGGGTATCGAACTAAGTGATTTTGTGCGAGGTAATGAGAAAGCCCGTGAACGTATGAAGGCACAGTACAGTATCGCTGGGATGACCAGCGGTGTTGTCGTTGGTACCGATCACGCGGCAGAAGCTATCACCGGATTCTTCACCAAATATGGCGATGGCGGCACCGACATTAACCCTATTTTCCGCCTCAACAAGCGTCAGGGGAAACAGCTTCTTGCCGCGCTGGGTTGCCCTGAGCATCTCTATCAGAAAGCACCAACCGCCGATCTCGAGGACGATCGTCCTTCTCTGCCTGATGAAGCCGCATTAGGTGTGACGTACGACAACATCGATGATTACCTGGAAGGGAAAACACTGGATGCCGCGGTGGCAAATAAAATCGAAGGCTGGTATATGAAGACAGAGCATAAACGTCGCCCACCAATTACGGTGTTTGACGACTTCTGGAAAAAACCGTAACTCACTTCTTCCAGCATGATGCCGGATAGCGACAATTTATGTCCTGTCCGGCACAAGAACTGGTAACATCATCCCAGCCTCTTTTTTGAGCGAAACACTTTTGTTACACTGGATGAATAACCAGCATCCGGAGTCACAAGTGGTACGGCGTCAATCAGCACCTCGTCTTTCGTTTGAACCAGCAGCAATCTATGAATACCCCGAGCACTTGCGCCCGTTTCTGCGCGAGCTGCCAGCGGCACCTGGCGTTTATCTGTTTCACAGCGATAGCGATACGATGCCGCTTTATATCGGCAAAAGTGTGAATATTCGCAGTCGGGTGTTATCGCATCTGCGTACAGCAGACGAAGCGGCGATGTTGCGCCAGTCCCGACGTATTACCTGGATTTGTACAGCCGGGGAAATCGGCGCGCTCCTGCTGGAAGCCCGGCTGATCAAAGAGCAACAACCCCTGTTTAACAAACGACTGCGGCGTACGCGCCAGCTCTGTTCCCTGCGATTAACCGACCGAACTGTTCAAGTTGTCTATGCACGCGAAGTTGATTTCTCACAAACGCCCCATCTGTTCGGCTTGTTTGCTCATCGCCGCACCGCGCTACAGGCGCTGCAAAGCCTCGCTGATGAACAGAAGCTTTGCTACGGTTTACTCGGACTGGAACCGCTGAGTCGCGGACGAGCCTGCTTCCGTTCAGCGCTTAAACGCTGCGCCGGAGCATGCTGCGGAAAGGAGAGTCCCGAGGCGCATCAGTTGCGACTACAGGAAGCGCTGGAAAGACTACGCGTAATCTGCTGGCCGTGGAAAAGTGCAATTGCACTGAAAGAGAGCACGGCGGAACTGACGCAGTACCACATCATCAATAACTGGCTGTGGCTCGGCGCTGTGTCAACACTGGATGAAGCCACAACGCTGGCACGCATGCCTGCCGGCTTTGATCATGATGGTTATAAAATCCTCTGCCGGCCGGTCATGTCAGGGCAATATGAAATTATTGAACTGGATCCGGAGAATGCCCCGGCATCCAGTTAATCTCACTAAATAACAGCTTCCCTTCCGCTTTTAGTAGTCGCAACGTGTGCTTACCATCGTGCCAGCATGCGCCCTGGTCAACTGTCAGCAATTTATCTCCCAGTTGCCAGGCTCCGCTAATCACAAACACCACGCCGCCACGCGAACCAAAGGTTGTAAAAGTACGATCAGCAACTCTGACTTTCGCCTGACAGACATCACGACGCGTCATGATATTGAAATCCATCGACATCTGTCCCTCTGTCAGCCTGGCTTTTACCACCCTGTCCCCCGCGAAGGTAAACGGTTGATGCTGCTTGAGCGTATGCGTGAAAGCATTCACGCCTTCCAGAGTGACTTCCCCCCCTTCCAGCAGCGTAATCACGCGTTCGACCCCTGGGAAAAGTGAAAATTCGCCGTTCGCGGCAATAGAGGCAATACTCGCCCGCCAGTGGAAATCACGTGTTGCAGGCGGAAAACAACAAATCTCACGCGTTTCTCCCGCACCATTACGCCAAAGATTGACCGGCATTTTGCGGATATCAAAGTATTCCATCATCTCTCCAGAAAGGCGCAGTACGCCAGTATGCCGCACACAGGCACCCTAATCATCGTAGTTATCATTCACCCTGCACATTGTTGTTATCGGCAGCAGAGTTGATTTGCCTTAGCGATGAACCTGGCGTTTTGCAAAAAAGATTAACGCGCTGATCCAGGTAGAATTTTCGCGGGCTTCAGGAGAATAGCGTGTCGGTTGCGAGGTGCAATAGGCAGTAAAGAAAAAACCGCCGATCCTGCCCACCTCGTTAAACGTGTTGTGGACAAGACCGGCGGTCTTGAGTTTTTATTCGCGCCGTATCAGACACAACGCGAATGATTTAGTGTAGACGCTGATCGATTACTCAGCAGCCTTTGGCATTTTACCTTTCTGCGCTTCACGTTCTGTCAGACGCTTCTCAAAATTGGCATTAAACTGTTTTTTCTGTTCCGGCGTCAGAATGTTGTAGATCTTGTTCTGGGTTTCCATGTGCGCCAGCATGTTGGCTTTACGCTGTTCTTCCATCTTCGCAATCTGCGCTTCAGCTTTCGCTTTATCGAAGCTATCGCTGGCGATGATATCGTGCATTGCACGGCGTTCTTCCAGCGGCGGACGTTTCATCTGATCGCGCTGACCTTTCATAATGTCGCGGATCTGTTGTTTCTGTGCATCGGTCAGATTGAGGTCTTTAAACATCATGTCGTGATGTGGGCCAAACTTACCGTTGTGGTGCATCATAGGTTTGGCAGTTGCCGGTGCAGCAGTTGTAGTATCAGCAGCATGTGCCAGGTTCGCGGCGCCCAGCGCCAGGGTAGAGGCAACAAACAAAGCAGTCAGTTTACGCATAATTTCTGTCCTTCCTTTCAGTTATTCTTACGACACTCATGCAATGTGATGTCGTGTTGACGAGACTAACTTTACCGGCTTTAGCGTCAATTAATCAGAGCAACGGTAAAACAATGAAAGTGTAAAAAACAAACTTTCATCAATTATGAAGAAAAAAAGAATAAATTGCGGAGAGTTGAAATAAAAAATTACAACAAGATGATTTTGAAAGGATTATGAAGAACTATACCTGAAC
>NZ_CAMSEL010000031.1:0-33703 GCF_947057495.1 Citrobacter sp. Marseille-Q5395 | reverse complement strand
ACCTCAATCAGCTGGGTAATCTGCTTCATGGAGAGGAGCAATTTGTCTCAGCCGATGCCGGCTACCAAGGAGCGCCACAGCGCGAGGAGCTGGCCGAGGTGGATGTGGACTGGCTGATCGCCGAGCGCCCCGGCAAGGTAAGAACCTTGAAACAGCATCCACGCAAGAACAAAACGGCCATCAACATCGAATACATGAAAGCCAGCATCCGGGCCAAGGTGGAGCACCCGTTTCGCATCATCAAGCGACAGTTCGGCTTCGTGAAAGCCAGATACAAGGGGTTGCTGAAAAACGATAACCAACTGGCGATGTTATTCACGCTGGCCAACCTGTTTCGGGCGGACCAAATGATACGTCAGTGGGAGAGATCTCACTAAAAACTGGGGATAACGCCTTAAATGGCGAAGAAACGGTCTAAATAGGCTGATTCAAGGCATTTACGGGAGAAAAAATCGGCTCAAACATGAAGAAATGAAATGACTGAGTCAGCCGAGAAGAATTTCCCCGCTTATTCGCACCTTCCCTGAATGCCAGTGAAAATAGTATTAGGCAGAAGGTCGATTGTCTTGCTTTTAACATCGTAATTATTAAATGAATCAGCTAATACACCTAGTTTAAAAGCGAGCGTCCGTATTTTTTCTGTATTTCCAAACTCAAGATGATTGGCTTGATGTTTAAGTGATCTGATTTTATTATATATATATTGTGTGTTTCTTTCACTTAATCTGACCTGCATAAAACTCTGGCGCATGTATTCTTCAAAAAGGTTCTGGAGCTCAAATAATTCTTCAATAATAGAGGTTAACTTATTTTTAGGTTCAAAGAACATTGAGTCTTTATTTTTAATGTTTGAAGCCAGTGAAATGATTTCATAAAGAGCATCGGTAAGCAGATGAAGTGGTTCAACTGTTTTTATAATGCCTTTTTCATTCCTATAAATCATAATGTAAGGCTGGTGACGTGAAAATAAATCCTGCAAGACATCTTGTGACACTGGCGTTGTAATGAAGAAAATAAGTCCCGGCTTAAGATCTTTGTTTTTCAAATGTTCTAATTTATCAATAAGTAATACTTTCCTAATCCCGTTCGCTAGAATTAGTCCGAATTCAGTTCGATAAAGATTCCAATTTCGCTTTGTTGATGTAATAAGGGATAAATCATAATTAATATTTACGAGGTTTTCATTGATTGTCGTAATTAAGTTATGAATGTAATTGTTGTGATAAGTGGCATAACTCATAATGCCAAACTTACTTTTGAGTTCGTTGATGTGTTCGACAAGTGTTTTCAAGTACGTATAAGTTGTGCTTTGAGGAACTTTTTGGAAATTGTAAGATGACCACTCTTTAGCTATATCATAGATAAAATCGCATTCTTGTGATTCAAGGAACTTAACCAAGCGATTTCTGGAACTTTTATTGCTGTTAAATTCTTCTTCAAATCTTTCGAGCTTTCTGCAAAAAATATGAACCGACAGGCAATGGCGACGTTCCTGCTCTAATAATTGATCATCCAGGAAAATCTCAGTATTTTTGTTACGACTGAAGATAGATATGGGGGCCATTTCCATTAGCTCTAACGCATTGAAATCATAAAATCTGCTCATTTATTTCGCCTGCATAGTAATTTTAATCACTAAAAGCTATTAAGCTTTTTCCTTTTTTAAACATACGAAAGCCTTTAGAAACACGATTTATACTAACGGGGCATCTAAATTCGTGATCTGTTCAATGTATTCAAAAGAGTATTGAACGCCTCATATGATATTTTCGCTCTGAAAGCGATTCCCCTAGCTTCATTAAGAGCCTTTCTTCCGGAAGCAGATTCAGGCGATTTAAGGTACTTTAAAAGTAACTTTTCAATCTCTATAGTTTTGTCATTCTGAAGTAACTGAGAGGCCATGATGGCTCCGAGCCTAAATTGAAGCTGAATATTCACTTCTTTGTGAAACTCCAGGTGCTGACGGTGGCGGTCAGCCAGCTGGCTTCCACGGACCCTGGCACGATACAAACGCATATAGTCGGCCATTTCGGCGGTATGGCGTTGACGATACCGGTTCTTGGCTGCATTGACTACATTGCGGTTATTCAATTTATACAACCGGTTTTCGCCAGCTACGCACTGGCGGCAGCGAGTCTTATGGCCATCCTTACTTTTACGGTCAATTCCGAAGTCTAACAAGCTCTTCAGAGTCTTGCATTTTCGGCACAGCTTACTTTCAACGAGTTCAGTCATGGGTATATTATGAATTGAAGTACTTCCCGAAAGTATACCCAATTCGACTATCCATTACAATTAAACGTTTTTGGGTTAACATAATCCACGTTATACGCACTTATAAATCAATGGGTTACGTTTTACTTCTTGGATTACGCACTGGCACGGGATTTGGGATTTCCATGATGATTTTCCTGTGGGCAACCTGCATTATCACCATCCAGGACATAGGACGGGCTTACCCCGTTCTTACCTAATCATTTTAGGTCCTTCGTTACTAGAAAAATTTTTTAAACTCATACAGATAGACCGCCATAGGTACCAGCGGAACTATCTGTACCATTACTGAACTAAAAATAGATGAAAAAACATGCAGCCAGTACCGTGACGCTAATAATTGAAAATAAGTTAACTACGATGGAAATAAAGCTTTTTTTCATCATGGTCAAGGTTTCGGCTGGTGTTTCATCGAGTGCTTTGCCAGATTTATGGTCATCATAAATACGCCTTGAAGTTACAAGCTTATCGTGATGTTTATTCACTTGCTTCATCAAGAGGTGAATGACTAAAATCATAAGGGCAATGTAGATATACTTATCTTTACTTAGTGCGTCAATTATTTGATGTGCCTGATTCTCGTGCATAAAAATATCTCCTTGTTTGATTAACTGTGAAGTAGATAAAATAGATACCCAAAAACAATAGTGGATAGTGCTAACACCACACAATTAGCAATGTACCAGATCAATGTTTGGAACTTAAGTCGCCGGATCATTTCAGGTTCTTCACCGCTTGAGAAAGATCCTCTACCTTCACTGACTAACTTATCAGCATTTTTAAAATGCTGATAAGTTGAACCAGCACGGAAAGTAAGCCATGCCATACCTAACATTATGAATCCAAATAAATAAAATGCTTTTTCTAAGTAAAAATCTACCGCTGATACAACATCCAGATTTTCCATTTGGTAATTCTCAATATTGTTGGTGAGTTAAAGATTTTTTTGTTGGCTAACTGTCTGAAAGCCCTAATTATGGTCATTACAATCCAACCAATTAACAGGTTCCCCAAGAAACCGTGTCAATGCTGCTTTAGCGTATTGTGGCTTAGTGTAATATCGAGGGAACCAGCCATCGAAATTTTGTGTTCCATTGCGGCGGTATTCAGGTTCGACAGACAGTCTACATCCCTGACCGTGAGGCGAAATGAAAAAGGTGAACCCGTCAATCGAATCAGAACTCAACCGGCTGCATGTCATTGGAAATCCTTCATGATTTAACTAACCAGGCATTGCACTGGTAATCTGATGCTCCACACTCCGCATTCGAGGATTTTGACGTACAAAGTCTCTGACGCCCGAGATGCAAGCTTTGATGATTATATCAAAGTGAGGCTGCGCCTCCGATACCAAATTTCCCGTATTATCCAGTAGCAATATGACCCCTAGCGATTTTACAAGCTGGTACTCAACTGTCGACCGGTCTAGGGCGATCTGGAGCATGTAAATAGTTTCCCCGGATACATTTCCGTCTATTCCAATCACGGTTGCCGTGCAAGCTGCCTGCTCCTCTGGGTAGTGAGGTGTATAATAGTCATACCAGTAATCGGACTTCACCGATTCTTTCCTCGATTGCAGGTTTTTAACAGGCCATTTCACCCAGACAGATGACATATTCTCTGAAACCAGTGAGTGCTGTAACGCGGTAAGGGGGTTATCAAATTCGCCCATGGACCATAAGGTCTCAAATTCTGCTTGAAAAGTAGATGGGTCTATTACAGCAATAAAATCGAACTGGTCCTTATTAATTTTAGACGCTCGCTCATCCATATAGAAAAGACCAAGTCTGTTCCCTTTATCACTTCTCCAGGTGGCCCCTGCTGGTTGATAGTCCGTATTTATAAATGGTCGAAGTTGCTGGTCTTTGTGCAGAAAGATAAACGATGGGGCCAGTGTTCTATTCGCGTTCTTAACTGGGTTAACATATAGGCGCTCACCTGCGCTGAGGAGTTCAATGATCGACTTTGAAATGACAACATCTACAGATGGCGTGCAGGGGTTAACGCCCTCCTCCACTTGATGTACTAAATCCCCATCCGGACCCGGAATAACGTCTCGCAGACACGTTGGGCAGCGCTGAGTTTGTCCGGGTAAAATTGGCCACGAAAGATGTCCATCGTTATTAAGCGCAATTTTCAATAAAGGATGTTGTCTTGTCATCGCGGTCACCCCCTGCTTTTCGTCTTTTGAGGTTTCTGGTTTTGCTGGCGCCACTCCCAGGGGGCAACGGGATTCGGATCTACCCAGAGGCCTTTAACTGCTTTCTGCGCTGAAGCTTCGAATTTCAGATAGTTTGGGACGATGGCATTACCGTCAAACCGGTATACCCATGCATAGCCACTGTCTACCATTGAGGCGTTTATGTCATAACCATCAAGCCAAATGGTTCCCAGCATCCTGCCGTAAATATCAGGTCCGTGGTCTATTACCGTAATATTCTGTGCAGCAATCGCGGAGCTCAACGCTTGTTTAGCCTTTTGTCCAAAGGCCTGCTTACTTTCGGGGGCATCAATACCGTACAAGCGGATTTTGATGTTTGTATTCTGACCATCGAGCGCGGTGATTGTGTCCCCGTCGATAATTTTTACCACTTTCGCTTCAAATGATGATTGGGTAGCAAGAGTTGCCACCGGGAAAAGGACGATTAATGTCGGCAAAAGTAACTTTTTCAAAAGAGTCATACGTTCTCCCTGAATTAGATGGTTCGTAGTAACAAATAAGTCGTGTGATTTGACGCGCTTATTGTACCAATTAGAAACTCGGCGATTTTCTGTTAACGGAGGCAATTTGAGTGGATAAAAATTTTAATACAGGAGATGAAAATAAAGGCCTTTAACAAAAAATTGAATTTTCACCGCGTGGTAGTCTGAGAACCTAAATTAATCACATTTCACGGAGTAAGGATGTACAACGATAGAACTGAGCCTGCAATAACAGCATTGCTTAATGATGAGACACCTTCCTCTATCCATAAATTACTGGTGCAGGTTGCAAGCATCTACGACGTGAAGGATTTGGCTGAGCAACTTAATGCTGCAACCGGCAGCGAATGGTCGAGGGGAACGCTTATTCGCCAGATTAAAGGTGCAGTTAATGAATGCCAAATCACCCAGGAAGGATATCGTTATCTTCGAACGTTGCTCCCCTCTCGGCCAGCGGACTATGACCAGAAGTTTTTCCGATTTATTGACTTGTTTGCTGGGATCGGTGGCCTCCGGAGTGGTTTTGACGCCATCGGCGGGAAATGTGTGTTCACCAGTGAGTGGAATCAGTTCTCCCGACGGACTTACAGTGCAAACTGGTACTGTGACGAGACTGAGCACCATTTCAACTCAGATATCCGGGACATTACACTCAGTAATCTTCCCGATGTTTCGGATGACCAGGCCTATGCTTCTATCGATGCATCCATCCCAGACCATGATGTTTTGCTCGCAGGTTTCCCATGCCAGCCGTTCAGTATTGCCGGTGTCAGCAAAAAGAACTCCCTTGGCCGAAAGCACGGCTTTGAATGCGACACCCAGGGGACCCTTTTTTTTGATGTTGCCCGGATCATCCGAGCCAAACAGCCTGCCATTTTCGTTCTGGAGAACGTAAAAAATCTGAAGAGTCACGATAAAGGCAATACGTTCCGCATCATCATGAATGCGCTTGATGAGCTCGGCTACGATGTTGCCGACTCCGATGCTCACGGAGCAAAGGACCCCAAAATAATTGACGGTAAGAACTTCAGACCTCAGCACCGGGAACGTATCGTGCTGGTCGGTTTCCGCCGTGATCTGAAACTCAATGATGGCTTTTCGCTAAGTGGTGTATCCGCTCTTTATCCTTCACGACGGCCAACCCTTAGGGAGCTGCTGGACGCTGAGGTCGATAGCCGTTACATCCTTTCTCCAAAGCTCTGGGAATACCTTTATAACTACGCTAAAAAGCACCAGGCAAAAGGCAATGGATTTGGCTATGGTTTGGTAGATTCATCAATAGAAACAGTGGTTTGCAGAACACTCAGCGCACGCTATTATCGGGATGGATCTGAAATTTTATTAGACCGGGGATGGGATTTTAGCATAGGCGAAAAGCACTTTAATGATCCTGTCAATTTGGCAAGGCGCCCACGCCGTTTAACCCCGCGAGAATGTGCCCGCCTTATGGGGTTCGAGCAACCGGGAAAAGTTACTTTTCGCATTCCAGTCTCTGATACGCAGGCCTATCGCCAGTTCGGGAATTCGGTCATCGTCGACGTATTTGCGGCCGTGGCCAGTTTGCTTCGGAGCCGTATTGAGACTGCCGTTTCGGCTCGGCTCAAGGGAGAGTTTGAAGCGGCATCATAGTCATTCTTCTGTGTGATTTAACAGGGTAACGTAATGGTTTAATTCACAAAATATTAACATTCACGCAGATAAAACCTGGGCAGGAAGAGTAAGCCTGCTTCAGTTATCGCCTTCATCAGGAGGTACTGATGACGTATTTTGATTCAGCTGAAGATCTTACTATTACAAAACAAAGGGCTCTCCAAGAGCTTGCTAAACATGGCGTTGAGGCCAGCGACATCAACGTGTTTTTTTCCGAGTTGGGTGAGAAGGAAGAGTACAACGCGCAGGATGTATTGAGATGGCTGGGCTATTAGTCTTTTAAATTTCAGGAGGTCCCATGGGCCAGAAGTTTGCAGTATTTATTGCTTACGATGACGAACCAAACACGAAACGATACTCGGCTGAATTTCAGACGCAGAACGAGTATGTAAAGGGATGGCAGTCGGCCCTAAAGAAAGCACACCACACGTCCGGGCAGAAATCTGTGATCACCTGCGGATGCCGGGGCAAAGGCGCAAAGCGTCTGTACGTCCGGTCGCTACCAAACAGTGATACCTTCATATTGATTAAGGCTGCAAATACCGGCACTGAGCATGATCCATCGTGCGTGTTTTTCGACCTTGATGCCAGGCATACGGGGTTAAAGGGTTATGCCAGCAATGTTGTACGCATCAACAATGAGGGGACCATGTCAATACGCCTCGGAATAGGCATGACGGAGAAAGATCCGCCGGAAAAGTCAGAGGTTCCTACCCCGCCCCAAATCCAGCGACCTGAAGGTGGACAGGCTTCAATGACCCTGTCCGGACTTCTGAGTCTGTTGTGGACTGAAGCCGGTCTTAATGTCTGGTATCCGAATATGGCCGGGAAGCGAAATGATTCGCTGGTTCGCTACCGGATGTTGGACGCCGCAAAGCAGGTCAAATCAGGTAGAGCGTGTATTGGCGACCATCTCTTTATCGGGGTGGCGGACTCTAAAAGCAAAGTGGCCAGTGAGCAGGTTAAGCTGTTGTCGTCCGCAGAACTGAGCGACAAGCGACTGCTGCTGCTATCAGTACTGCCGCGCTATGACGCAGAAAAGCATGAGAAGCCACTGAAGTTTCTTCCTATGCGTAACTTCGGCGGTATGCCCCTTACCTTCTTTAACTCAGACGGGCACTGGGATAGCGTGAAGCGGCGATTCCCACTGGAATATGCAGCCTGGAAAAATGGTGGCAAAGTTGTTGTTTTTGCACTTACCTCTCCCGTATCTGTGACCACTAGAGGTCTCTCTGCACGAGCTCATCAGATAGTGCTTATGCTGGTGAGTGATAACTGGATACCTCTGGACTCCTCATACGAAGCGATTGTATCCCGTAAACTGGATGCCGAACACCGGCACTATGTTAAGCCTATGCGGTATGACGCAAGTGCGAGCGATGTATTCCCCGATTTTTATTTACTTGATACCCGGAGTGATAAGCCGTTCCCGATGGAGGTTTTCGGAATGTCGACACCAGCCTATCTTGCGCGAAAGGAACTTAAGAAGGCGTATTACAACCAGGAATATGGGGCCTATGGATGGTGGCACTGGGATGCTACGGAGAAGACGGAATCCCAGGATCTCCCTCATTTCCCTGAAGCTAAAAAATACAATTCACCCGAATCACAACCTTAAAATGGGGTTAAAAATGGCGTACATACTTTCGATGAGTGAACAGGTTAAACTGAAAGCGTTTTTGGCGGCAGTACTCGATGACTATAAGCTGGGAGCTATTTCGCAGCAGCAAGCTGTTGGCGGGATCACTAGCCTGGTTGATGCTCTTGAGATCAGTGACTCGGGGAAAATCAGCCAAATGCTATCGGAAGGACGTAAACTCCTCCGGACGGGATAAAGAGCCTACGGGCGCCAGGAATTTAAGTTTATAGCAAATTCCTGGCGGGAGCAGTTATGTCGTCTTTTTGTTTCGCGGTTTTGATGCCCCTGGGGATTTAGGTTTGATAGCAACTACGCCGGTCATAGCTTCGGTAAGCTGCTTGATTGTTCCTCGTAAAGACTCTGCAATGGTCTTTTCCGCATTGAGTGTCGCTTCCATGGACATCATCTGATTCCTGAGCTGCTGAAGCTCTTCTGTCAGATCTGTTTGGACCTTTTTGGACACCAGGTTCTCATCAGCTAAGCGTTGTGCTTCAGCTCGTAGTTGTTCATTCGTCCCTTTAGCTGTTGAGAGCTCCGACCGGACGAGCGTCAGGGCCGTGTCCTTTTCGGCTAAAGATGAGCTCAATTCAGAGGCATGGGATTGTGATGAAGAAAGGTCCTGTTCAAGCTGACTGACACTGGACTTTAAATCAGACACGGTCCGTTGTAAGTTTTCATTCTGGCTGTTGAGGGCGGTCAGCTCTACCTGCTGCGCTTTATTTTCATCATTAAGCTGCTTCTGATACTCCTGCTGCGAGGCCAGTTCCTGTTTGCGCTCACTCAGTTGCTGGTTCAGTGTCCCTACTGTCTGCTGTAAAAGCTGGATCTCGTTTTGGGCATGCTGTAATTCACTTTGAGTTCCTGCCAGAGTTTCTTCTGCTTCCTGAAGTGAATCTTCTAATTTACTGGAGAGTTCACGCTGCTGCTCCAGCAGGTTAATCAGGTTAACTTTTTCGTTATTCAGGACTGTAGCCTGTTCTTTCGACTGTGACAGTTCTTCCAGAATTTCAGCATTCCGGTGCCGTAACTGAGTAATTTCTGCCTTCGCAATTTTCACGCTATCACTCTGGATAGCCGTATAGCTTAAGCGGAAGTACCAGGTGATAAACGCAGTAAAATCACTGAATGCATCTTTAATCTGGTCAGGGATTTCAATCGCGCGTGCTTCTTCGGGCACCTCGTCCACGTATTGCTTGTAGGCCGCCAGCATCTCCTGAGCCCGGGCAAAAGATCCCCCCATTTTATCCCGCAGCCAGTGGGCTTTGAAAAACTGGTCGAGGTTTTCGGTGCTGATGCTCTTATCGAGGCAGATTTGTTCAATCTCGGTGAAATATTTAACCTTAGCTATTGACGAGTAAGGGGAATTCTTCAGTAACTCGGGGCTTAGAGGGGGCGTTTTTGGAGTATCTTCACTTAAACTGGACGCTGTCTGTTCATCCCCGTTCATCAAATTTACATTGTCAGTCATCATTCTTATCCTTTGGCCGGGATCTGGTTGGCAAAATAAATGCTAATCAGGTCATTCAGTGCGTTATGCAGGCTTTCACACTCAACTGAGATATGGACGTTACCATTTTCGAACAATCGGCACTTCCAGCCCTTCGGGTCGGTAATGTCACCCGTAAAATCGGTTTTCCGTAAGACAGCAAGCCGATCGTACATGTTCATTCCACTGCCGACAGGCGGTGTTGCTGCATTGGAGCAGATGCAAACGATATTCTCAAAGTCGTTTAAATAGAAGAGATTATCCTGAGAAAAGCCATTATATCTCATCATGTTCGAGTCGGGAAAAATGCCGCGTAGTACCAGTTTTTTTGGCATCACAAATTGCTGGGCATTAGTTTTATACCGGCGATCAAGCTGGCATAGCAGATCAACAAACCCTTCAGCAAGTGTAATGCTGCGCATGGCAACTGCCTGGCGCAATGTACTGCGGATTACGGTTAACGACGCAATTGGCGGAGCGTTCCGGAGAGACTCACGGAACTCTGCCCGCTGGTTGTGATTCCAGAATCGGTCAATACCCGTTTCTTCAAAAAGATTGTTCCATGTCTTACGGTCTATTTGCTGTCGCCCTTCCTCGATGCTTGCGGCCAGGGACGCAGGAAGGCCAAAAGCATTAGGGGCCATAATTTTGCTGTTAAACAGTGAAAACCCGCAAATTGCTGAGGCTTCGGCAATCAGCGTCATGCCGTCCAGAAATTTTTGCATAGCGGCATCACGACTACTGGCGAGTTGTTCGGTACGGGTACTCAACTTCAGTTCCGGCTGCGAATTCATGCTCATTTCACGATCCTTTTCCCACTGTTTTGGCTGAGAGATTTTCACTGGCCTATCCACCTCTCTCGTTAAAAAAATACTCGTAGCGTCATATATAGTGAAGCCTTTACTAGTGACTAATGATGAAAAAGATTAGCACACAGATGTCGGGTGACCAACAACCCGCAACCCGTTAAGTGGCGATCGCATCCCCTGAATGCACAACCATTGCGTTATATGACTGATTAATAAGGGTTTTAGCCGCAATTACACTATGGGGGGTGCTATTTGAACGATGGGATTTACCGATAATTAAATCCCATAGTACATAAAGTGAGCTAAAAAAGGCCAATAAGCGTGACACCGTCACCTCGCGAGGTTTTTTTATGGTAACTAGTTATTAGTAAAGGCATGACTAAATGTATAATGGGATAGTTGTTCGGGCCTCCTCTTTGGTCGTTATCACGGATGAGGGGCTGTTACGACTGATAGACAGTGATTGCACACATTGGGCTAAGGGCAACAAAATGACGGCGTCGCGAATTACACACCTAATAACGTCCTGTACCAAAGGTAAGCACTTCCAGTGCGGCTCCCGTGCGGAACTGAGCATCCGGGCCGGAGAGACACCTGAAGAGGCTATGGCCAGTTGGGCAGCGACCATAAGACGGTCGCAAAGTGCATCACCGGTACCCGCCCTATCGCTCTATACTGGGAATCACTGGTCAACGGCAAAAGAGATTTTACGGACGACGGAAAACCTGGAGTTGTGGGTGATCTCTGCCGGGTTGGGTTTTTTGAATAGTCGGGACCTCGTCGACGTATATGAAGCCACCTTTCATAATTTACCGTTCAGTCACCGCCATTGGTGGCGGGAATTAACAAATACATTCGGGAAGGAAAGATCGGAGAATTCCATAGGGACGTTAATGGAAGCCAGGCCTACTGATGATTACGTGATCGCTGCCTCCCCAGTTTATATCGCTGCGGTTGAGGACGATATCCTGGCAGGAGTAGGTAAACTAAATAATCCCATTGCCCAGTTGACCGTTGTAACATCTGGGGCATATTCTGGGGGGCTGGAACCCTATTTAATTCGTAGTGAATCCCGCATGATGCCGGAACTTTCAAGCAACATGGTATGTCTCAACATCAAACTCGCGCAATATATCATTAGTAGTCAACGCATTTAGTCTATGGCTGAAATAGATAAAACAGAGGGTTTTAGAATTGAAAGCGATTATCCATGTTAATTCGACAAATGACAGTATTACTATCCAGCTATGCGGAGTTGGCGCTACTGAGGTACAGGCCAGAGAGAAAGCATTTGGCAACGTAAATCGCGTTGTTAATGTCTCCAGTCAGCAGTATCAGGGCGGACAGTGTGTCACAGCATCTCAAGAATTTATAGATGCCTACAATGTAGAACCTGTTTGGGACTCACGATTTGATGAGACTGGTAAGGTTGTAAATAGCCTTAATGAAGACTCACATCAGTTTATTGTTGATTTTTTGGAAAGTCTGTTTATTGATGAAAATGGCGAACTGAATTGCCGTGTGAAATCTGTACAGAATGAAACTTCTGATAAAAAAAGATTAGTAAATGAGTCTTCGGCATTTAGACATGCTATGGATATCCACTATAAATATGCTTCAGCGATCAAACCTGATACTAGTCATTAACTCTCTTCCGCCTCGTTTTGTATCTCTTACTTCATAAACTGGCGTAAAATATTAAAACAGTGTACTATCATTCCGTATCCTTTTAATTTCAAAATCTCTAAGTGAGGCCATATGTCCGAAGCACTAAAAGCATTAAACAACATTCGTACTCTTCGTGCGCAGGGCCGTGAACTGCCATTAGAGGTTCTTGAAGAACTGCTGGAAAAATTAAGCGTTGTCGTAGACGAACGCCGTCAGGAAGAATCTTCCAAAAAAGCTGAGCAGGAAGCACGTCAGGAAAAACTCGATTCCCTGCGTAAATTAATGCTTGAAGACGGAATCGATCCTGAAGAACTTCTGAGCTCTTTCTCTGCTAAATCCAGCGCACCAAAAAAAGCTCGCGATCCGCGTCCGGCGAAATATTCGTTTACCGATGAAAATGGTGAAACGAAAACCTGGACTGGCCAAGGGCGCACCCCTAAAGCGCTGGCTGAGCAGCTCGCGGCCGGTAAGTCACTGGATGATTTCCTCATCTAAGTAAAAGAACATCACAAACAGGTCACTTTAAAAGGGCTATTTGCAAACTAAGGTTGGAATTCCATCATTCTAGCCTTAGATCTTTGAGCAAGTGAAGTTGCTCACTTGGTTGGATTTTACCGTTTCCTGACGGCTTTTCAGAAGCGAGGGCTGGTTGGAATGCCTTCCAGCTAGAAGTCTTGCAGATGCTCTCCGGGCATTAACTCATTGTCGAATCTGCACCAGTATCACTAGGTTGTTGAGCGGGCGATTAGCTTTTTCACTGAGCCGCTGTACACTCGACTGCTTCAAGAAGCACTACTTACCATTTGCCTGCCGTAAGGTCTGTTCTTAGCTGGATTTTTTTGGGAGGCTACGCAGTCATGACAACTCAATCCAGCTCAATACAATACGCTTACGCGCTAGACGGCGAGGGCACCCTCACGCACATTGGCGCTGCCCTGCGCTCACATACTTACACCTGCCCAGGTTGTAAGAGCCCCCTGACCCCGGTAATGGGCGAGTTCAACGCTAAGCACTTTCGCCATTCGGAAGAATGCTGTGCCCTTGAAACCTATCTTCACAAGTGCGGCAAAGAAGCATTCTTCTATCGCTACCAACAAGCTCTCAGCCGTGAAATGCCTATTAGGGGTTCGGGGTCCAATGATGTAAAAAACCACGCTAAGGGTTTAATTCATTGTTTGTATTGAAATTTAATGGTCTTAACTCGCCATTCAGAATATCTTCTGGTAACGAAAACGTATAATGCCCCAGCATATTTATATGGCCATGTATCAGCGGCGACAATCTTGCCAGGTGCTCCTCCTCAGGAGTTTCCCCCGATTTGCGAAGATGTGACAACGCCTCCTGCATGTAAAGTGTATTCCACAGCACAACCGCATTGGTCACCAGGCCCAGAGCACCCAGTTGATCTTCCTGACCTTCACGGTAGCGTTTTCTAATCTCACCACGTTGTCCGTAGCAAATGGCTCGAGCCACTGCATGGCGTCCTTCTCCCCGGTTGAGCTGAGTGAGTATCCGACGCCGGTAATCCTCATCATCGATATAGTTGAGAAGATACAAAGTCTTGTTGACCCGGCCCACTTCCATAATCGCCTGAGCCAGACCAGATGGTCGGCTACTTCTCAACAGTGAACGAATAAGCTCTGATGCATGGATGGTCCCAAGCTTCAGTGAACCCGCCATTCGCATCATTTCATCCCATTGGGATTCTATTTTTGAAAGTTCAACACATCCCCGAGCCAGCTCATTCAGGGCACCATAATGGGCCATTTTATCTGCCCGCCAGAATATCGCCCCACCTGCATCGGCCAGACGAGGGGAAAACTGGTAGCCCAGTAGCCAGAACAGGCCAAAAATGATATCGCTGGATCCTGCCGTGTCCGTCATAATTTCTACCGGATTCAGCCCGGTCTGCTGCTCCAGAAGCCCTTCCAGTACAAAGATGGAATCACGAAGCGTACCGGGAACTACAATGCCATGGAAACCGGAGTACTGATCTGAGACGAAGTTGTACCAGGTGATACCGCGTCCTGAACCAAAGTATTTACGATTTGGTCCGGAATTAACCGTTTTAACCGGTGTGACAAAACGCATACCATCTGCGGAGGCAACCTCCCCACCTCCCCAGTACCCTGCGAGCGGCAGCGTGGACTGAAAATCAACCAGCCGTGCATTAGCGCTAACCAGCGTTTCTGCCCTGAGATAATTTTGTTTAACCCAGCTCAGACGATGACGAGTAAGCGCGGGAATAATATGCTTTATCAGAGGTTCATGCCCTATATTGCAGGCTTCCGCCAGCAATGTTGCGCAGAGACTGACTTGGAGATCCTGCGCCCGTGCACCTGATTCACTGACGTGGCTGAATTCGCGGGTAAAACCGGTTCGGGCATCTATTTCAAGCAACAGCTCAGTCAGATCAACGGGTGGGATCAGTTCTCTTACCCGACGATTCAATTGTATCAGTGCCGGTGGCTCATCCAGTTTATCCAGACTGCTGATCGTCAGTGAGGGATGCTTACCTTCATTGCTTATGCTGACCGCTGCGTTGCAGGCAAAACGTGAAGCCACTGATTTCCATGTGTCATCAAGCCGCGTAGCCAGTTGTTCTGCTGCTTTAGTTCCGTCTGATGGATGACCCAGCGCCCGACATACCGGGATCCGTTGTGCCTGCCATTCAGCTCCCTGAAGCAATTTTTGACGCGGGTCCCCCCACCGGTCACTGTTCTCCAGCCAGAGATCACGACGGCGCAAAGAATCCTGAAGGCGCTCAAGAAGGCACAACGAGTAACCCGCTCGTAGAATCCTGCCATCTCTGTCGTAGACCAGACGTTTCCAGGGGCCGGAAATGATTTGCTCTGGTGCATCGTCGAGAATTCGCTTTTTTGAGCCACTCAGTTCGGCCAGATAATGGATTGCTGACAATGTGTGCTCCCCGGCCGGGGCAGCCTGAAAGTGTAAGTCACGCAACATCGCGGAAAGAAAGCGCTTCACCCGTCCATATTGTTCCACCATTTCATCCTGAAAGTGAGTATCCTGCGGGCGTGCCAGCTCATTTACCTTACCGACGGATTCAGCCAGTTTGTCCTTTGGTATGCGGCGAAAAATAGCCTGCCGCAGAGCTGCTTCATCGGTGTTCTCATCAAGTAATAACGAGCATGCCCGTGCCAGTAATAGCGCGGCACGATCAAGATCTTTCAGGGTCCTGAGCCGCTTTTTCTGCCCAATACTTTTCGCAGAACGAGTGATATCCAGAATAAGCATATCCAGCACATCCACGGCCTCGTCAAGCGCCGAAATTTCCTGCGCTTTCACAAACGCAGTAAGCACGGCCAGTCGCCGTTCCTCAGGCATTCTTGAAATATATTTCACCGAAGCCATTCCGGCATAACGGGCCAAATTTCGCAGCTGGATGGCAGGCAGACCGGAAAAATTCAGCCGGGAAAACTCCATGCTACGCAGTCGGGTATATCGCTCCAGGGCGTCTGTAAATGACGGTCCACTGATAGTGACAGGACCTTTTCGTATCTCCTCCAGCACCGATATACGCTGCCCTTCAGGTATTTCAAGTAAACCGTCCAGTTGCGCTTTCTGCCAGCTGTCAGGCAACAAAGCCAGCCTTCGCCACAATCGTCGACTTGCCCGTTCACGTACTTCGCCAATCAACCTTGTCAGAGTCGAGGCTGCGGGTAACAGGATCTTATTTTGCAGCAACCATGCAGTAGCAAAATCAAACAGCAGACCTGGGCGCTCATTGCTGAGCCAGGCGCGAGTATAGAGCAAACGCTTCAGTCTGAATGTCCAGGGGAAATCACCAAAATCATGATAATCATAATAGAGCTTGATAAGCCCCTGATGCTCCCAGCGGGTATTTTCTCTTTCAGCATATCGGGAAAGGATCTCTGGTCGGCTGATGTTCAACTGTGCCGCAATGTAAAAACGGATGAATGAAGGAATTTGAAGGGGATCAGGAAGAAATGTTCCCAGGAAGCGCGCCGTAGTCAGTTGAAGTGCAATCCCCAGACGGTTATGTTTTCCCCGTCGCTGATTAATAAAAGCAAGGTCACGCTCATCCAGATGAAAATATCGGGCCAGTTGAACCTCATTTGGCTCTGCCACATAGCGACCGTAGTTTTCTGTCTGTTCTCTGGTCAGAAAGTCATCACTCATTGCGTATCCTTTCGTAAACTGGCGATCTGCTCTATTTTTGACAGTCTCAGATATTATAATTTGTGAGACTACTGAAAATGATATTAAACGTGAGTATCAAAAATCATGATTTATGCCTTATGATACTACTCAGTATCAATATCGATTTGTGAGACTAATATGGCATTACTGGGATATGCAAGAGTATCAACCAGCCATCAGAAGCTAACTGTGCAGATCACGGAGCTGAAATCTGTCGGTGTCAGAGATGACAGAATTTTTACTGATATAATGTCAGGAGCTACGGACGAACGTGAAGGCTTACAACGGCTGCTTGCCCGTGCGGAAAAAGACGACATCATCATTTGTACAAAGATGGACCGGCTTGGTCGCAATACCGCAGACATGATCCACATTGTGGATGCGTGTTATAAAAAGGGGATTGCCATTCGTTTTCTGGAGAATGGGCTAAGTACGGAAGGCACTATGGGAAAAATGGTGATCCAAATTTTGGCCGCTGTAGCAGAAGCGGAACGTGAACGTATTCTGGAACGTACCAACGATGGCAGAATTGCAGCTATGGCTGCGGGCGTTAAATTTGGTCGTAAACCACATAAAAAATCTGAAATTGCACGGGAATTAATCCATCAGAACCAGTCTGTAAGCTTTGTCATGGAAAGAACCGGAATTTCCCGGGCGACTTATTTTAGACTAAAAAAACACACTTGCCTTGCATAACTAATGGACATAAATCATGAAGATTGATTACCCTCATTTATATGAAATTACAAATGAGCGTTCAGTAAAAAACCAAAAATATTTCTTAAATGGCATAAGGGCAGAATATGCATTATTGATATTTATCGCTGTAAATAGCTCTCTATCTTACATGGAAAAATACAGTGTAAATTTAGTGTTATTTGTTCTGCTAATAATGTTATTACTTGTCAGGAACATTATAAACTTCGAACAAAAATGGTACAAATATAGAGCGGTTACCGAATCAATAAAGACAACAACATGGAAATTCGCAATGAAAGCGGAACCATTTAATGGCTCTGAAGAGATAAATGATGCTAAGCAATATATTGGTTACATAAGGAATATTATTAAAGATAGCAAGTATGCTATTAAGACAGAAACGCTAAAAAACCTTGAAGGGGATACGTTTAGTATTTGTTTAAAAAGTATTAGAGAAATGAATTATGAGCAAAGAAGAGATTTATATGTGGAACAACGGATTGAAGAACAACGAACATGGTATGCAAAAAAATCGGTATTCAACAAAAGATTAGGGAGAGCATGGGCTGTAGCTATACTGATTTTCTATATTCTATCTCTTACTATGACGGCACTCCTTGCCGAAGATCTGGTCCAAGCCGCATCGCTACCAACAGAACTGATTACAACCATCATTTCTGCTCTGATTGGCTGGGTGCAAATTAAGAAATACAATGAGCTTTCAGCATCATATGCCCTTACAGCACATGAAATTGGGCTGGTAAAAGAACAATCGTATTATATTTCTGGTGAAAAAGATTTTTTAGATTTCATTCGAGATGCTGAAACCGCTTTCTCACGTGAACATACACAATGGCAAGCAAGACGAGTTGCATAAATTGAATATGATAAAGGGAGCGTTAAAGCTCCCTTTAAAATTATCTAGCGTGTCGACGAATGGCATCAACAATGCTTTCTGTACTCCATCTAACCTGTTCGACAGATCTATTAGCTACAATCTGAGAAACTCTCGAAGCTCCGTGGGGAATAACGCCAATAACAGGAATTCCATTTCTAATAGCTGTGTCCATTTCCCACTCCATCCAGGTACTATGACTTGCATAGATTCCTGCAATGGCAAGTAGCACATTGCTGTTACGAATTTTTTCGCCAAGAACTCTTTTGATGTAATCAGCATTAATTGAATTAATTGGGACATCTTTGCTAACTTCTGAAAACTCGGCCCTAAAATAGGGTCTTGAATTTAGTAGGTTACGCAATCTTAGTAATTCGTCGTGACTCCCCCACGAATGACTAATAAAAATATTTAGGTCTCTTGCCATAAATCCCCACAAATTAGTTATTTATTCGACCATGATAGTGGGGGCAATCCTTTGGTTTTCAAGGGTAAAAGTTAAAGAAAACAATAACAACAAAAAGGTTTCTCTACTTAATGCTGTAAAAACAATAAGTTATCTTATTGTCGTATTTTTTTCATCATTGGACCTCAAACCTCGGAAAGAAGAGGCGAGTTGGTAGCTTGGAAGAAGATAAACCATGGGAAATTATAAATATAAGCAGAAGTAAAGCAAGAGGTATAAGCCCTTGCCTTATGTTAATTAGCAGTCTTTGATGGCTGATATAATTGATGGTGTATACCATCCAACAATAATTTTCGCATTGTCTGTGACAACTTGAGGCGTTCGTTGTGAACCATGCGGTTTAATCCCAATAACTGGTATGTTATTAGCAACTGCTGTTTCAATTTCCCATTTCATCCAATCACTATGTGCTGTGTACATTCCTGCTACAACAATAAACACATCTGATGCGGATATTCTCGCCTTCAGTACTCGCTTGATGTATTTTTCATCTTCTGAGTTTATAGGCGCATCTACAGTTACTTCTTCATAAGATGCCACAAGCCCATCTTCCTTGTTTAATAAATTCTTTAGATTTATCAACGAATCATTGTAATCCCAACAATGGCTAATAAAAATGCTGTATGTTTTACTCACTTCATCAATCCTTCTTTATTTTGTTTTCTTCAAATGTATTAAAATCCCATGAGTTGTCGCAGAGTGATTTAAACTTACTACTGTATAAATCCTCTTTTTCTTTTAACTCTAGATATGATGCTGACTTTGCTGCTGTTGCGTAAACCCATTTTACATCACTTCGTTCATTGAAGTTAGTTGACTCTATGATCCCCTCAGTGATTTCAAGTACGGACTTGAACGTTTTTTCTGCAAGAATCTCATTAAATACGATGTCTTTATCATTTGCAGTTTCTGTATTCTTTAGCTGTTTAGACTTCTCAAAGTAGCAAAGCGCTAAATTTTCACCGTTATAGTAATCTTTTTTTATTGTATATCCACGGTTATAGAATGAAATTGCTTTGTTTAGGAACGTGATATCTTTAGTGTCCATCCATATGTATTTATTTATGGCACCCGCCATTCCTGTTGTTTCTGGGTCGTTACTGGTTTCAGGAGATAAGTCTGATAAAATAACCATTGCATCCATACAACTCATCACTCTGCTTTTTGATTCTATTTTTTCCTTGTATGTACAGAGTGTTAGTCTTTGAATTAAGTATTCATCTCTAGGTCTTATTTCTAGCGCTTTTTGATAGAGTTCCTTTGCATTTGAAAAATCCCCAAACTTCAACTTTTCTTCTGCGCTATTAAAAATATATCCCCATTCCTTTTCTGCTTCATCTGAATCCTTTACGATTTCTTTTATTTCTTGTGCCGTTAGTGTCGGAGTGTTTAAATCTGGCAGGTAAGTATAGACTGGGCTATCTATACGTGTTTCATTTAATGCCGACTCCATTAATGATTTCAGCTGCCCTTTTATTCTTCTCGCTTCGGAACAACCGATATCATCACCAAGATGTTCATACTGTAAGGTTGCAATGTGATTTAAGTCGAAGTGTAGCACTGCCGACTTTTCAGACATTATGATGGTCGTTCCTTTTTTTAGTGCGTGCCTTACGCCTAGTTCATATATAGCATTTGCGTTACTTGTTGATATATCTGCAACAACAATATCAGCAGAAAGTAGCAATTTATACATTTCCACATCAATAATCCCAGACTGCATTATTTCGTCAGCCCTGACACACTTGATGCCTAGTTCTTCTGCCGCTGGTTTTATTATCTCATTGTACGTGGCATCTAGGTTTAAGAGCTTACCTGACCGGAAATCAGTTTTTTTCCCGAAACCCATAACCACAAAGCACAACAAACTTAATTTTTTTTTACTCAATCACATCACCCTTTTATTTTTTCCATAGTGGTTTGAAGGCCAACGGTATGAAAACGTTCGGTTTCTTACGCAAAAACGGCGTAGCAGGGTTAATTCAGGTAGTTACTGACACCTTTCTGCTAAAAAAGCCTTGGCGTAGGATCTTTTCCCTTTTCCAAGCGGCCTCCTAAATCCGCACAAATTAGTTATTTATTCGACCATGATAGTGGGGCAATCCTTTATTTTTCAAGGGGAAAAATTAAAAAACATTAACAACAGAAAGGTTTCTGCTTTTTTTAAATAAAAACAGCAGGTTATCTTCTTATCGTGGTTTTTTACATCATTGGACCTCAAACCCCTAAATCAAATGATGAGTATGTGCAGGGATTAATCGACGAGCTGGACAGGAACGGGATTTCTATTTCTTCAAATGCTACTCCATGCCCGGTCTGTAACAACGGTTTCCTGCGTAAGCGCAAGGGGCAAAATGGCTTCTTCTGGGGCTGTTCTTCCTATCCTGTATGTAAAACATCATTTCCTGATAGCGATGGGAAACCAGCGACTGAGAAGAAAACAACTGAAGGCGCGATTGACCGTCTGAATGTACCCTGCCCTTCCTGCAATAAAGAAATACTTGTACGCCCTAAAGGATTCTTCTGTACTGGGTGTGGTTTCAAGCTTTGGTCGGAAATTGCTGGTAAAAAAATAACCAACGCTCAGGCAGAAACGTTGATCAAAAAGGGTAAAACAGGTTCGCTCAAAGGGTTTACTAGCACTAAAACCGGAAAAAAATTTGACGCTACCTTAGTTTTACAGGATAAAAACACTGGAAAAATTGGTTTCGAGTTTGCTAAAAAGTAAGGGTATTAACTATGAGTGACAATGATAACTTTGAATTAGTGCGAAAACTGCTTTTGAATATCCGATCGGTACGTGTTTTTGCGCGTGATACTCACTTTGAACAACTTCTTGAAATGCAGGAAAAGCTTAATGCGGTTATTGAAGAGCGCCGTGAAGAAGCTGAGCAGGAAGCCAAAGAGCGAGAAGAACGTGAAAGAAAGCGTCTAGAATTGCTTCAGTTGATCGCAGGTGAAGGTTTCTCCGCTGAAGAACTGCTAGGATTAAGCGAAGGGGCACCGAAAAAACAAAAAAACAAACTTCCGAAAGCACCGCCAAAATATCAGTTTGAAGAAAATGGCGTAGTGAAATATTGGTCTGGTCGCGGTCGTGCGCCTAAACCAATTGATGCAGCCCTTAAAGCTGGTCAGAAGCTTGAGGATTTTCTCATCGAGAAAGACCAATCCGGCACAGAACAAGCATAATAATCTTTTAAAGCCCCACGCTTAAGCTTGGGGCTTTTTGATTTATGATACAGGAGGAGTTATGAGCCTTACCTTGCCACTTATGTACTTTAAAACAGGAAGCGATCTTAGCCAGATAACGCATTATGAAGTGAACTACCCGGATGATTTTGTAAAACAAGCATGGGAACAGCCAGAAATAAACCTCTTTATTGTTTGTGTAGCAACAAAGAAAGGCGCGGTTCGGGAGATCAAGGGAGGCATGGCCGTATTTACTAGCATACCTGCCAGTAATGGGCTTGAGCTATCCAGGGCTCTTGATGACGTTCTTAGAAAATCTAATGAACTCCGCTCGCTCGCAGGTCAGAAAAATAACGCCTTTCTTCCGGCAAAAGTTGGTCTTGCTGGCGACCCCCCTACAGAACAAGAGTTGCTTAGTCTTTTTTATCAGCAGTGCCTGAAGCATGGATCATGGGGTAGTGCCTGATAAACAGGTAACGCTACGTGAAATCTGAGGCGCTCACGGGCACTGTTGCAAATAGTCGGTGGTGATAAACTTATCATCCCCTTTTGCTGATGGAGCTGCACATGAACCCATTCAAAGGCCGGCATTTTCAGCGTGACATCATTCTGTGGGCCGTACGCTGGTACTGCAAATAGGGGTCAGTTTGGATATAGAGAATTATTGTACGGTAAGCCTGTTTTTTGAACAGGCTTACCTGTAGCAATAGGGTGTACTCCCGCGCTATACAGCGTTTTCAGGGGATTTTGTCTTAATCGGATAACCTAAATGCGATACAGCAAGAGCGACAACCTAAAAGCGATAGCCACTGACGATAAATCAATCACTTACGTATCCTAATTGGTTAAATAATGTGCTTAACGTACAAAAATTTCCGATCTCCAAACTGACCCCTTATTTGTCTCCTGCAACACCACGGGGTTGCTATAACCAGCGACGAACCCGTTGGGTATAGCGTTCCCATTCCAACCCGAAACGTTTTCGAAGCTGTACCTCTTCAACATGGATATGTAATCTGGCTACTACAAACATAAACAACGGTACAGCAAGTATCCCCACCAGGCTGCCAAAGCAGAGAGCAACGGATAACTGGAGCCCGCTCATTCCAAGGTAAATAGGGTTTCGACTCCATGCGTAACAACCGACAGTTACCAGCTTGGTGGTTCTATCCGGATGAAGCGGATTAAGCGTCGTGCCGTTCGTGCTCATCTGCCAAGCGGTGTGCAGTATCATGGTAATACAAACACCGGTCAGCAACACGCTTAGCACTATATTCACGATGTCGAAGGTAAAACGCGGGATTGCAGTCAACACATCAGTGACGAAAAACAGCAATAAGATGAGTGGGGGCGGAAACCATACTCTCAATCGAGTCACGAAGTTACGCATTACACAGACCTATCTCTGAACTAAGCAGCCTGATGGCTGCAAAATGAAAATCCAGTCCTTGCCATTCCTATAGTGACCATGAATCTGACATTATATGCCTGATCTGAAAAGTTATTTTTTTCATAACTGTCCTTATAACGGTGCGGGGTCAGTCCACACCTCTGTTCAGGTGAACAAATTCAGCAGACCACTTCACTGTTAAACCTGTGGCGATTCAGGGTGCCATGTGTATGGCACCTCATCTCTTATTTACTTATTGACTCCGTTACCGCCTGCCAGGTTATAAAGCCACCACTCAGATTATATGTCCTGAAGCCGTGGGCCTGAAGAATACGGTATGCCACATGCCCGCGCAGGCCACTCTGGCACCCTATAAAAATCTCTTTATCTTTAGGCACTTTTTCAAGATTCTCCCGCAGGGAATCCAGTGGAATGGATAGCGCGTCAGGATATTCGCCAAATTGTTTCAGTTCTGCAGGAGAGCGAATATCAAGTAAACAATAACTGCCCGGTACCCGTTGTAACACATCGCGGACATGACAGATGACCGTATCTCCCTTGATGACATTTGCCGCCACCATTCCAGCCTGGTTAACAACGTCCCTTGCACTGTTAAAAGGAGGAGCATAAGTCAGCTCCAGATGCTCAAGATCGTTGACGGTAAGTCCCGCACGCTGTGCGACAGCCAGGACATCGATGCGTTTATCAACCCCTTTTTTCCCTGACGCCTGGGCCCCGAGAATTTTGCCAGTATCGGGGCTGAACAGCAGTTTAAGACTGATCATCGTTGCCCCCGGGTAGTAACCGGCATGATCAGCAGCATGGACGTAAACCTTCTCGTATCGGGTGCCGTGGGCTTTCAGTTGCTTTTCATTCGCACCGACGCTGCCAATACTCAGCGAAAATACCTTACAAATGGATGTCCCCTGACTGCCATGGTAAAGGCTGTGGTGATCAAGCATGTTATCAGCAGCAATGCGTCCCTGGCGGTTGGCGGGCCCAGCCAGAGGAATATTAGCGGGTTCCTGAAAAACAAGGTCAGGTGTTTCAACTGCATCCCCCACGGCGTAGATGTCAGGGATACTGGTCTGCATACAAGCATTGACACATATGCCTCCACGTTTACCCACTTCGAGCCCGGCTAATGTGGCAAGGCTGTTCTCAGGTTTTACCCCGATGGCGAGAATAACCATGTCGGTCTGCACAAAGCCACCGTCAGACAGTGCAACGCGGAATCCCGTTTCTGTCCGCAGTACCTCGGTGAGTGCCGTTCTGAGACGCAGATCCACGCCATGATTCCGGATTTCCTGATGCAGGACTGATGCCATTTCAGGATCAACCGGAGCCATAACCTGTTCCCCCATCTCCAGCAGAGTGACACGGATCCCCCGTTCGCTCAGAGCCTCCATCACTTCAAGTCCGATGAACCCCCCCCCGACAAGCGTGGTGTGAGCGACGTTATGCTGCTCAATCCACGCCAGGATAGCATCCATGTCAGTAAGATTTCGGAGCGTAAAGACTCCCTCTTGCTGTAGCCCGGGCAAAGGAGGGACAACCGGCGCGGCTCCGGTACTGAGGAGCAGACGATCCCATACTTCGGTATGGATCTCGCCTGAGATCAAATTATTAACTGTTACAGTTTTATTAACCGGATCCACTGACGTCACTTCATGGCAGGTACGGACGTCTATGTTAAAGCGGGATTTAAAATCCTCCGGAGTCTTAAGAATAAGTGACTGCCGTAAGGGAATATTTCCGCCTATATGATAAGGCAATCCACAGTTGGCGAAAGAGACATCGCTTCCCCGTTCAAACACAACAATACTGACATCCTCTGACAACCGGCGAGCCCTGGCTGCAGCGGATGCGCCACCGGCAACACCACCAACTATCACTATTTTCATTACATCCTCTCTGTTCACTCGGGGCAAAATGCCTGCCAGATATAATTAGTTACCCGGGTCAGCTGGACGCTGCAGACCTGGCGAACACGGTGGCAAAATTATGCCACTATCATTATACTAAAATATATTATATAAAAACACATAATATGAGAAATCATCAATGCAAATGAATGAAGACACAAAACGTCAGACTGATATGAAAAATGCGGCCCTGAGGGCAGCGGATGTTTTACGGGGACTAGCCAACAGCGACCGGTTGCTGTTGATGTGCCAGTTAAGCCAGGGAGAAGCGAATGTGTCCGAACTCGAAGCGGCGGTCGGGATTACTCAGCCGACGTTGTCTCAGCAGCTTGGCGTCATGCGCCGCCTGAAGCTGGTTGAGACCCGACGGGCTGGTAAAATGGTATATTACCGTATCGGGGATAACCGGATCATGACGTTGTTAAATACCTTATATACTCTTTACTGTCCGCAGGCCGGGACAGGTAAAGGAAACCATAACAACGAATAATATGATTCTGCTTTCTCTGCAAACCGTTTTATCAGTGGATCATAAACTTGTTGAGGCTATGAAGTGCCTGGACGAAACTGTAACGGGAAAACGACAGTGATTCGGATATACCCGCCGGCAATCCCTTTCCGGACTGTTTAATCACTTGCCCGCTCACAGGTTTACTGGTTGATTTATCGGTTTTTATACTATTCCGGTCAGATAAAAGAGCCACAGGCACGCAGTGATACTGCTGCGTCAGAAATGGCCTGTGGCTGACAAACTGTTTATCTCTGCTGCTACCGGGTGACATCATTCAAGCAGGCTACGCAACATCCAGGCGGTTTTCTCATGCAACTGGATACGTTGTGTAAGCAGATCCGCAGTGGCTTCATCATTCCCACTATTAACGATCGGGAATAAAGAGCGTGCGGTTTTAACCACGGTCTCCTGGCCCTGGACAAGATTTTCAATCATGTTTTTTGCTGCCGGAATATCCTTGTCTTCATTAACCGCAGTTAAACGTGAAAATTCATGATATGTGCCGGGCGCGAAACATCCGAGCGAGCGTATACGTTCAGCAATATCATCAACGGCGGTGGCCAACTCATTGTATTGATTTTCAAACATTAAATGTAAGCTATTAAACATGGGGCCAGTTACATTCCAGTGATAGTAATGTGTTTTTATATACAGGGTATAGGTGTCAGCAAGAAGCCGGGACAGACCGTCTGCAATCTCCACCCGGGATGATTCAGCAATACCAATATCAATGATTTGTTTACTCATAACTACCTCTTACACGGTTTCAGTGGAATATACGATATGCGATTATTCTTTCCGGTCTGAGCAAAACACGCCTCAAATTTTTATAATAACCAGGTACACCTGTCGTCTGTCACACTAGCGATGCGCCAGAGCAATATCCTGCGACGGAACAATGAATTTCGCCGTGGCACGTGCCACTGTCTGCTGTCCTTTTGTCAGCCATGCTTCAAGCAGGTAAATCCCCCTGCGTTGCCCAAGCAGTCTGGCACATACCATCAGTTTGTCTCCGGTACAAACGGGTGAAATGAATCTTACCGTCAGTTCAGCCGTCAGGGCTTGCACACCCTGCATGAACAAACAATGAGTCATTGCTGCATCCAGCAGGGTACTCGTCATTCCGCCATGTAAAAGACCCGTATACCCCTGATGCCTGTGATTGGCCGTGTAGTCCGCACATACAGAGCCATCCGGGTGCTCTGAAAACATTAAGTTCACCGTATCAGGGTTGTTGTCGCGGGAACTACAGACCATACAACAGGTATGGGCCTTTCTGGCATCAAGATAACAATTCATCTGTTTCTGCTCAGCGTCCGGTTGTACTGACGGGAGGCATCCGGAATTCAGTCAGCTGAGGGGCTCCCCCGGCATCATTACTGCCTCCTCCACACATTCCGGCTCCTGGTTTATACACAATACGGGTCTGATAAAAATCACCGCCCGTGATGAAATAAACTCATGAATGGCAACAGCGCCCGTTTCCGTGATGATGCTGACGCCCACCCTGGCACGCATTTTCTGCTGTGTTCCCGTCAGAGTGACAGCATTTTTTCCCTTTCGCCTCATGATGAAAGGACTGGCGTCCCTGCTCCGGCTTATTCAGTTCAGTCAGAACACGGGTATCCGGATCACACAGTTCAGTGAACAAACGACGACCACAGTCAGTCTGGTACACCGCGATCTGATGCCCCAGTAATTTACCCAGCATCCGTTCCCCGATGTTACGGACCACAACGCGGCTGACTTGCTGTTGAACCAGCAGGTCAACCAGCTTCCGTTTACCTGAACAATCTGCGCCCAGCGCGGGATTTTCTGTCCGGCTGAGCTCCACACCGCGCTCATCCACCAGGACAAGGTGACTCGCTTTGGTAAAATGATTTGCTACCCGGTCGTCATTCACTGGAATGGCTGTGATCATCTTGTGTAACTCCTTCCCTTTCAGAGTGCATTATTAAGGCCTTGCCCTGAGTGAGACAGTCCACAACCTTAAAACGGGCTGCTTTCAGGACATTGGCCAGTGTCTGCCTTGAAACCCCCATTGCAACAGCCGCTTCCTGCTGTTGCATGCCCAGTAAATCGACCAGCCGTAACGCTTCAAACTCATCTTCTTTTAAATGAACATGTTCAAGCTGGCTCATCGGTCGCGCATTGGGCTTAAAACAGGTATCCGCAGGGCGGCCACAGATGTTACGGGGAATTCTGGGTCTTGGCATGAAGGCTCCTTATTGGCATATGCTATATATACACTCATAAACTGGCATATGCAATATACTCTGCTCACCGGTGGAGAATTTTTTGCTTTACCCTGGAGTCTGTAAGTGGGCAGCAGGTCATGAGAGATGAAGAGAAAGAAAACAGATACTGTATGAGACTCAATTTAAAGTGCTGCCATAAGGGGGTCGTCTCAGAAAACGGAATCTATGGTCACTCCCGTTTTTGCAACACCGATTTTGACGACAAGTTGGCTTGCTTGAATCTATCCGGCGTCTGAATGGGATTTTATTCCCGCGCCTCGATGAGTTCCGCGCCTGATGAACCTCCAGAAAATATACGGCTTCAATGAGCCTTTCCGTTTTACAGGTTCCTCAACAGGCCGGTGGGCCGTTAGTATCATCAATATCAGTATTCGCAAAACCAGATGAATGATTGTTTAAACTGGTGTATTTCTGCCTTTATGCTTCGTAAGTTTGCTGTCGCGCCGTCAGTGCCCAGGCTATTCTGGCCAGCTTGTTTGCCAGAGCACAGGTGACGACAAAGTTGCTTTTCCGACACAACAACTCCCTGACCCAGTCGGCCAACTTGCCAGACTGGTGTTCCAGTTTTTGTATGAATACCCTGGCACACTGAACCAACAAAGTTCGGATCTTTTTGTTGCCCCGCTTGCTAATCCCTAACAATGTCGTCCGACCTCCCGTGCTGTACTGTCGGGGTACCAGCCCTGTTGCCGCCGCAAAGTCACGGCTGCTGGCGTACTGCTTCCCGTCGCCAATCTCAGTTGAAATAGTACTGGCAGTCAGCGTTCCAACGCAGGGAATACTCAGCAAGCGCTGTCCAACCTCATCTTCGTCCAACTTTCGTTTCAACTGAGATTCCAGATCTTTAATCTGCTCAACAAGATAGTGATAATGCTGTTGTAATTTCAGCAGTAACTGGCTGAGATAAAGAGGCAAACTACTGTCCTCAAGAAGGGTACTCAGTCGACTAATAACGGCAGCACCTCGCGGAACGCTGATACCAAATTCCAGCAGAAAAGCATGCATCTGATTAGTTGTTTTCACCTTATCCTGAACCAGGGATTCACGGACACGATGCAGAGCTCGCATTGCCTGCTGAGATTCGGTTCTGGGCTGCACGAAACGCATAGATGGACGTGATGCTGCTTCACAGATAGCTTCAGCATCAACGAAGTCATTTTTGTTGCTTTTAACGAATGGGCGGACAAATTGCGGTGATATCAGCTTTGGAAAATGCCCTAACTCTGCCAGCTTGCGTGCCATAAAGTGAGAACCGCCACAGGCTTCCATCGCGATGGTTGTTGCCGGGCATGTCGCCAGAAATTCGATTAGCTTTGGTCGGGTGAATTTTTTACGGTAAACGGCCTTCCCACGATGATCCTGACAATGAATATGGAAAGAGTTCTTACCCAGATCGATACCAATAAGCGCAATGTTTTCCATGATGGTTCTCCGAATGAAAGCCTGTCCTCAGCATAGTACTGGGAAGGAGGGAGTGACCATCTCATTAAATAAAGCACGCTAAGCCGGTGGCAGCGGTCGCAATGGCCTGAACTTCCCCGCACCGACCTTGGCACTGCTGCGCCATAGGTAATCGCCGGTCAGGTTGATATGCTCCCACCCCAGCGGGGACAGATAGGGCGAATGATTGGATCACCGCCTTGCCGTCGCTGCTCGCAGCAGCCAGCTTCATGGCCAGCGCCGCCTCGTGAGTCTGCGCGTCAAAGTTTCTGAACTTGGTCGCATCAGCGCCGAGGTAAGCAAGGATGCGCATTTTTTCAGTAAGCGGTGGCTCGGGGTGTGCAGCAACTTTTGGGGCGAGCTGAACGACCTGAACCCATTCCTCCTGCGAAATCGCACCGGTAATAGCCTGCATGTTGCGCCCGAGTTCCTGCATGATCTTGCGTAGCGCCAGTGGCTCAACCTGGGTAGCGTCACCAGCCCAAGCTGGCAACTGAAAACCCCATAAAAGCAGGCAGGCCGTAACGGTCAGGGTGATAGTTCCAAATGCGTGGCTGTGTTTGCGGTGGGTCATGAAATTCTCCTGTAATTCAATCGTTCTCTCATTCGAACTCCCGCCCTTCGCCAGCTTCCTCATGGGTCACGCCGTCGCGGATGTGGTAGATGCGCTTGAATGTGGGGATGATCTTTTCGTCATGGGTGACGACGATGATGGCGGTCTCGAACTTCCGGGCCATGTCGTTGAGGATGCGGATTACAGCCATGGCGCGCTCGGAATCCAGCGGCGCAGTGGGTTCATCAGCCAGGATCACCGGCGGACGATTGACCAGTCCGCGCGCGATGGCGACCCGTTGCTGCTCGCCACCGGAGAGTTGCGAGGGCATTGCGCGAGCTCGGTGTTGCACATCAAGCGCTGTGAGCAATTCCAGTGCCTTCGCGCGCGACTCTCCATTCGCGACGCCTGCAAGCATCGGCAGCAGCGCCACGTTGTCGGTGACATCGAGAAACGGAATCAGGTACGGCGCCTGGAAAACGAAACCGATCTTGTCACGCCGTAAGGCGCGCAGGTCGCGGACTTTCCAGCCATCGGCGTAGATCACTTCATCGCCCAGCGTCATGCGACCGGCGGTCGGTTCGATCACCGCACCCAGACACTTGAGCAGCGTGCTCTTGCCGGACCCGGAAGGGCCGATCAGTCCCACCACTTCACCAGGCGCAACATGCATATTCACGTCTCTCAAGGCAAAGACAGCGGTGTCACCATCGCCATACCGCTTGCTTAAACTTTCGATGTGTATCCCTTTGCCACTCATCTCAACCTCCAATGGCTTCGGCCGGATCGACCTTGAGTGCTATGCGAATGGCGACGAGGCTAGCTAGAACGCAGATCACGAGCGCGGCAAAAAAACCGGCGACAGAATCCATTGGCGTGAGCAGGACATATTTTGGAAAAGCCGGTGCTGAAAAGGTGGCTGTGATCTTGCCGACCACGAAGCCAATCACGCCCAGGGCGAGCGCCTGCTGCATGATCATCGCGGCGATGGTTCGGTTGCGTGTGCCGATGAGCTTCAACACCGCGATCTCACGGATTTTGTCCATCGTCAGCGAATAGATGATGAAGGCAACGATGGCCGCGCTAACGATGGCCAGAATCACAAGGAACATGCCGATCTGCTTGGCCGAGGTGGCGATCAGCTTGCCGACGAGGATGTCTTCCATCTGTGCCCGGGTGTAGACCGTCAAACGCTTCCAGCGCTGGATGGATTCGGCAACCTCGTCCGGCGCATGACCAGGTTTCAGAGTGACCAGCACGGCATTGACGAACGCGTTGCTGCTCTGTGAAGCAATCACGGCATCCAGCAAACCTGGATCACCGGGTCGATTGAAGACCGGGTTGGCTTCGGTGCGACGCCGGCTTTGCCAGATGGCATCGTTGTCCTTGAGGAACTGGGCCTCCTGGGCATCTTTGAGCGGAATGAATACCATCGGGTCGCCGCTGGACGACACCATGCGCCGTGTCAGCCCCACGACGGTGTAATGATTGCGGCGAATGGCAAGACGATCTCCCAGTTTGAAGCCGGTGGCGATGTCGGCCACAGCCTCGTAGTGACCGCGCGTGATCTGGCGTCCAGCGACGAGATAAGGAGGCCATCCGGGTGTAGCCCCCAACGCACCGGGCGCGATGCCGACCACCATGGTGCGTACATCACTCTCGCCCTTGCGTACCTGCATGGTCAGGTAGGTCGCGTTCGCTGCCTGTGAGACTCCCGGCATGGCGAGAATGGCGCGATACACGTCATCGTTGAGGCTGGACGACTCCGCATAAGGACCCAGAGTATCCTTTTGCACCACCCAAAGGTCAGCGCCACTGTTGTCGAGCAACGCCTTGCCGTCGTCCACCATGCCTCGGTACACCCCAGCCATGACTAGGGTGACGCCGATCAGCAGACCCAGACCGATGCCGGTGAAGACGAATTTCCCCCAGGCATGGAGAATGTCGCGGCCGGCCAGGCTGATCATCGTGAAACTCCCGGGATATGCTCGACCACATGGATGCGGCTGCGCGCCGTCAGTGCCTTTTCGCTATAGGTCACAACCTGGTCCCCATTCTTGAGCCCTTCGCGCACCTGCACGTAACCATTGAGGTCGGAAGTGCCGAGCTTGACCGGGGAGAAATGCAGATCACCATCCACGATTTGCCAGACACCAACTTTATCGCCTTCACGCTGGACGGCAGCGTTGGGGATCAGTGGAGCGGCCGGGAGCGCCGGCAAGTCAACCGTGACTTCGGCCAGTTCACCCACTGGTGGCAAAGGTTCTGGTTTGTTATCGAATGTCACCTTGGCAAGCGTTTCCTCGGTTACCGCGTCGGCCTTGGGTTCCACCCGCAGCACGCGACCTTTCAAGGTCTGGCCACCACGCGAACGCAGGACGATATGAGCCGGCAGCCCCCCAGCCAGCCCCGATGCGCTGATCTGGTCGAAGCGCACATTGATCCACAAACTCTTGGGGTCGATCACTTCCACCACGGCCTGGCCCGCGACGATGGTCGTGCCGGGATCGGCATCGCGCACGGCGACTACACCGTCGACCGGCGCGATCAGGCGCAGATTGCTCCGCTGCGCGACGAGTGCTTCGCGGTCGGAGCGTGCCCGGGCAATATCTTCCCGAGCGGCGGATAGGGCGGCATCGGCGATCTGCAGTTCCTGCCGCTTGGTGGTGACGATTTCCTCGCTGGTCGAGCGCACCGCAAACAATTGCTCATAGCGGCGCGCCTGGGTTTGCGCGTAGGCTTGCCGGGCTTCTGCCTCGCGCAAAGCCGCTTCCGCCCGCTTGAATACAGACTCCTGTGAGCGCACCCGATCATCAAGGTCGACCGGCTCCATCTCGCCGAGCACCTGTCCGGCCTTGACCTGGCCGCCTACATGCACCTCCAGGCGTTTGACGCGCCCGGCAAACGTCGGCCCGATCTTGTAGGTGTAGCGCGCCTCCACCGTGCCGATGCCGAACAGCGCCGGTGTGATAGCCCGTGATTCCACGCTTGCCACCGTCACAGCGACCGGGGCGAGCGGCCCTGATCGCAGACCGACATAAATAAAAAGCACCAGCAAAGGAATGATGACGGCAAGCAGTGCCAGGGTGCGGCCTTGCAAGGGTAACTTTTTCATTGCGCACTCCTTATGCCACGCCGATAAATTGCAAAGACGCGCGGCGCATCGCGGTGCATACGTCCCACATCACCCGCTAACAGCGATTGCATGACCAAGCCCTGGATCGTGCCAATGAACAGCGTTGCCGCCGCCTCGTTGTCAAGCGAGGGAGACAACTCGCCGCTGGCCTTGCCTTTCTCGATGAGACGATGCAAACGTTCGCCGTAGCGCTGAATCAAGGTTTGCACCATGCGCTTGGCCGGTGTCGATTCGGCACGCTGAAGCTCACCAAACATCATTCTTGGCACGCCTGGGTGCTCAGCTACGAATTCGATATGACTCATGAACATCGCCTCCATGGCTGCCAAGGGCGACTCGATTCCTTGTGCGGATCGATCGATTCTGGCTAATAGGCGCTCTGCTACCCACTCCATGACCGCCTGCCAAATGGCTTCCTTGTTCGGGAAGTGCCGAAACAGCGCACCCTGGGTCAAGTTCATGTGTTTAGCGATAGCCGCAGTGGTTATCTCGCTTGGGTTTTGCGAACCGGCAAGCGCCACGACGGACTCGACAGTTACGGCACGACGTTCATCGGCCGGCAGATGCTTTGGATGGGTGTCCACGAGCACTCCTGGTAAGATAGTAATTGATTACTATCTTACCACAAGAGGCAACTCAAACAAGAGAAAACCCGACGTACTCGTCAATATCTAGAGTCTGCAATGGGCTTAACGTGCTTTATTTAATGAGATGGTCACTCCCTCCTTCCCGGTACTATGCTGAGGACAGGCTTTCATTCGGAGAACTATCATGGAAAACATTGCGCTCATTGGTATCGATCTGGGTAAAAACTCTTTCCATATTCA